>CAIYGI010000216.1 GCA_903925685.1 uncultured bacterium
CATTTATGGGCACTACAAACCGAAACCCACACGATATATCAGGGACTTGCGACTGAAATCGAACCGATTTTGCCCGAAACCGTTGAGTACCCGCGAAACTTGGGTTAACTGCGCCGCTTTGCCAGAGAATCTGATCGAAAGCGAACTCTTCGGACACGAAAAGGGCTCCTTCACCGGCGCCGCACAGCAACGCCACGGGCGTTTCGAAATCGCCAACGGCGGCACGCTGTTTCTCGACGAAATCGGCGACATTTCCCCCGGCGTCCAAGTGCGACTGCTGAGGGTTCTCCAGGAACGCTGCTTCGAACGCGTCGGGGGCGATCAGACGATCACCGTCAACGTGCGCATCCTTGCCGCGACAAGCCGCAATCTGGAGTCCTGGATCAAGGAAGGCCGCTTCCGCGAGGATCTTTATTACCGGCTCAACGTCTTCCCCATTCACCTGCCGCCGCTGCGCGAACGCAAGACCGACATTTTGCTGCTTGCCGATCATTTCCTGAAAAAGTACAGCGAGACCTACGGGAAAACCATTCGCCGCATCTCGACCACCGCGATCACGATGATGATGGCCTACCACTGGCCGGGCAATGTGCGCGAGTTGGAAAACTGCATCGAGCGCGCCGTGCTGACCACGAGCGACGAGGTGATTCACGGCTTCAGCCTGCCGCCCACGCTCCAAACCAGCGATGCCACCCACACGGCCATACTTCCGGATGCCGGCGCAAGTTTGCAGACCATGACCGACAGCTTCGAGCGCGAACTGATCGTGGATGCGTTAAAAAAACATCGCGGTAATTCCGCGGGCGCCGCCCGCTTCCTGCAAACCACCCCGCGCATTCTCAACTACCGCATCAAACAACTGGGCGTGGAACCGCACGCCTACAAGTAAATCCCGGGTGTTCTCTCATACTGTCCGCCAGACTTGCCTTGGCCAAACATCTGCACTGCCATCTTCATACCCATTTCCTGCATGGTCCGCATCTGTTCCTGGCTCTTCTTGAACTCCGAGAGCTGGCTGGCGTTCAGCACCTTCGCCGCCCGTTCCGTACACTTCTCCCGCATCTTCGCCAGCATTGCGAGCTGGTTCGTGATGAAGGACTCGGTGAAAGTGCTCGGATCGGGCTGGGCCGACTTGTCGTAAAACTTCGCGATCTCAGGGGAAGCCTTGCGTTCGTCGTAGAGCGCCAGGATCAGATCGTGCTCCTGCTGCTCGCGTAAGGCGTCCGCGCCGGCGAGCGCTGTCTTGAACATGTTGAACAGCCTTCAGTCTATCCGCCTGAACTCCTTCAGTGCTTCTTACCAGACGGCGGTTTCTTGGCCGCCGATTCCAGCGCCTGAAGATTACGAATCGCCTCCTGATTGAAGGGATTCAGCGAGATGGCGGTTTCCAACTCGCTGCGCGCGGCGGCGGTCTGCCCGGCGCGAAACAGCACCACGCCCAGATTGACCCGCGCCCGCTCCTGGTCCGGCCGCAGGACGATCGCGCGGCGGTAGCACGACTGCGCCCCGACCAGGTCCCCATGGCGTCCCTTGACCGTGCCCAGGTTGAACCAGGCATCCGCGAATTCGGGATCGATGTCCAGCGCCGCCCGGTAGGCAGCTTCCGCACCTTTCAAATCGCCGCGCACATCCATCGCCGCGCCCATGGCATTCTGCAAATGGGCGTTGTAGCGCACACGATCGGTGGGCCAGGCCAGCGGACGGTTGGCCAGCAGCAGCAGCAGCGCCAACGCCGCCAGGCCCGCTCCCAGCCAGCCCCAGCAGCGTGTGCGCGCCTGATCCCACAGCCAGCCCGCGGCCAGCACGGCGAAAATCGCCATCAGCGGCAGGATCGGCACACGGTAGCGCGAGGCCGGGAAAACCAGCGCCACGGAAAGGCTGAAGAGCAGCACCGTCACGGCGGCCGTACAGGCCGCGCGGCCGCGCCTCAGCGCCAGTCCCAGCCCCAGCAGGCCCAGCGGAATCAGGATGCCACCTGGGACAAACAATCCCGGCCCCGGCCCGACCAGCACTGCCAGCAAGCGGCTTTCGCCGCGCCAGCCATAGAGATCGAAATTACGCGGCACTTCGCGCCCGTGCCAGAAGGCCAGCAACTTATCCCACACCCGCCTGAGAAAATGGCCGGGGTTCTGAAGCGCGTAAAGCCGGCTCTCGCGCCAGTACCAGCGCTCCGCCTCGACGGGAGTTTTGGCGCCCGCCATCCAAGGCAGGCGCGACAAACGCTCCCAGTCCGTTCCCGGCTGCGTCGAAAGCGAAACCTCGTCGTGCGCGTTGTTGCCGATGTAAAAATTGATCCCGCCATTGGTCGAAATCGTCACCCATGCTTTGCCGACCACGCGATTGCGCACACTCACCGACCCGATCACCAGCAAGACTCCCGCCAGCAGAAGGCCCATGCGCTTTGACTGAACACCGAACACCGAACACCGCTTACTTGAATCGGTCCGCCGCCAGGCCAGCACCGCCGCCACCGGCAGCAAGACCAGGATATTTACCACCGTAATGGTCGCCAGTCCGATCGAAAGGCCGGCCCAGAGCCAGGCCCACGCGGTCCCCCGGCGGTCCGCCCGCAGCACCAGCCCCAGCGCCAGCAGGAGCATAACCGCGGCCGGCACCGCCGGCAGCAGTTGCGAGGCGTAAAACACCAACGGACCGCAGAGCGCCACGACCAGCGCCGCCGCGCAGGCCTGCCGCGCCGAAAGCGAGAGTCTGCGCGCGATCCAAAAAGTCAGACCAACCAACAAAATGCCAAGCAAGGCATGTACGGCGCGCGCCACAATCAATTTTGTCCCGACCACATCGTAGACCGCGGCCAGAAAATAGGGATAGGCTGGCGGCTGCCAGAAAGGTTCCTCCGGCGTATTGCCGGCTAAAATCGCCAGGGCCTGCCGGTGGTAACTGGCCGAATCGATCAGCGGAAAGAGAAAAGACGGACGCGCGGCCGTTTCCAGCAAAAACAGCGCCTGCACAGCCAGCGCGATCAGCAACGCCAGCCCCAGCCACCAGCGCGCGCGGCGCGGCGCGGGGGTGCTACGATTGGAAAAAAAACTAGTCGTTATGCGCATCGGTCATGCGAGGAATATTCTTCCCCGGACGCCTCCCGTTCTAAGATATTTCGCATTCTCACGCCAGCGCGGCGCGGGTTAGCGCCTTCTGCGCGGCCTCGATAATTTCCACGCCGGACTTGAATACTTCACCCGACAATGTTTCGCCTTGGGCATCCGACGATGACACCAATGCCCGGAACCGGGCAACCGTATCCACGGTGGTGTCAGGCAGAATGCCGTTGCCAAATGTCTTCAATGCGGAAAGCGGGGAGTCCCCTTCTTCCAGCGTCGCGCCATCCCCGACCAGGCGTACGACCGCCTTTAGCGCAAGTTCTACAGCTTCTCGCAATGACGGCACGGCTTCGACGCCGAATCCTCCGTCCTTCAAGACATCGCTCATGCGGCGTTTTCGCTGCGCCTGCTCCATGACCTTTCGAGCCTCGCCCAATTTCCGTTCGCGGACGGCGCGTTCCGTTTCCAATGCCGACTCGCCGCCATGCAGGAGGCGGGCTCCGGCCACGGGTTGCAAAAGCCCCTGCCCGATCAGCCGCTGAATCGTCTCGTAAGTGGCGCGGTCCAACACCTCCAGCCCTGGGACAGTGCCAACTCCCTCAAAGGCGGTCTTCAACAATCGCTCAGCCACGGGCCGTATTTGTTCAACCTCATCCACAACCGCCACCAGCACATCGCGCCCCCCGCCATCCACACGGCACTCCAAAGTCGCCAGCCGGTTTCCAAGCCTGGACATCAAGTCTTGCTTGAAAACGGTTTCCGGCGAAACCGGCGGCGACAAGGCGGGCTTGGCCTGCGGCGCGGGAATCGGCGGCGGCTGGGCGTCCTTGTCACCCATGAGGGATTGCAAACGCGCCATGAACGCGGCTCGCCCGCTGGGCAACTTGATGTTATCCAAATCGCCGCGTCCATCCAGTACGCCGTCGGCCAGTTGCTGCTTCTGCGCCAGCGTATCGATCATGCGGTGCTCGATGGAATTCTCGCTGACCAGATTGATGACCCGCACGGCGCGGGTCTGGTGTTTGCGCCAGGCGCGGGCGATGCGCTGTTCGAGTTTGGCCGGGTTCCAGGGCAGATCCAGATTGATCACCACATTGGCCGCCTGAAGGTTCAAACCCGTTGCGCCTGAATCGGTGGAAAGAAACAGGCGGCAGTTGGCATCCTGTTTGAAACGGTTGATTTCGGCGCGCCGTTTCTGTTGCGGCACGGAACCGGTATGCCAGGCGAAATCCAGCTTCATCTCCCGCGCCAGATCGCGAACCAGTTCCAACATTCTCGCCCACTCGGAGAACACAATCACCTTGCTGTCGCCGCCGGACAGGACATCCTCAAAAATCTCGGCCAGTTCCTCGATTTTCGGAGAAATCCGACATTCTGAATCGAGGATGTACGGTGTATCGCAGACCATGCGCATACACGCCAACATGCGCTGTAGTCTTTCCATTTCATCTGGAGACAACTGGCGTCGCTTGGCGGCGGCGATCAGTTTGGCCGCCTTGGTTTCGAATTCGTCATAGCGGACGCGTTGCTCCGGCACCATGCCAACGAAATAATTTTTGACCGTCCGTTCCGGCAGTTGCTCATCCACCTCGTCCTTCCGTCGTCGCAACATGATGGGGCGGAGGCGGCGGTGGAGTTCGGGCAGATTTTTCAAACCGTCGGGACGGCCATTCTCGTCAAGCGCATAGAACTCGCGGTTGAATCGGAACAACGACCCGAAAACGGCGGGGTCGAGAAACTGGGCGATGGAATAAACTTCGTCAATCCGGTTCTCCAGCGGCGTACCGGTTAGCACGAAGGCGTACGGACTCGACAGCAGTTTGATCTTCTGGGCGGTTTTGGTCTGCCAGTTCTTGATGCGCTGGGCTTCGTCGAGGATGACCACATCCGGCGCAACCAGACGATTCATGTCGGCGACATCGGCGCGGGCCTGTTCGTAGTTCGTGAGATAAAAGAACGATTTTTCCTGGTAGGCCTTCAGCCGATCCTGGCGCGTCCCCCACACTACCTTCGACGACAGGCCGGTAAATTTGGCGATTTGCTCCTCCCATTCGGCCTTGAGCGAGGCCGGCGAAACCACCAGGACCCGTTCGATGCCGCGCAACTGCCGCAACAATTCGCATGCCGCCACGGCCTGCACGGTCTTGCCAAGGCCCATTTCGTCCGCCAATAACGCCCGTTCCCCGAATGCGAGATGCAACATGCCGTCATGTTGATAGGGATAGAGTTTGTGCCTGACCACTTCCAACGAACGCTTCCCCGCCTTGACGTCGGCGAGGAAATCCTCCCGCGCCCGAACCCGCGCCCCGCGCCGCGCCAATTCGTCGTTCCATTCCTCGACATCGAAGGAAACCCGCGCGCACAGGCGAACCCTGGCGGGCGCGCTCTTCCACGCCCTCACCAAAGCCGGCACAGCGGCTGACGGCTCACCCACCAAACGCGCGTCAGCGCCAAAAAACGGACTGAAGAAATTTTGCGCCGCTTTCGTAACCTTCGCCGGCCAAAGCAAGCGAACTTCCGGCGCGCCTTGCCGCGCCAGATACGCCTCGGCGATGAAAGGCCCGGTCGCCGTGGCGGCGGCGAAAGCCTTAGCGCCTTTCTTACGAAGCCTGACAAACACCGCTTCGATATGCTTGCAAGTTCCCAGCCCATTCACCCGAAAATCTGGGCAGGTACAGGTGTTTTCACGGCGGTCGAGCGAACGGATTTCCACGCGGTAGGGATTCAGCGTGCTCTTGGCGCGCACGGCAAACGTGGAATAATACTCATTGCCCTTGTCAAGCGCCTGGATATCCATCGGCTCCGTGGCAGCCCGCAACTGGCGCATGCGGATTTCATCCTCGTCGGTCGTGTCCCAGCCCCGCGGCGCGGGCGCTTTTTGCAGGGCTTTTTTCGCCATCGTCTTCACTTTTTCCTTCATGACGAACCGTTCAGCGAATACATCGTTCAATCCGCGTCGACGGATCAACCAGGCAGCGCCGTGCAACCGATCTGAAACACCGGGTTGTCGCTGCGCCCTCCTATCGGTATCAACCAGCCTAGTGCTGCTCGATGCCGCGCAGAATCCAGCCGGGCAATGCGCCGGTGAGGACGTGCCACGCAAACGGAGCGCCATCGGCGTCGATATCCCAGACACCCGCCATGCCTCCGTCGCCGGCTTGCAGGAGAATATAGTCGTGTGTCATCGAGCGCATAATCCAGCCCGCCGGCAGGGTCACGTTGAGCGGTGTCCAGGCAGTTACGTTGTTCCCCCCGTTCAGCGTCCAGTAACCGGCCGGCGCGCCGGTGTTCAACTGCAGCATGATGCGGTTGCCGTCAATAGCACGGGCAATCAGGCCGGGGATTGGGCCACTCAAAGCCGTCCATTTGGCCGGCTGGTTGTTGACGTCGAGCGTCCAGATGCCGACCATGCCGCCATCGCCGGCCTGCAGAAGAATGCGATTGCCGTCGAAGTCGCGCGCAATCCAGCCGGTCAGCGCGCCCGAAACGGGCCACCACAGGACGGGCAGGTTGCCGACGGTGTCCCATATGCCGATCGCGCCGCCAGTGCCTTGCTGCAACAACATGCGATGGCCATCCAAGGCGCGCAACACCCAGCCGCCACCCAGCACGCCGGCGACCGGCGTCCAGTTGGCGGGTTGATAGCCCGGTCCCAATCCCCAAACACCGGCCATGCCGCCGTTACCGGCTTGCAGCAGAACATTCAGCGCGACGTTGCTGACGAATTCAAAGTTGGCCGTGTAACTCGTGCCGCCGGAGATCGCCGTAACCGTGCGCGGATTGTCGGTTTCTCCGTCGCTCCAGTCGATGAAACGCCACCCCAGATTGGCGGTGGCCGCGATTTGCGCTTGAAAGCCGACGGCATAATAGCCCGCGCCCGCGGTGGCGCCGCCATTCGTGGGACTGGCCTGCACGGCGATGAGCGCGGTTTCCATCAGCGCGCCTTTTCGAATGATGCTGTTCCATGCATCCGCAACGAAAAGATTTCCCGCGGCATCCACGGCCACGCTCATTGGCCCGTCGAATCGCGCCGCGGTTCCAATGCCATCCGCATACCCGTGGTTGCCCGGCAGCCCGCCCAGCGTGGTCACAACACCCGCATAGGTAACACCGCGGACAACATTGTTGACGGACTCAGCGACATAAATATAACCGTTGCTATCCACCGTCACACCCACCGGATTGTTCATGAGCGCGCCAGAACCGATGCCGTCCAAGGCGCCTTTGACGCCCGGCACGCCAGCGAGCGTTGTCACAACGCCGTCGGGCGTGATTTGGCGCAGCGTGTGGTTGCCGGTATCCGCCACGAAAATATTGCCGACAACGTCCACCGCGATGCCTTGCGGAGCATTGAAGCGCGCCGAGGCGCCGGCGCCGTCCGCGCTGCCAGAACTGCCCGCGGAACCGGCCATGGTGGTCACCAAGCCGTCGGGTGCGATTTTGCGAATGGTGTGGGTCCACGTATCGGCCACGAACACATCTCCTCCACCGTCCACCGCCACCCCCGACGGGTTGGCGAACGAAGCCTCAGACCCCAAACCATCCGCTCCGCCCGCATGCCCGGCCTGGCCGGCCAGGGTCGAGACGATCCCCGCCGGCGATATTTTGCGGATGACGCTGTTATACAGATCGGCAACATAGATCGTTCCATTGCTGCTGGCCGCGATGCCGATCGGCCAATTGAAACGCGCGGCATTGGCGAAGCCGTCCAAGCTCCCGCTGCTGCCGGGCCAACCCGCCAAAGTTGCGACCACTCCCGCCGGGCTGATCTTGCGAATCGTCTGATTGAGCGTATCGGCGACAAAGAGGTTTCCCGATCCATCGATGGCCACCCCGCAGGCATTGTTAAAGCGCGCGCCGCTCAAAGAACCATCGGCGCTGCCCACAGTCTGCGCCTTGCCGGCGTAGAGACTGAAAGTGAACACCCGTCCTTCTCCAGTGCTTGGAATGAGATCCAAATTGCCTGCCACCCAGTTGTTGTTTGTGGCGGGATCGGCGGGAGCTCCGCCTCGCGGCGAAACGCACAACCATGACCGATAAAGTCCCGCCGCCATGTTCGTCGGCACGGCGAACTTGTTCAAGGTTGCGAGATTGGCGATGACGTTGTTGGTTTGTCCTGCGGCAAGCGTGAGCGTGTTGGTATAGACGCCCAGCAGCGTGCCGCCATCCGGTGCGATGCCGGAGGCCGCCAGATAAATCGCAACCAGATATGTCTGGTTTGAAAAATTGTCGGGACCGGCATTCAGCAGTTTGTATGTCAGGGATGCCGGACGGTGTCCGCGCGGGTCGCCGGCCGACAAATACAAACTCATGGACACGGCCTGTACATCCACCGTCTGCGCGCTGGCGAACCCGGCGGCAGCCAGCAGACCAAGCCAGATCAGTCGGCGGAGCGCAAATACACGGCTAACTGCATTCTTCATGGCGGAATCCACCTCCAGTGGGATAATCCATCTCGAACGCTTAACCGTCAAGCAGTTAATCGGGACCCAAATCCGCGCGTCAGGGCCATTTCATCTGCCTTGATCGGGAGCGGTGCGTGGTTGCCGGGCAGGCAACTTGTTTCCGCGAGGGTGTTAAGGCGCGCCGAACATCAGGCACGTCGGCGCCGAAGCCACCCACCGGTCTCATGGTTCAGAACG
>CAIYGI010000217.1 GCA_903925685.1 uncultured bacterium
CGGCGGAGCGTGGCAGAACAGCGGCGTGACGGTGTCAAGTTTGTCCGTTGGTAGTCACACGGTGGCATTCAAGGCGGTTAGTGGCTACACCACGCCGGGAAGCCAGACGGTGACGATCTACAACGGGCAGACCACAAGCACAAGTGGCACCTATACACTGCTTCCGCAGTACGGTTCCCTGTCCGTCACACTGAGCCCGGCTGGCGCGGTGAGCGCCGGGGCGCAGTGGCAAGTGGACGGCGGAGCCTGGCAGAACAGCGGCGCGACGGTGTCAAGTTTGTCCATTGGTGGTCACACGGTGGCCTTCAAGGCGGTCAGTGGCTACACCACGCCGGGCAACCAGAGCGTGACGATCAACAACGGCCAGACCACAAGCACAAGTGGAACCTATACACTGATTGATCAGTACGGTTCCCTGTCCGTCACGTTGATTCCGGCTGGTGCGGTGAGTGCCGGTGCGCAGTGGCAAGTGGACGGCGGAGCCTGGCAGAACAGCGGCGCGACAGTGAATAGCTTGTTCGTTGGCAGCCACACGTTGGCCTTCAAGGCGGTTAGTGGGTACAACACCCCATCCAGCCAGAGTGTGACGATCTACAACGGGCAGACCACAAGCACAGCGGGAACCTACACGGTGGGGGTGTTGCCCAACTTGACACCCTATAAGTTCAGTAACGCTTCGGATAAGATTGTTGTTACAACAACACCCGGTTCATGGACCGACAGCAGCCCATTATACACGACTGATTCACTCTATGTGAACTGGGGTGCAATCAACAGTGGTGCTGTTGACATAACAGATCTGTTTTATTACGAGATGTACGTGGACAACAGCCTTGTGCAAACCTGGTATAGCACTAGCCTTGCCGTTGACGCCACTGCGCAGGTTTCTGATTACTCGGTCGGGACATTGTCGGTTGGCACACACACGATCAAGGTTGTAGCGGATTCAACGGGCACGATTGCGGAAAGCGACGAAGGGGATAACGAGTACACCAAGACGATAATAGTCAATGCGCCGCCGCTACAGTACGGTTCCCTGTCCGTCACGTTGATTCCGGCTGGTGCGGTGAGTGCCGGGGCACGGTGGCAGGTGGACGGGGGGACTTGGCAGAATAGTGGGGCCACAGTTTCGGGCTTGTCCGCAGGCAATCACACGCTAGCCTTCAAGGCGGTCAGTGGGTACAACACGCCGGGCAGCCAGAACGTGACAATCTCGAATGGTTCGACTACGAGCGCAGCGGGAACCTATCTGGTGGTGAATCCCTCGGTTTCGCTTATGAGCAGTAGTCAGCGATGCTATTTCACCTATTCGGGAAATTCCTATTTTGCCCTCATTTACGACTACTCGTCCGGATTGCAGGAAAGTGCAACGCTAGGATTTATCAACTATAACACCTACCTCTCGATCACCGCTCAAAGTCCGAGTTCTGGCATGACCACCCACGTCGGCTATGTCTACAATACCAACCTCGGGCGATATACCCAGGCGATGGCGATTTTGGATCAGAGTCTGTAATGTGGTGGTTCGTTCGCAAAAAGGAGTACAGTTATGAAAAAGAGCGCGGTTCTATTGGTGTCGGCAATGATTCTTCTTGGTTCAATGGCGACAACGAAAGCTTCTGAAGCTTTCGTGAGTTATACGCAGCGGTGCTATTTTACCTATTATACTGGTTGTCCCTATTATGGTTTCGTTTACGACTACTCGTCCGGTTTGCAGGAAAGTGTGACGCCAGGGATGATCGGTTATGACACTTTCCTCTCGTTCAATGCTCAAACTCCGGTCGCAATGACCACGCACGTGGCCTATATTTACAATTCAAGTCTCGGTCGTTACACCGAAGCGATGGCCTTCCTGGGTCAGAATCTGTAATTCCTGATTGAATGAGTTACCCCCCTCGGAGGATTAAGCGATGAGAACAATAAGATCAGGATTGGCGACAATGGTGGTGGCTGTGATGTGTGCATGGTCGGGCTATGCGGACTTCTATGCCAATGTTTGGGTTGTCGCGGATCCGGCAAATGCTGGTTCTTGCAGTGGCGGCGGCTTTCAAGCTGTCGGTTCATCACAACAGATTGGTGCGTATGCCAATGATGGATGGATTTTCGCCAGATGGGATGACGGCAACACCTCAAATGTCCGCTACGTAACCATCCCAGACGTAATAAGTATTGTTTATACTGCATATTTCAGCCCTGCTTCTTTGGTAACCGTACGGGCTAACCCTGTAAATGGGGGTAGTGTTGGTGGCGGCGGGACATATGTAACCGGCAGTTCACGGACAGTGACGGCCACGGCCAACAGCGGTTACACGTTTGCCAATTGGACGGAGGGTGGGACGGTTGTGAATTCGTCGGCTAGTTACACCTTCACGCTGACCGGCAATCGGGCTCTGGTGGCCAATTTTACGCCTATTCCACAACCAATCCTCTCAGCAACGCCAGCCGACCGTCCTGTAAGCGCCAATGCCGGTTCGACCACATTCATCGTTATCAACACCGGCAACGGCACCATGAACTGGACCGCCTCTGTGAGCTCCGGCGGTTCCTGGGCTCGGATCACGTCCGGGGCGAGTGGCGTTAACGCCGGTACGGTCACGGTTGGTTACGACGGCAATCCTTCGGGCGGCGCGGCCCGGACTTGCACGGTCCAAGTGGTCGCCTCCGGCGCCAGCGGAAGCCCACAGAACGTGACCGTCTCGCAGGTGGCGAATTCGGGTACTGGCGGGTCTGCTTTGAGCGCTAGTCAGCGATGCTATTTCACCTATTCGGGCAATTCCTATTTTGCTCTCGTTTACGACTACTCGGCTGGATTGCAGGAAAGTGCTACGGCAGGGTTTATCAGCAATAACACCTACCTCACATTCACCGCTCAAAGTCCGAGTCCTAGTATGACCACCCACGTCGGCTATGTCTACAATACCAACGTCGGGCGATATACCGAAGCGATGGCTTTCCTGGGTCAGAGTCTGTAATTTCCGGCTTTATGGCCAATAATCAGTTTCTTTACAGATTACGATTTGAACTAGGATAATGTGAATATGAAAAAGTCAACCCGTCATGATTTATTAAATCCACAAGAGGCAATTGGTACTCGGTGCGGCATGATCGTAGCATTCCGTGTAGCGTTTTGTTTTCTGACCATTATCTTGGGTGTCTGTTGTCATGTGCAAGCCCAATCAGCCCAATCAGGCGTGGGACAACCGGGCACCGCGAATGTGACCGAAAAGGCAGTTGCCGTTCAGAGTCACCTGCAAGTCTTGAAGTCGAAAGCCTCACCCAGAAAGGAACGCCTCCAAGCGCTCCACGAGACTTATCAAGCGAGAAAGACCCTTTCCAGACAGGAGCAACTCAATTTTTGGAATGAGGCAAAAACGGTGGCGATGGACAAGACAGAGGATGCACAGTTGCGTGCAGACACCATCTGGGTGGTCGGTGGTCTCGGCATGGAGTTTAAGTATGAGAAGACGATGTCCCATGAAGAAGTCGTTCAACAGTGTCAGTTTCTTCTACAGACCGCCGCTGATGAATCAGAAAATACCCGCGTTCGCCGAATCAGCATCACGACACTTGGCAACCTGAAAATGAAAGAGGGAGTGTCCGTGGTGAAAAACCTTCTTGCGGACAAAACCAATCATAACCGGTCTGACATCGCCCGGTCAGCTTGCGTGGCTCTTTCGGAACTGGCGCCAGAAGAGGCATTGCAACCCATTAGCGAAGTCCTGACCGACACCACCAATTCCGCTGTCTTCGGCTCGGCCGCGTATGCCCTGGGGCGCATAAATAACCGCGATGCGCTGCCGGTTCTCGTGGCCAATCGGCTGCGTCTCGGCGACAATCTGTCGGTAGACAATGCCGTCGAAGCCATGAGCGATACGGTAATGAAAGTTCTCAAGAAACCGACTGACCCCCTAATCATTACCGCCATCAAAGCCACACGGACGTTGTGGCGGGACGAACAAAAAGCGGTGTGGCGGCCCTTATTAAGAGCGATTTTCGTTGCGAAAGACGCCCCGATTGAAACCCGGCGTGAAGCTTTGCATCAACTTCATGATGACGCAAACCGGCTGCCGCTGGAAATGGCACAAAAGCAACTGGCCGAACTTGTGCCACTGATCGAGAAGGAAACGTCATTCAAGGACGAACTAGCCGCGATTCAGCAGGTGTTGAACGCACAAGTGCTGCCACCCGAGAAGGATAGCCGCTAATGCCAACACTTCGGAGATGAACCCAAAATGAAAAGCACATGCACTTGCTCAAAGTATAAATGGATGCCTTGGTCCCACCTTCTGTCTCTTGGCGTCGTTGCTTTGTTCGCTGGTGCAGGTAGTGCATTCGCAACAACGTATTCTTCGCCGGACGACGGCGCCAATCACACCTATTCTCTATATAGTGCGCTAAATGCAACGCACACTTTCATGGTCGATGGAGTCATCTCACACAAATACACTGAATGGTATGTGAACGGAGTTTACAAAGAAACGGATGAATCGAGCATCCTGAACGGCTATTGGGATCCTGACTATTCTTGGACCTTCGGCTCAGGAAACACGGAGATCAAGGCACTGGTCTATAACGCAAGTTGGCAATTGTTGAATTCGCATAAGTGGAACGTTACGGTTGACACAACGGCACCCACGACGCCAGGCACGCCGGACCTGAGTTCTGCGGATGACACGGGGAGTTCGAGCACTGACAACCTAACAAAGAACACAACCGCATTGACGTTCTCGTGGTCGGCGAGCAGTGACAGTGGCAGTGGCATAGCCGGTTACCGGTGGCAACTGGATTCAGGCAGTCTGAATTCAATTGGCAACGTAACCACCGTGGATATCAGTGCAGGTGAAGGAGCGCATACGTTCTGGGTCCAAGCGAAGGACAATGCCGGCAATTACGGCTCATGGTCCTGGCTCTCGTTCACCGTAGATACGACGCCACCGGCAGCCCCAACCCCCTCAGCACCATCAGGCGACATTGGCACGTTGACGCCGAGCATAACGTGGACTGCTAATGGGGCATGGAAATATCAAGCCCTAGTGGATTATTGGAATGGAGTTTATTGGTGGGAGACGTGGACTTCTGGAGAGACGACGGGGTCTTCCATGCCCGTGCCGTCCGGTACCCTGGCTTGGGAAAGTCAGTATAGATGTGCAGTGAAGGCGTGCGATGCTGCGGGAAATTGGAGCGGATGGGGAAGCACTGTGCAATTCCGACCGCACGACACAACGGTGCCCACGACGCCAGGCACGCCGGATCTGGCTGCTAATGACGACACAGGGAGTTCCAGTTCCGACAATCTGACGATGAACACGTCAGGTTTGACATTCTCATGGTCCGCAAGCAGTGACAGCGGTAGCGGCGTGGCCGGTTACCAATGGCGGCTGGACTCCGGCAGTTGGAATTGGATCGGCAACGTGGCGTCAGTGGATATCAGTGCCGGGGAAGGTGTGCACACGTTCTATGTTCAAGCTAAGGACAACGCGGGGAACTACAGCGGTTCATCCAGTCTCTCCTTTACAGTGGACACGACGCCGCCGGCAGCACCGACACCTTCGGCGCCATCGGGCGACATTGGCACATTGACGCCGAGCATAACATGGACTGCCAATGGGGCATGGAAGTATCAAGCCCTAGTGGACTACTGGAATGGGCTTTATTGGTGGGAGGCGTGGACTTCTGGAGAAACAACGGGAACTTCCATGCCCGTGCCGTCCGGGACCCTGGCTTGGGAAAGTCAGTATAGATGCGCGGTAAAGGCGTGCGATGCTGCGGGAAATTGGAGCGGATGGGGAAGCACCGTGCAATTCCTACCGCATGACACTGTGGCTCCGAGCGTGCCGGGTTTGCCCGACTTGGATTCTGCGGATGACACGGGCAGTTCCAGTACCGACAATCTCACCAAGAACACATCCGGACTGACGTTTTCGTGGTCGGCAAGCAGCGACGGCACCGGCAGCGGCGTTGCCGGTTACCAATGGCGACTCGATTCCGGTAGTTGGATCTGGATCGGCAACGTGACGGCGGTGGATATCAGTGCCGGGGCAGGTATGCACACGTTCAGCGTTCAAGCCAAAGACAACGGCGGGAATTATGGGCCTGCATCGAGCATGTCTTTCACGGTAGATACCTCGGCCCCACTTCCGCCGACCCTCGTGACGCCATCGGAAGGGCAAACTATCACGGACAACACACCGGATTTGTCGTGGAATGCCAGCAGTGACGTGTCAGGCATCTGGCATTACGAGGTGGAAGTTCGTGCCAACAGTTGGCCTTTGGATTTGGAAGAACACACCTTTACATATCCAACTTACGGAATCACCAGCACAACTTTCACAGTACCCAGCAGTCAAACGTTGGGCTTCAAGGCATTTGGGTGGCAGGTGCGCGTAACAGACAATGCCGGCAATGTGGGCTCATGGGGCCGCGCCGGTGTGTCAGGAGACTGGGGCCATTTTACTGTCGTGGAAGTTGCGGCCCCGAAAACCACCACTCCGAACCCCAGCACTGGTACCACATCTCAGCCGCTAGACCTGCCGCTTTCTTGGCAAAGCGGCGGCGGCACTACAGAGAAGTACGATGTCTATCTTGGCACAAGCGCCGGTAGCCTCTCAAAGGTGAGTGCCGATCAAACGGGAACGTCTTACACACCGAGCCGGCGGAATACCGGCACAACCTATTACTGGCGTGTTGATGCCAAGAACTCTAGCGGCACAGCGACGATCGGAGACGTATGGTCGTTCACGACCTGCGGTAATTCTGGAGCCGGACCTGCCCGTGGAAATACTACGGCACAAGAGTATGGGGATGCAGTATATCTGTATAATGACATCATTTTCGGCTACGACTACAACCATACAGGCATTTTCGCCGGCTTGGACGCTTCGGGCTCCACGCACACATTTGAGTCTTTTGGCGGGAGCGGCGATTCGACGGGAGAAGGTGATTTCCAGAGTGACTTCGCTAGTCATGGAACTAAATACTACGGAGCGTACATCCCTTCCAATTATGGTGCGACGATGCCCTTTAGCGACCGAAAGGCAGTCGTTAGCAAGACCAAGGAAGTTGCGGATGCGTACATCTATTATCCCAGTGGTGTGCCCATCGCGGTGGATCCAAAACCAGGCTGGACGGCACCACTTGATGTCGCGCACATCAACGCAATCCGATGCGATGGTGTCGTCGAATATGTTTACGAGGTTTCAGGAATACGTGTCTGGAGAAACACGCTCTTTCCTGATGACCAGTGGAACATCGCCTATTACCCCGACAATCACAATAACAGACCCGATGCAACGCGTGATCCGCATTGCGAGCAATCACCATGGGCGCAGAGAGGCGCCCCCCCATCGACCGGGCCATCTGATCTGCTCGGGAATCCTTACGTGGGTCCACCTTGGCCCGACACGCGAATGACGAAATCATCTGCGATCACTTTGCCAACCTGTCAGATCATATCTCTGGCCGTAGGCACCGACTATTCGGATTTGCAGTTAAGAGCAACGGATGAGTCGGGTATCTACCAGATCACGTACAAGGTTGACGGTGTTTCCCAAACTCCGCAGAAGAATCCGGAACGGCATCCGACCTCAGACACTTACGCCTCCCCCACAGTACGCATATACGCCGGCGGCAAGACCTCTGTGGTGGTCAGGGTCTCCGCTCAAGATCAAGGAGGGAACATCGCAAACGAGGTCGCCTCCACGATTGTCTTCAAACCACAACCGGCCACGACGCCAAATCCACCAAACGGATCAACGGGCCGTTCGATTTCCCAAACCCTCTCCTGGGCCAACGGCGGTGGAGCTATATCCTACGACGTTTACTTCGGCACGAGCAATCCACCCTCGTCCAAAGGCAATCAAACTGGAACGACCTACAATCCAGGTACGCTCGCCTACGCTACGACGTACTACTGGCGTATTGACACCAAGAACAGTGCGGGAACGACAACCGGCGATGTTTGGTCGTTCACGACACAAGACACACCTCCACATGGGACGCTTCAGTTTAGCTCTGCCACCTATTCAGTTTCTGAGAACGGCGGCACGGTCACGATCATGGCGACGCGCACGGGCGGCTCGTACGGGACGGCGAGCGTCAACTACGCGACGGCCAACGAAACGGCAATCGCGGGATCGGACTACACTTCGAAGAACGGAACACTCAACTGGACCAACGGTGACGCGGCTTCCAAGACGTTTACGGTCTCGATCATGGACGATGCGGTTTACGAAGGCAACGAGACCTTCGCGGTGAACCTGAGCGGGGCGTCAGGGGCGAGTCTGGGCAGTCCGGCCTCGGCGACCGTGACGATTGTCGACGACGAGTATACGGTGACGTTCGACGCGCAGGGCGGTACGGCCCCGAGTCCGGCGTCCAAGAGCGTGACATACGGTTCAACCTACGGGACGCTGGCGACCACGGCCCGTGCGGGGTATTCGTTCGCGGGCTGGTGGACGGTTGCGGGTGGCGGAGGCACGGAGGTGACCGCCGCGACAACCGTCACTATCACGACGGCGCAGACACTGTACGCGAAGTGGACGGTGAACTCCTACACGGTGACGTTCGACGCGCAGGGCGGTACGGCCCCGAGTCCGGCGTCCAAGAGCGTGACATACGGCTCGACCTACGGGACGCTGGCGACCACGGCCCGTGCGGGGTATTCGTTCGCGGGCTGGTGGACGGTTGCGGGCGGCGGAGGCGTGGAGGTGACCGCCGCGACAACCGTCACCATCACGACGGCGCAGACGCTGTACGCGAAGTGGACAGGGAACCCCTACATGGTGACGTTCGACGCGCAGGGCGGTACGGCCCCGAGTCCGGCGTCCAAGAGCGTGACATACGGTTCGACCTACGGGAC
>CAIYGI010000218.1 GCA_903925685.1 uncultured bacterium
CACATCTCAATCACGAGGCTTGCTGTTTTATCGTCTCGTAGAGCAAGCCGTGCAGACCGCCCCATTGCCCTACCGACAGATCGTCGAAAGAAAACACAACCTGTAGGGGGCGTTTGCGTTACATGGATACCCCCTTTTTTATTTTTAGCCTTGCAGCCCTCGCGGGAAGGGCGTAAACCATCCGTCATGCAGGCGGCATTGAGTGATGCCTACCTGAGCAGTTACCGTGCAGGAAGCGTTGACCAACGTGGTCCGTCACGCGCAGGCGACGCGCGTTGAGGTCAGTCTGCGCACCGTCGGAAACTGGTTGGAATTGGAGATCAAGGACAACGGTAGGGGCTGCGCGCCGGATTCGTGTTTTGGGTCGAAGGCGCTCGGTTTGCTTGGCATACGCGAGCGCGTCGCTGCGGTTGGTGGCACGACGGACTTTTTGAGCGTACCCGGTAAGGGGGTTGCCGTGCGGGTGCGGCTGCCCGGCGGCGCGAGCAGCGCAGGAAATGGAGCGTGTAAATGAGAATTCTTCTTGCAGACGATCACGTCATGCTGCGCAGCGGGCTGAAGCTGATTCTGGCGGAGACTTTCCAGGATACGGAGTTCGGCGAGGCCGATGATTGCCAGCAGGCTCTCGATGCCGCGCTGGCACATCCATGGGATCTCGTGCTCCTCGACATTTCCATGCCTGGCCGCGGAGGGTTGGACGTGCTGAAAGAGATCCATGCGCAACGCCCAATGATTCCGGTGCTGGTGTTGAGTATGTATGCGGAACAGCAGTTCGCCGTGCGCGCGTTTCGGGCTGGCGCGGCCGGCTACCTGAACAAGGCCAGCGCGGGATCCGAGTTGATCAGGGCCGTCAAGCGCATTCTTGCAGGCGGGCGTTACGTCGGCGCCATGCTGGCGGAACAGTTGGCGGCCGAGCTGGGCGGCGCCAGTGGCACCATGCTGCACGAGCGTCTGTCCGATCGTGAGTTTGAGATTCTACGGATGATCGCTTCCGGCAAGACCGTGAAAGAGATTGCCGACGAACTGTGCCTCAGCGGCAGCACCGTTAGCACCTACCGTGTGCGCATCATGGAGAAGATGAAGATGCGCAGCAATGCCGAACTGACGCACTACGCCATCGGCAATCATCTGGTCGAGTGAGGCGGGAATGGGTTGGTCGTAGTTCAAACAATGACACGCCAATCACGAACATGAGCGCTGCCTAACCACGGGCGTTAGCTGTACACATGTGTCGTTGTTAAGGGATCGTTAAAACAATGACATCAAGAGCGCTTTTTTACTTCCCCATCGTTCACAGTCAGTCCGAGATGGGTGCGCTTGGGCAAGCCATTATGAAGGTCACGCAACAGAAACTCGGCCGACGCGGCTGGCGGCGCAAGGTCGATCTTGTCGGGCGGTTCTGGTTAAGCATTGAAGATATCGTCTTTAAGAACCTGGAGCTTCCGTATGCGCGGACACGTGTTTACCAGGATGGTTTGGCGGTCTGCGATAAGGAGCAGGAGATTGTCGCGGAAATCGCGAGATTGGGCAGCCCGAATCACCAGCTTCTGCTCCGGCTCAAAGAAAATGGCGCCACGATTATGGGCACGGAATCCGCTGAACTCTTGATCAAAGAATACCGTCTCGCCAAGAAGATTCTCGAAGCCGGGGATGCTCTGGATGCCGCCAAGATCGAAGTCAGGCAGAAGGCGGAAAGCGATTTGCTCCTTGAACAGAGGGATGCGTTCATCGCGGCAAGGATCGGTCAGACTCTGCAATCGGGAGAAACGGGGCTCCTTTTTCTGGGTATGCTGCACAATCCGGTTGCCCGTCTGCCAGCGGACATACAAGTGCTTTATCCGCTCGATGGGCTTCTGGGAAAAGGCGGTCCTTTGGACAAAGAGGCACACGTAAGATGAAAACAGTTGGCGATAACGCCGTGTGCGCACTGGTCGTCGATGACGACGAGAACATGCGGAAAAATTTGATTCACATCCTGGAAAAGCAGGGGATCAAGGTGGTTTCCGCCGCCGATGGGCAACAGGCGATACGGATGCTCAAGTCGTCAACTGACATTCCGGATGTCATGCTTCTCGATATCCGTATGCCGGGACTCAGCGGGCTGGATGTCCTCAGGAAAATCAGGGAGATGGGGAACGATCTTCCCGTGGTGTTGATTACAGGATATGCCGACATTCGTCAGTCCGTTGAGGCGATGAAGGACGGGGCTTACGATTATCTTGTCAAGCCCTTCGACAACGCGGAAGTAGCGCGGATTACGTTTCGCGCCTTGTCGGAATGGCGATTGAAGAAATACAAACATGGGGCCGGAGATCCACTGGAGCACTTGTCGCTCTTTAAGAGCATGGGGCCATCCGATGCCATTGCCAGGATCACGGCGGATGTCCATCGCGTGGCGGCATCGAATTTTTCCGTCCTGCTGGTCGGCGAAACAGGTTCCGGCAAGGAGTTGGTTGCAGAGGCCATCCATCGTGGTAGCGTCCGGCAGCAGGCGCCGTTCATCGCGGTCGATTGCGGCGCCATCCCGGAAGCCTTGCTGGAAAGCGAATTGTTCGGCCACGAGAAGGGTTCATTTACCGGGGCGGACCGGCAGAAACTGGGCAAGTTCGAAGCTGCGCGCGGCGGCACGCTATTTCTGGATGAACTCGCCAATCTGCCCCTCGGTTCGCAAGCCAAATTACTGCGGGCGATCCAGAGCAAAGTTTTGCACAGGGTGGGTGGAACCAACCCCATCGTCGTGGATTTCCGTTTGATTGCCGCCACCAACCGGAATCTTCGAGGGATGGTTGCCGCCGGTACTTTCCGCGAGGATCTGTATTATCGTTTGTGCGACTTCACCATTGACATCCCATCGCTCCGGGAAAGAAAAAAGGATATTATTTATCTGGCGAAACGGTTTCTCGATCTGGCCGAAAACGAACTGGGCAAGAAGACCGTGGGACTTTCGGAATCGGCGATTGAAGCATTGATCGCCTACGACTGGCCGGGGAATGTCCGCCAACTTAAGGCGGTGATCCGGCGATCCGCTTTGGTGGCCACGGGCGCCATCACTGAAAAGGATCTTGGCATTGGACATGTCGCGATGTTGGCGTCGGTCTTGGCGCCGGAGGAAGGCGTTGCTTCATGGAAGGGCGCGTCGCTCCGGGAGATTGTGCGGCGCAGCGTTGTCGAGGTGGAAAAAAGAGTGCTGGTTGGGGTTCTGCAAGTCACCGGTGGCAACAAAGCCAAGGCGGCCAGGTTGTTGCAAATCGATTACAAGACCATGCATACCAAAGCCAAACTGTTAGGCATACAGACCAAAGGAGAAAACGATGAAAATAAGTGATTCGGAGTCCAACAAAAAGACTGAAGCACGAGCGGACGCCGGGGGTGGCATTTTTGGCAGCCTGACGGGTTTTCTGGAATCGGTGAGGAAACTGGCCGGGACGACTGAGCAACGTGCCGGGCATCAGGCGGCGGCTCCCGCTGCCGCAGGTGAAAAAACGACCGGCGCGAAAAGTGTCGGCGGGATGCTGGACGGTTTGGCCGCCCTGGCCGAGAAGCTCAATGCGCTCTCGGAAAAAGGACAATCCATATCCGAGAAGGGTGAGTTCACATGCCCCTCAAAAGAAGGCGGAATTAAAGGGGTCTACGGATTCACAATGAAAACCGGGTTGGGTGAAAACGGCGACCAGATTAAAGTCGAACCGTTCGGTAACATTCGTAAAGATCAGAAAACTGGCGAGGCCGTGGTTCAGGAGATCAACGAACCACAGGTTGATGTCTTTAAGGACGCAGGCGGCACCACGCTGGTCGCCGAAATGCCGGGCGTGGGGCCGGAGGACATCCAGATCGATGTCCGTGATGACGTGCTGACGATCTCGGCCCAAAAGGGCGGAAAGAAGTACCGGAAGGAAATGCTTCTGAGTCACCTGCTCTCGAAGGAGCGCATCGAAGTGACCTGCAACAATGGCGTCGTGACGATTCGTTGTCGCAAGGAGGGTTAGATGGCTGCAAAAGAACACGAAGCCGCAACTGTCAAGTTGCGGGTATCGGAAGCCTTGACCAAGGACGTCGGGCGGGCCTTCGCCCGGATGGGTCCCGAGGATTTGGAAAGGCTTCGGATCGCCGTCGGCGATACCGTGGAGGTCGAGGGTAAGCGGAAGGCGATCTGCAAGGCCATGCCGGCCTACGCGGATATCCGCGGCCAGTCCCGCGTCCAACTCGACGGCTCAACCCGCGAGAATGTTGGCGCCAGCCTGGATGAACCGGTGAGTATCCGCAAGCTTCAGTGCCGCCCGGCGGAACGTGTGGTGCTCGCGCCGACCAATGTCGTGCCGGCGGATCGGGACCTCAAATATATCGGGAGCCTTCTGGACGGACTGCCGGTCATGGAAGGGTCAAAGATACAGGCTGCACTGTTCGGCAGCCGGTCTGCTTTTTTCAAAGTCGAATCCGTGACGCCCAAGGGGCCGGTGCTAATTCATGCGGGCACGACGCTTGTGATTGGCAAGGCCCAGGAGGAAGGCGGTGGTGGCGGGCTTTCCTACGAAGATGTTGGCGGTTTGAAGCCACAACTTCAGCGCATCCGGGAGATGATCGAGCTGCCCCTGCGCTACCCTGAAGTGTTTCAACGACTTGGGATTGACGCGCCCAAAGGGGTGCTGCTTTACGGTCCTCCGGGATGCGGCAAGACGCTGATCGCCCGCGCTATCGCCCATGAAACCGAAGCCAGTTTCTTTTCCATCAGTGGGCCGGAGATCATCCACAAGTTTTACGGCGAAAGCGAAGCGCATCTCCGGAAGATTTTTGAGGAGGCGACCCAAAAGGGCCCCAGCATCCTGTTTATCGATGAAATTGACGCCATTGCCCCCCGGCGGGAAAATGTGGTCGGGGATGTGGAGAAGCGGGTTGTCGCCCAACTCCTCGCCCTCATGGATGGTCTGAACAAGCGGCAGAATGTGATCGTGATCGCCGCCACCAATATCCCCAATGCCCTTGACCCGGCCCTGCGCCGTCCGGGCCGGTTCGACCGAGAGATCGTGATTCCCATTCCGGACCGGCGCGGCCGGTTGGAGATTCTGGAAATCCATAGCCGGGGCATGCCTTTGGCAGGCGACGTCCAGATGGAGCATCTGGCGGAAATCACGCATGGTTTCGTGGGCGCCGATCTCGAGGCGCTCTGTCGCGAGGCGGCCATGAGTTGCCTGCGGCAGATCATGGGCGAGATCGATTTCACACAGGCGGGGATTCCGTACGAAACGCTCTCGAAACTCGAGGTGCGCATGGAGGACTTTCTTTCCGCACTGCGTGAGATCGAGCCCTCCGCCATCCGCGAGGTCTTCGTTGAATCTCCCAATGTACACTGGGGCGATGTGGGCGGGCTCGATGCTTTGAAAAAGCGTTTGATCGAGGCAGTGGAATGGCCGCTGAAGTATCCAGGTCTTTTCGAAAAAGGTGGCGTGACCCCGCCCAAAGGCATTCTTCTGGTAGGCCCGCCGGGATGCGGTAAGACCATGCTGGCCAAGGCGATAGCCACGGAAAGTCAGGTCAACTTCATTTCCGTCAAAGGCCCCGCCCTGATGTCGAAATGGGTTGGGGAATCGGAAAAGGGTATCCGGGAGATATTTCATAAAGCCAGGCAGGCGGCGCCCTGCATCATTTTTTTCGATGAAATCGATTCCCTCGTGGCAACCCGTAGCGCTGGAACCGCAGATTCGCACGTCTCCGAACGGATTTTGAGCCAGTTTCTGGCTGAGTTCGACGGAATCGACACGCTACGGGGGGTGCTCGTATTAGGGGCAACCAACCGCCGTGATATGCTGGATGCGGCGGTACTCAGGCCGGGACGTTTCGACGAGATCGTTGAGATGAGCATGCCCGGCGAGAAAGACCGCGAGGATGTTTTTGCCGTGCATCTACGAAGGAAACCATTGGCGAAAGATATAGATTGCGCGAAACTGGCCGCGCAAACTGAAGGTTTCAGCGGCGCCGATATCGCCGCCGTCGCGCGAAAGTCCGCCATGACAGCGGTGCGCCGTGCCGTCAAGGGCATGGAGAAGGGCAATGGCAAGGCCAAGGACGTGGAAGTTGAACCGAAAATTGTGATCCAGCGCCAGGACATAGAGGATGCCCTGGCGGAAGTACGCAGGAGGTAGGGATGAGTCAGGGGGTTTATCTTTTCTGCCTGACGCCGGAAAATCCGCTTCTGAAAATCGGAGTAACGGGTCTGGACGAAGCGCAGCCGCTTGTTACGGAGGCCGTCGCCGGTGTTACCGCCATTCTCTCCTCGGTTTCTCTGGAGGATTTCTGCGGCTCGGAGTCTCGTGAGCGGCTGGCGGATCTGGCGTGGGTGGCGCCACGGGCGCTGCGGCACGAAGAGGTCATCCTGACGATCATGCGTCAGGCGCCCGTCTTACCCGTGCGGTTCGGAAGCGTTTTTTCTTCCGTGGCTGCCATGGCGTTGTCGTTGGAGCGACATCGGGAGCCCTTGTCGCGGTTTTTCCTAGATACGGCTGGTCAGAAGGAATGGACCCTCAAGGCATTTGTGGACAGGCCGCAGGCCAAGTTACGGCTCATGAGCGCGCGGCTGGCGGAGGAGAAAGAGCAACTTGCCGGACTGGCCCCGGGAAAACGTTACTTACTGGAGCAGAAAATCAAAGGGGCCGTGGATCGGGATCTGGCGTGCTGGCTCAAAGGCATAGCGGACGAGATTGTCGCCGCCTTCAAAGCGGTATCCTCGGCTTCCAGTGAAGGACGCCTTTTATCCAAGGAACTGACGGGACGAGACGACGAGATCTTCTTGCATACCGCACTGCTCGTTCCCGACCGTTCAGTAGAGCGGCTGCAATGTCTGACGATTGAGTGGAACGTCAGCCATGCATCTCAGGGGATTCAACTTGAGTCTTCCGGCCCCTGGCCGCCCTACCATTTCACCCCGGTGTTAGACGCCTTCGTGTGAACCAATGAGCTGTTTATTATGCCCTATTTAGTTTATTGCATCATGAAAGCGCCGGTGGTCGGCGACTTGCCGATGACTGGTGTGACGGGCAAGGCGGTGTCCTTGATTACCGCGCATGGGCTGGTGGCTGCCATCTCCGAGTTGGATTCTATGGAAAACGCGCCGCCGGTTGCCGAGCTGCTTGTCTATGGCAGAGTGATTGAGGAACTTTTTCGCATGCAGGCTGTGGTGCCCATGCGATACGGCTGTTTTCTGGATGGGCTGCCGGCAATCCATCGTGTATTGGCGGAAAAACAGCGACTCTACGAGGAGTTGCTTAAGGAACTGGAAGGTCACGTCGAGATGGGGATTAGGATTCTCCTTCCCGAACAGGGGGTGAAACTGCAACCGGAGGCGCAACCAACCGATGGCTGCGGCTATCTTGCCATGCGGAAAGCGCATTATCAGGTGCGGGATCAGAACTCCCTGCAACATCAGGCGCTCATGGATCGTTATGTTCAGGCATTTTATGGGCTGCAATGCAAACACCGGACCGAGACCGCCACGCGCGATGGGGCTGTCATCTTGTCGCTCTATTATCTGATTCCGAAGAGCCAGGTTAGCCGTTTCAGGGAAACTTTCCAGCGGGTGGTTGAGCAGGAAGGCTCCAAGACGCTGATCAGTGGTCCATGGCCGCCCTATAATTTCGCCTGCCCGGAGACTACGCCAGAGGTCTGAGGTCAGCCCTACAACACCTTAACGCCCGGTCATTTGCTATGAAAGACCCCAAAAAAGATCCAGCCAGCACAGTCGTGGCGACGCGGTATGAACAACTTTACAGCATGCTTCTAGATGCCATTCCTTCTTCCGTGCTGCTGATCGCCCGGAACTTGCGCATCCTTTCAGCAAACCATAACTTTCTCGAAAAGAGCCAAAAAACCATTCACGAGACCATTGGGTGCAGGCTTGAGGATGTTTTTCCCGCAGTGATTCTCGAACAGATGGATATCGCCCGGCGGGTTCGACATGTTTTTGAAACAAGTCAGCCGGTACAAGGCGAGAGGATGACCTACCGCGCCCCGGGTGTGCCCATCCGCATTTACTATTACAGTCTTCTCCCATTTGCCTGGCAGGGACAGACGGAAGGGGTGCTTCTGCTCATGAATGATGTAACAGAGCAGGTGCGACTCAGTGAAGAAGTGCGACGGGTGGAACGGCATCTGGCAAACATTGTGGATGGCGCCAGCGATCTCATTCTTTCTACGGACATGTTGGGTAGGATACTGACTTGGAATGTTGCGGCGGAAAAACTCTTGGGCTACTCCGTCGTAGAAGCGCGGGGGCGCAGGTTCATCGAATTCTGCGCCGATGAATGTCAGGAGGATATCCGGGCAGTTTTCGCGCGTGTTGCCGCGCGAAAATATGCCCAGTCAAATGAGTGTTTCTTAAGAACCAAGCAATCGGCATCCCTGCTTGTCGCATGGGTCTTCTCGCCGCTATTGGATCATTCGAGCCAGACGGTGGGCGTCGTGGCTGTGGGCCGGGATTTAACGGAAAGGCGGAAGTTTGAAGCGGAACTGGCCCAATCCCAGAAGTTGGCCGCCCTTGGAGTCATGGCTGGCGGCATCGCCCACGAGATCAGGAACCCCCTGGCCATCTGTTCGTCCTCCGCCCAGTTTCTCGAGGATGAAGTGAACATCACGCCGGAGTTTCTCAAGGAATGCGCGGGAAATATCCGCAGTGGGATCCAACGGGCCTCGGCGATCATCGAAAATCTCCTTAGATACGCGCGTCCCGCCTCGACGCCCCAGACGGCACTCGTCAATCTGGTCCCCATAATCCAGGAGACGCTAACCCTGGTGGCCCATAATGCCAAACTCAACAAAGTCGAAATGAAGGCGTCTTTTGCCCAGGATCGAGTCATGGTGCATGGGGTGGCCGCGCTGTTACAGCAGGTTTTCATGAATCTGTTTCTGAACGCCATCCATGCGATGCCGGACGGTGGATTGCTGCGGGTTAACGTGTGCGTGGACAACGGCAGCGTCTGCATCCAGATTGCGGACACCGGTTGCGGTATTCCGAAGGAGAACATCCATAAGATTTTCGATCCGTTTTATACGACGTCATCCGTAGGCAGTGGAACCGGTCTGGGGCTGGCCATCTGTTACTCCGTTGTGAAACAACACGCTGGCAGCATTGAAGTGGAGAGCGTCGAAGGGAAAGGCAGTATATTCACGGTCAAACTGCCAAATTAAATGGGCAGAGGTGGACATTGAGCAATAGCAGCGGCCCGTTTCTGATTGTCGATGACGAACCCGAGATGTGCTGGGCGCTCAATCTAATTCTGAAAAGGATTGGTGGTAACTGTCATGCGGCCTTTAACGCCAAAGATGCTATAGACTTGGCGGAACGCCAATCTTTTCGCGTGGCTTTTTTAGATGCCAAACTGCCGGACACCGATGGTCTCGATCTGGCCCGGATACTCCATGAATCCAATCCTGGCATCCGCATTGTCATCGTCTCCGGGTGCTTTTACCAGGATGACCCGATCATCACAGGAGCCATTCATTCGGGACTGATCTCGGCTTTTGTCGCCAAACCCTTCGACCACGCAGAAATCTTGCGCTCCATCGGGGTCTGCGAGGCTTGATCCGCCGACCTTAAGCCGATGGTGGGGCGCTACGCAGTTAACCGGCAGTGAAACAGGAACGTCCGCCCGTGATGTAGGGAAACATTTCCATAACCCCAAAGCCATATTCGCGTTCCGGCTTGCACGGATACACACGAAATCAGGGGTTATTTATCGGCTACCGTTTGGCACGCTTCCTGCTATCTCCTTAAATTAAGAATGCATGCTGGGTAGCGTGCAACGAAACGGAAACGAAACAGAAAAGGAGAACTACAATGGCAAAGATTCAAAAATCAACGGATTCCTCGAGCCTGGCCGAAGTCGTCGACCGCATCTTGGACAAGGGTATCGTGATTGATGCCTGGGTGAAGGTATCGCTGGTTGGTATTGAGCTGCTCTCGGTC
>CAIYGI010000219.1 GCA_903925685.1 uncultured bacterium
CTACTGAATGTCAAATTACCTTGAACACAAGAAAGTGTCCCCAGTAAACGGAACGAAAAAAACGGCTGTTTGCGCGCGCATCGGGTTGATTATCAATGGTTAGCGCATGTATGGAGCATCGAAAAGACGCTGGAACTTCGGTTTAACCTGTTTTGTCGAGGCCGCTTTGCACCATTCCACCGCTGCCCGCGCTTTCACGGGCACGTCCCGGTCCACTTGCCCCTTGGTCTCGACAAGGTAGTAGCTGCCGCTGTCGATACGCACGAAGAAGTCCGGTGTATAGAACGCCAGACGCGCCCCGTCCGAAAGGTAATCCACCCGCAGGCATTGCGGCCCGGCGTTCTTGGCGAACGCCGCCAGATCGGACGCTTTGCCGCACTGTTCGACAAACGCCGTTTCAAGCGTCTGATTGCAGGGCACGAGGTTGAAGAGCGTTTTCGCGGACTGTTGGACGGGGCGTCGCTCGCTGACTGTCACTTGGAACGGACGCCATGACGCCAGCGATACGGGCTTCGCCTCGGGCGAGCGCACCTGCTGCTGCACGACCTTTCGCCGGATCACCGGCACAAATACCGCCCGCACATGCTCCCGCACATCGCTGTCGGAAAGTCGCGCCACTAAATCCGCATCGAAGATCGAATGCCCAGGGCCGAACAATAACTCCTCGAAGAACGCCTGTAGCAAAGGTCCGAGCACCTGATGCGTACTCTTGACCTTGCAGACATACTCCAGCTCCTGTTCGTAAAAAGAGATGGCCCCAACGCCCGAATCTAACAGGGCGAGGCTCACCTTCATGTGCTCGACAACCTCCCCGGTGATGAGGTGTCGCCCTTCATACTGCACCTCAGACAATCCACGTTTGTCGCCGATCGGCAGCGGGGTGTACTTTTGGAAGACCTCCCGCACCTCCGCCACGGATATCGGCCCCAGCACCGGCAGCGTCCGGTTTGCGGCCGTCAGTTGCGGAATGGCGATATCCAGCGCCTTCAGATCTTTCTTGGCCGTGTCGGGATAGATGGAAACGGTTGTAGTCGGCACCTTTTCGACATCCACCATGCCGATGGGCAGCCCCTCCTGGGCGAGTTCGTCCCGGTACAATCGCGCAAACGCTTCGTGCTCCACCACAACGACAATTTCATTCGCCTGTCCGCACGGAGTCATGCGGCGCAAACCGCGCCCCAAGGTCTGTTCCGGCAGAATCCCCGCCTTGGAACTGTACGGGCGCAACGGGACGATCGTCGTGACGTTCTTCACGTCCCAACCCTCGCGCAGCATCAGCACCGACACGATGCAGAAATAGGGGCTTGTCCCGGAATCCAGTTCGCGGCTCAGTTTACGCAGCGCTTTCAGATCCTCGTCGCTGATCTCCTTCTCGCTCTCGACGAACTCCTCGCGCGCATCGGCGCCCTTGCCGACCTTTCTGATCCTGCCCTTTAGATTTGTGTGAAGGTTGATCGTACGGCCATTCAATTCTTTGAAGACAGCATCGCCATTCAAACGCGCGGTGATTTCATCCGCGGCCTTCGTGTCCTCGCACATAACGAATAACAAGGGCTTCTTCCCGCTCTTCAGCCACTCGTCGCGACTCTTCAGCCAGCGCTCGTAACCAAGCTTCAGGTGCATCTCGTACCTGTGGGCGGCGTTGTCCGTCGCCTGCTCTACGAGTTGTCCGGCCCGCCCGATGATCGGCGTTTTGACGATGCCCGCATCCACGGCTTCTCCCAACGGCGTGTCGCAAATAATGTGTTTGAAATAGTTCGCCTTGTTGTCTTTGGGCGTGGCGGAGAAATCGAGTTGCGCCACCAAGCCGTCACCGCCGCGTTTGCGGATGCTCTCATGGAGAAACTGGACCGCCTCATTCCATGCCGAATCAGGATCCCACACATGGTGAGCCTCATCGTTCATCACCATCACGCGATGGTGCGACGTGATGCGTTCGCGTAACGCCGCGCCGGTATCCAGCGCTTTGGCCTTGCTGACCACCGGCCCCATCCAGTCGTACATCGCGCCGGACTCCCGCTTCCGGGCGTTGTCGAACAGCCGGTGGATATTCGTCAGGTAAAGTGTGCCACCGGTGCTGGAGCCACTGGCCTCGTCCTGCAAAACCGTGGTCAGGTTCCAATCCCCGCGCCATTCCACCGGGATCAGCGGATCGTGGTCGAAAATATCCGGGCCGCCGCCCGCCGGTTTGAAATCCTCCTTCAACCGCTCGAACACGGTCAGGTTAGGCGCGATGACGATGAAATGGCGCGCCATCGGCGAATCGCTCTCCCGCAATGCGTGGAAGTAGCTCCACACGATCGCCAGACTCATTACCTTGGTCTTGCCGGAACCGGTGGCCATCTTGAAGGCGTAGCGGCTCCAGGCGTCCTCCTCCTCCGTCACGCCCAATGCCGAAGTCTCGGCGTAAGCCCCGCCATACTCCGCGATCAGTTGAGAAAGGCACTCCAGTTTCCGGAATTCCTTGAGATAAATCAGCGTCTCGATCGCCTCCCGTTGACAGAAGTAATAACGAAACTCGTTACCGTTGACCGTATGCGTCCGTCCGAACCAGTGATTCAGCAACTGCCGCGACGTATCGCTGGCGCCGAAATAAAAGTTGTCCCGCCACTCCTTGACCATGGCCCGCAGGTTCTGCGCGATGGCGATGCCCGTAGGCCGCCGCCCCTTGCGTTCAACCGCGCCCTCGCCGCTTTCCGCGCGCACACGGTGCCGGTCCGGCTCCTGCCACGCCTCGTAAAGCGGTTCGAGCGCCTCGGTCTTAATCGTCAACGTTTCAGACATGAGGGTTATCCTGTAATCAATCCGCGTCTCGATCAGATGGTTTGCCTGTATCGTCGCTGCCCGACAGCAGGTGCTCACGAAGACTGCTCAAGACCTCTTTTATCTCCGGGTGAACCTCCTTGGCGGTCATCACCGACGCCAGTTCGTGCAGCCGGTTTTTGGGCATCGCGTTATACCGTTGGATCGCCTTATGATAATCCGTAAAGAAGGGAACTAGGAACCCATCGCTCCCCTTGGTATCCTGAAGCACAGGATTTACACCCATAGGCTCGTCATAAACTTCCGGCGCCAGGCGCCGCCGCAACAATTCTTCCGCCTTTTTGATTTCGCCCGCTTCAAACAGTTCACCGCCCTGTTGAGAGGCTTGCTTGCGGCACCAACGCAGAATGGTTTCCGGAACAATCAGGTAGTTTTCGATTTCTCGACGCGTCCACATAAACTCCCTCAGCCCGTGATTGTTTGCCAAATTTTTGTAATCGCCGCGATCCACCAGAATAAAACCACGCAGTCCCGGTATCGCGGGAGACAAGGCATGAAAATGCTTTCGCGCTTTGCCAAGATCGTTGCCGATATAGTGTACGAATGGCGACTCCAGATACTGGACCAAGTCCGTCATGCCAAGCACCCCCGCCCACGCCTTCAAGATCGAAAGGTCGGTGTAGTCCTCGACGTACAACACCTTTTTGCGCAGTCTGGCGTAGTAGAAATCCGCGCTACTGACCTCCGTCAGGGCTTTGCGCAGGTAAGACACCTGCTGCGGTCCCGCCAGCGGCAAAGGCGAAGATTCGCCCGGATAGAAGGCACGGATGTTCTCGAAACTGACTTCATCGAGGATTTTCTCCGAGTGCGAACACACGATCAGTTGGGCATGGCGTTCTTCCGAAGTCTCGCGCAACATCTGATAAACTTCTCTCTGGCGAATCACCTCCAGATGGGCGTCTGGTTCGTCGAACAACAGAACACCACCGGGTTGGTCGTAAAGAAATGCCAGAATCAGCAGCGTTTGATGAAACCCGCTGCCGCCCATGGCTATATCCAGGCACGGATAGGGATTCTTGGCGCTCTTTTTCGACCGCAACCCCGTGTAGAACTCGGCGCGAATCTCGCCCGTGTTAAGAAAAGCGGGTTTGACCAACTCGATCTGGAACTGCCTTTCGATTTTTTGCGTCAGTTTCTCCCATTCATCGGAACTTCGCTCCGCAACTCGCAAAAGAAGATTGCGGAGCACGTCGCCCGCCCGCCCTTCGCTGATCCAGGTGTTTAAACTGTTGTCATTGGTGCGTTCTTCTTGGCGACGCAACCCTGCCAGCGCAGGAAGAAGCAGGATTTTTGGTCCCACTTCAGCGGGATTCGGACTCTTCCCGTCCAATGCGGGAAGCATCCAGTGTGCAGGTACAACCATCCCCTCTTTGCTTTCATCCTCATGCAGGGGTCGGCAATAGATTTGTTCCGGCCCTTGATACTCCAATTCCATGCCAAAAACCCATTTCTTACCATCGTCATCACCCTCGAGAATCAGTTCTATGGTGATTTTTTTGCTCTTTTCGTCTTGTACCCGGCAGTCGTACCACATCTGGCGCATGTCTTTGAGCGGCAATACGGTGAGATCGGAACGTGAGATGGGCACCCCCGTGCGTAATTTTCCCCTGGCCTTTGTCTCGAGACGTTTTTCCAACCACTTGCTCGTGGCTTGCCGCCAGAGGGAGATCGCCTGAATCGCGGTGGATTTTCCTGAATTGTTTGCACCGATGAAAACGAGGTGATCCGCCAACTCGATGTGGGTTTCCTTGAGGCCTTTGAAATTTCTGATGGTTAGTCGTGTAATCATGCTTCCACCTCCACTGCGATGCTCGTGTCACACCCGAAAACGTCCACCACTTTTACGCAGATCGTGTGCTTTCCGGCTTGCTCGTAAAGATGCCCCGCGTCACTGACGGTCTTGAGCGAACGGTCTTTGCGCGTGCGGTAGTCCTGCCAATCGTGGCGGAAGGGCTGCTCGGGCTTCCAGTCGAAGTCCACCGCCCAGAAATCTATGAAGTCGAAACCGCTCTTGACCGCCCGCTCTTTCAGCGCCTCCAGTTCCTTGGTCGGCACCTCCGCCAGCGACGGCAGGAATTTCGTCAACTTGACATCCACCGCCCGCTTCGCGTTCTTCGCGCCCTTCGTGGTTCTAAAAACCGCTGCCGCCTCCAGCACCGCCATTTCCAGAAACGGCGGGGGACTGGTGCGGTTCTTCTCCATCACTTCGCGGGGGATGGGCACCAGTCTGATTTTTACGCCGAACTCGGCCTCCAGCCCCAGGCAGAACTGCCGCAGTTCCATCTCGAATTCCCAGGCCAGACAGGTGACCTCACGCCCGCCCGCCTGCCGCACCGCCTCGGCCAAGGCCCGCGCCTCGATGCGCGTAAAGATCGAATCGATTCCGTCCACATGGCAAAAGGCTCCGGCCTTGCGCCCGTGCAGCAGCGGATTGGGCGGATTGGCCAACACCTCGGCCTTGAAAAACTCCAAAACCACCCGGCGATGTTCCCCTTCAGCGCCTTGCAGCCGCTCCTTCTGCCACCACTGCCGCTCATACCGGCCGAGGTTGAAAACGTCGAACGCCCGGTACGGTTGCCCCGCATCGTGCAGCGTGCGCTGCAAATCAATCATGCGCTTGCGCGTGGTGTGGATCGCAAACCGTCCCAGATCCGCCATGATCCAGCGCCGCCCCATCCGCTCCGCCACCGCGCCCGTCGTCCCACTGCCGCAAAAGAAATCGGCCACCAAGTCGCCGGGGTTGCTGCTGGCTTTGATGATACGTTCGATGAGTGCTTCGGGTTTTTGGGTCGAGTAACCGACCAACTCGCCAGACTGATTGTGAATCTTGCTGATATCGGTCCAAATGTCCTGTAGCGGAACGCCTTCGTAATCGCTTTCGTATCGTTTGATTCGAGGGACGCCCCCTTGCTTATTGGGCCAGTGTAGACGTCCCTCTTCGTCATGCTTCTTCAAAGTTTCAATTGGGCATCGCCAGAGCGTGCGGACGCCCTTGTATTCATAGTTGTAACCCCCACCGCTGAGGCCTAGCGCGGACAGACTGATACGCTGGTAACGTTCCTTCCGTTTCTCATCGTATTGGTCAAAAAACATATCAATATATTCTTTGTCTGGTGGCTGAAGGATGGTGTTCCAGATGCGTTGTTCTGTTTTCCCATAAAAAAGAATTGAGTCGTGAATGATTCCATATCGATTTGAGTCGCTGTGTCCGAATGCGCGACGCCATATGAGTTCATTCGTGAACCTGTCGGCACCAAAAACGTCATCAAGGACGAGGCGCAGGTGGGAACTCATCCGGCCATCGCAATGCACATAGATGCTCCCGTTCTCGCTAAGCAGTTCCTTCATCAGCGTCAGCCGCTCGTACATCATGTGAAGGTAGGAATCGGTGCCTTTGCCCCACATGTCGCGGTAGGCGACCATTTCGAGGGTGGACTGGTCTTTGCCGACGGTCTCCTTGCCGTCGCCGATGGGCACGTCCATGGTGAAGTCCGCGCCGACATCGAAGGGCGGGTCAATGTAGATGAGGTTGATCTTGCCCTTGAACTCCTTGAGCAGGCTGGCCATGATCAACTTGTTGTCGCCCCAGACCAGCCGGTTACGGAAATCTGCCTGATAAATCTCCGTCTTCTCCCGCGCGACGAGCAATTTCTGCTCGTACATGTCCATCTGACCTTCGGCGGCGGCGCGCTGGCGCGGCTCGTCCACGGTCTCGATCTTCTGCATCGGCATGGCGCAGGCGGCAACATCCACCTCCCGGCGCTTGCCATAGTCGTCGTACTTGCCGTCCCACACCAGCTCCGTCCGCATCTTCGAGAGCGGATGCGGATTCGCCGGCCCCCACTGAAATTCATTCGTCATGCTTAATCCTTCACCAAAATCACATTCATACTGGGCCATGTTCTGAGGTTTTACAAGGTTCAATGACGGCGCGGACGGAACGGCGATTTTGGCGTTGCCCATATTCTGGTGTAGTCGAAACGTTGCGCATGAACCTCGGCTCGCTTTGCGCAGTAGTGTTCCATGCAATGGTTCATACGCTATTTCAGTTTGCACTGGGCGTCGGCAAACGTGGTCGCCACATACTCCCACGGAACGGATCCCGTGTGTGCAGTCTTTCGGTACTCTGTAAAAGGCGAAATCGGGAGAACTGTGCGGGATGGAGCACTTTGGAGCACAGACTGAACGGTACTCATTTGACGGAGAGCAGGCAACGCCGCTCGCACTGTGGGTTCGGACATCCCCAAATAGAGTGTGCATAATGCGACCACGAGATCAGACTGTGAATACGGAACAATCGGAAGACGGCCTAGCGCGATTATTTCTTCATCAAGAAATCCGACTTGTGACCATCTATTCTCATAAAAATTAAGGACTCCCAATCGGACTAGCGTGCTACGGTTCAATGGGACATTGAGCGCTAGGGAAAGCACGGCATGAACCCACTGCATGCAAAACATGTCCGGAATTTTCTCCGAACGTATCAAACGACAAGCGATGTCTTCTAGTTCAGCGATATCCCCGAAATCGGCGGGGGCAAACTGCCAGTTTGGCCCTGCCGGAAACTGGTAAGCATGAAAAATAGTCCGCCATTTACAGATGCCGTCGAGGAGTCCGGCAATCTGCCCGTCTCGACCAGCGGAAGCTGCAATTCTGAAAATGTGAAGATTCCAGCGGAGAGCATCGTAGTGCCGGTGCATGGCAAGTTCAGTGCATCTGTGGTCCTGAACTGTGGGCTCACCCCACGGTGCGCATTGAACCGTTTTGCCTTCGGCATTCCGAAACGCAATCTCGGCATGCCAACCTCGCTGTTTCATGAGTTGTACGACATCGAGGCTGGCACTTCTTTCCATGAACACAACAACGTCACCGTTCTGAATGATGTTGTCTAATTCAGAGAAAGGGACGATGTTTAAAATCGCTGTGCCGTCCTGCGCGAAGTCGGGAGAAAAGTCGTCGATGGATCGTGCGGTGTATCCTGATGGTTGAGGCAAAGTTAAACCGGTGCGTGAAATAATATTGTCCCATGCAGGAAGTTGCGTCACTACGAGTTGATCAAGGGACATCCCGAAGGTGTTTTGGTCAATAGTCCATTTACTTGATGAGATTGCCATCGTTTCTCCTTTGCCTCCCATGGTCTTAACCCTCAAACATTGCAACCCTCGATACCATGCCGAGGGATACTATACCTTGAATGCCTCCTCGATAATCGCCGAATTCCGCCGACAGATTGACGCATGGAAGAAACGCAGAAGTCAGAATGCTGAATGCTGAATAAATACGGGTTCAAATCCGGCATTCCGACTGCTTTTGCAATTTCCTCTGGCGTAGTTCTCCTCCGCGTCTCCGCGCCTCCGCGTGAGATATCCTCGTCCAACGTCACCTCCCACCGCTCCCCAAGCAACTCCCCTTTCGCGTGTTTCGCGCATTTCGTAGTTCAATCTTCTCCGCGGGTTGCTCGTTCGTTTTGAACGCCGGCGGATTTTAGAATCTCAGTGAGGTCTGAGAAGTAGCGCTGGTGCGTCCGATGTAACGCCTCTTTGTTCGCCGCTTCCAGCATGACCACTTCGTGCTCCACACCTTTGCGGTTGAGATCCAACTCGATCGCAAGTCGCGAATCCTCAGCCTCCCGACGTTGCGAATCGTCGAAGTCTCGAAAAGTGACGATGCTACCTTTACTCCGGTTGTACTCAATTAGGAAAATCATTGATTCTTCCCCTTCGTTAATCTCTAGTCCAGACTAGAGATCATTTTGTTCAAAAGGTCGGTGATCACATTTCGCAGGCGTGCCACCTCTTCTCGCCTTTCATCCTGTTCTCTTCGTATCAATTGAACATCGTGTTTAGATCCGTGGTGTTCAGTGAGTTCAGACAGTTCCACGACAATTTCTTCTATTTCCGCGATGCTTTTTTCGTATTCCTCGTCAGCTGCAATCGCTTCTGAACTGCTTGTGAGGAAATCTCGCCATTCAGTGGAACCTCCACCGTATTTGATCGTTGGATCTAGGACATCGGAAGATTTTTCAGAAAGCTCCGCCCAAAGGTGTTGCAACGAAGTCCGAACCTGGATCTCGACCGGTTTCCCGAATATCTCAACTATAACGTGGACCGCTCGGTAGTCGTAGCTGGGCTTGTCACGGCGATCCATTATGACCGCTCCAATGAAGTCGATTTTTAAGGACGCGATAAATTGATCTTGTTGCCCAATATTCGCTACGACGACCCTGCACCCCGCGATATCCTGCATTTGACTCAGTCGGATGCTCTCGCGACGGAGTTTCTCCACTATCGAGTTCGTAGACTTGGACAACCTTCCCGTCGGAAATTCACCGTGCTGACGGATCGTGCGGAGTACCGCTTCGTACGCCTCGCCAAACGACCGCCGGTAATCGTCGAGCAAGCGAAGATCGCTCTCAGCGTGAAGGCCCTTCTTTAGCCGGTCACCGAGGCGGTCGATTTGCGTCTTGCTCAATGCGTTCTTAGTCATCGCGGTCACAGTCTACCAAGTTCTATTTTTCGACGAAAGCAGCGAAGTTTCGAATTTGTTTCCAGTATTCCGCTTCGTTCGCATACAACACATCGTTGTGACCCGCACCCTTGACCCAGTAGGCGAACTTGGGTTCAGGCGCCAGGTCGTACAGTTTTTTGCCATGCCAGATCGGTATCGTCCGGTCAGCTTCCCCGTGGATAAAGAGGACGGGCGCTTTGAGTTTCCTGACCTCCCGGATATTCCGCATCTTGTCGATCGGCGATATGGGTATCCGCGTCATGACGCGGAAGGCTGTCAGGAAGGCGCTTTCCACAATAACGCCGCCGACAGGACGACGGGTTGCCAGATGCAGCGCGACAGCCGCCCCGAGCGAGCGGCCGTGCAGAATAATCCGTTGGGGCGGTATGCCTTTTTGTTCCACCAGATAATTATAGAGCGCGGCAATATCCTCGCAGGCATTGCGGGTACCGGGTTTCCCGTCGCTGATGCCATAGCCCCGATAATCGAAGGCGTAGACATCGAATCCCAAGGAGCGGTATTGCTCCATGAACTCGCGCACGTCGCCAATGTCCTCGGCGTTGCCATGCGCGAACAGGACCACTTGCGATGCCGTGGCATTAGTCAGGGCAAGAATGGCAATTTTCTGCCCGTGCGAAGTAGCGATACGGAACACCCCATTACCAAGCGCGTAAGTCGCCGGCGGGGGTTGAAAGGCCAGCCGGTCCGAAAACAACCAGGCGCCCACAACAACACAAACGTAGACTTCAAGCAGCGAGCGAAGCACTCGGCGAAGCGTAAAGTCTCCGATCGCACGCTTCTTCCACCCCTGCTGGTTCGCTCCGCTCATGTCCGGCATCTTAAGAGAAGATGCGGCACAATTCCACACCAGTCGCGACCTCGTAAGGAATGGAGGCGCATCTGCGAATCGTGACGGGTGCGCCGTGTCTTCTGGAGGGACGGGCTCCGTCCCGTCCGCTCCTCCCGCTCTTGCTGATTCACGGACGACACGGAGGTCGTCCCTCCAAATCCGCGCTGCGTCTTATGCGTTGTACAAGTGCGCCGCCGCGGCCGCATCGAACCGCTGAAGGGCGGCCGGGTCGCCGGATTCAAGCACATGCTGCCTGGCCGCCGCAGCATCGTAAGCCGGCGCCGCTCGCGTTTCGATCGTAAGCGCGCCGCTGGGACATTCTCCAAGACAGGCTCCGAAACCGTCGCAGAAATCTTCCTTCACGAGCCTGGCCTTGCCGTTCACGAGTTTCAACGTGCCCTCGGAGCAGGCCGTCACACAGTGTCCGCAGCCATTGCATTTGGATTCGTCGATGCGAATGATTTTACGTGAGAAGGGCATGGGGTAGGTTTTAGGTTTTAGGTGGTAGGTGGTAGGTGGTAGGTGGTAGGTGGTAGGTGGTAGGTGGTAGGTGGTAGGTGGTAGGTGGTAGGTGGTAGGTGGTAGGAATACATCGTAATCTTAATCCGGTTTAAGGCGCGGATTAAGATTACGATTATGATTATGAAAACGTCGATGTCGCGTTGCGGGTTATTTCCCTGCCAGCGCGGCTTTCAGGTCCTCCTCGACGGTCGTGATTGGCTTAATGGCGAATTTGTCCACCAGGATCTTGAGCATGGCGGGTGTGACAAAGGCCGGCAGCGTCGGGCCCAGCCGGATGTTGCGGATGCCGAGGTGCAGCAGTGTCAGCAAGATGCAGACCGCCTTCTGCTCGTACCACGACAAGATCAAAGACAGCGGCAGATCGTTGACGCCGCACTTGAACGCGCCCGCGAGGGCAACAGCGATTTTGATCGCCGAATAGGCGTCGTTGCACTGTCCACAGTCGAGCAGACGTGGCAGTCCGGCGACGGTACCGAAATCCAGCTTGTTGAAACGGTACTTGCCGCAGGCCAGCGTGAGGATGATGCAGTCTTTCGGAACCGCCTGAGCGAAATCAGTGAAGTAATTGCGTCCGCTCTTGGCGCCATCGCAACCGCCGATCAGGAAGAAGTTCTTGATGGCGCCTTGCTTGACCGCCTCGATCACCTGGCAGGCTACGCCCAGCACCACCTCGTGCCCGAAGCCGACGAGAATCGTCTTGCCCGGTTCGTCGGCGGCGAAGCCCGGCGCTTGAAGCGCGGCCGCGATCGCCGGCGCGAAATTGCGGTCGGCGATGTGCGCCACCCCCGGCCAGGCCACCAGGCCGGTGGTGAAAATGCGTGCCTTGTAACTTTCCGACGGGCGCTGGATGCAGTTGGTGGTCATCACGATGGCGCCGGGGAAGGCGTCGAATTCCTTGCGCTGATCCTGCCATGCGCCGCCGTAGTTGCCAGCCAGGTGCGGATAGGCTTTCAGTTTGGTGTAGCCGTGCGCTGGCAGCATTTCGCCGTGGGTGTAAACGTTGATGCCCTTGCCGACCGTCTGCTTCAGCAGCTCTTCAAGATCCTTGAGATCATGGCCCGAAACGAGAATCGCCTTGCCCTTGAGCGGAGTAATCCGCACGGCGGCCGGGGCGCGCGGCCCGTAGGCGCCGCAGTTGGCCGCGTCGAGAAGTTCCATGACGCGCAGGTTGATCTTGCCGCACTTGTCCACCAGCGCCAGCAGACGGTCCAAGGCCGGCCCCGGTGTAGCCAGATAGTCCAGCGCTCGATAAATGCCGTCGTAAACCGCCGGATCGTCCTGACCAAGCACATGCGCGTGATCGGCGTAAGCGGCGACGCCTTTGAGCCCGTAAGTCAGCAGTTCCATCGTGCCGGCGATGTCGGGGCCATTGGCCGCGGCGATTTTTTCCCAGCCGGCTTCGCGGCCCTGGACCAGCAAACCATCCTGGCCGGCAGCCGGACGCCAGGTTGCCGGTCCGCTTAATATCTCGGGTACCACCTTTTTGGCGGCGCAGGCTTTTTCGTACATGGCGCGCGCGGTGTCGCGCATGGCGGCCGCCTGCCGCAGCAAACTCTGTAGTCGCGCGGGATCGAAGTTCACGTTGGTGATCGTGCTGAAAAGAGCTTGCACCGTAAACACGTCCAGCGCCGGATCGCGCGCCCCAAGCGCCGCGGCGCGGCTGGCATACTGCGCGATGCCCTTCGCGGCATACAACAATAAGTCCTGCAGCGTGGCGGTTACCGCGTCCTTGCCGCAGACACCGACGTGAGTGCAGCCCGTGCCGCCAAAAGTCTGTTCACACTGATTGCAAAACATCTCGCTCATTACTATTCCTGCTTTCTTTGTTACGGCCCTAGTAAGGCCTCTGATTTCGATTTCTTCCTATTAACCTAGAGCCACTCTTCCTTGCGAATCTCGCCGTCCAGGCCAACGACGATCCGCTTTACCGGCACCTTGCGGCTGGCCGCGGCCAGCGCACGCTCGGCGATCGCGGAAAGGCCCATGCAACATGGAACCTCCATGATCATCACGGTCAAGGTGTTGATTTTGGCATCGTCGATCCAGGCCTTGATTTTTTCGACGTACACATCCTGCCCTTCGTCGAGCTTCGGGCAGGCGATCGCAATCGACTTGCCCTTGAGATATTCCGGGTGGAATCCGCCCAAAGCATATGCCACGCAATCCGCCACCAGCAGCACATCCGCGCCCTGATAGTAAGGCGCGGTTGGACCAATCAGGTGCAACTGAATCGGCCATTGCTGAAGTTGCGAGCGGACTTTTCCGGTTCCCGCTTCCGCCGCGTCACTGTCTTTCCGCCGGTCCATCATCATGGAGCCCGGGCAATTATGCGCATGTTCCTTCATGATCCTGTTCCTTGCTTCTTTCGTTTAGTATTAGCCGATCGCGCACGCTCACCAATTATCGATCACTGGTCCTGCCTAGCCATTACTCATCCGTCCGATGAAAAAATCATCTGCTCTGTCCCGGCTCGGCATCGCCGAAGCGCTGTTCCAACATGGAAATAAACTCCTCGCTACGCCGGCGCGTCTCGGCCAGCGGCGCATCGGCCGCGGCGAACTCGGAAAACAACCGCCCAATCTGCGTAACGGAAAGCTGCCGGTCCATCCATGGATACAGCACCTCGTCTTCCTTGCGGATATGCTCCATCAACAGTTTCTGGTAGCCCTTCAGGTGTTTGACGGCGGCGACGGTGTCGCGGCGTTCGACGGCCTCGCGTATCGCCCGGACATGCGCCCGTCCGGTTTCGTGGTCATCCAGCATCACCTTGATGATGTCCAGATTTCCGTCAAAGCACTTGAAAAGGATGTCCTCCTCCTTGGCGTGATGGTACTTGTCGGCGAAAGAGCGGATGAAGTCGACGCTGGCAAGCGCCAACTGCCTTCCCTCGACCGTGTCCAAGTCCAACTTGCGCAGCATGTCAGGGATGCGCGCCAGTACGCGCTTGATCATGGCGTGCTCGGCGACCAGTTTCAGCAGCGGTGGAGAATTTATGAGTTTGCCCGTCTTTTGTTCAGGTTGCGATTTCCTGAGTGGGATCACGACCTGCCGGTTTGGGTAGACGATTTCCGCGATCCGCGTCAGCATCCGCTGTTCATCCTCCGGCGAGAGATGATGAATCTCCAGGATATCCTTGAGCAGACAAGTGCCCACGGCGCAGGTCACGCAGGCCACGCCGAATTCCGCCAGCGCGTCGCCAACTTTGGGGTGGCGGGCGATCAGTTCCTTAATGCGCCCGCGCATGATCTTATCCATGGCCCGCCTCCCCCTTTACCGCCTTCGCGACCTGTTGTTCCGCCATTCTGATTCCACAGCCCGTCAGACAGCGCGCCGCTTCGGGCGAACCAGCGCCAGCCGGGGAGGGTGCCGCCTTTTCCTCGGCGTTGACGAGTTGGTCGGCATCGTAGAGCACCTTGAAATTGGCGGTTTCCTCAACTCGCGGGTGATGGCGATGTCCGACGATATCGCAAACCTCCTTGATAAAGTCTTCGGAATAGTCGAGGCGCTTCAAAATTTCCCGCGCCACCGGCGGGCCCTCGGTTTCCTGATGGGCGGGTTCGGATGAACCGTATTTGGCCTCGGCGTTCTTGATGCCGATGTCATGCAGCAGCGCGGCGGCGATGACGACGTTCGGATCCGCCTCCGGTTCCTGCGCCAGAATCAGATCGGCGTATTCCGCCGTGCTTTTGGCGTGCCGTATGCGCCGCGCATCGGCGCCGAAGTAGGCTTCCATCGCGTAGGACAGCGCCTGTTTCCGCAACAACCCCTTCATGCGCGTGTATTGATCGAGCTTCTCGGCGCCGACGCAGTCCTTGGCGTGCTTGCACCAGTCCAGACATGATTGCATGCCGGGACGGAAGACGGTCCTGGCGCAGACAGGACAGTTTGCCATGGCTTCGTCGCTCCAGATTTCCACCTCGCGCCCGCAACCCGGGCAACGATATATCTCGGGCTTGGGCTGAACGAACCCGACGCTTCCCGGGCAATGTTTCGAGAGCATAAACGACTCCTCTTTAATGGACCCGGCGCATATGAGACCATATAAGTATCATTCGGTCAAGATAAATAAAGCCTATGCGGGTATAAGCTCGACAGTCAACGGTTAAAAGCCTTAGATTCGACCTCCAAAGGGAGGAGTCGCCGCATGAGATTGGTCCAGGCCAAGGTAAAATCAGGATCATGAATGCGCTGCTAGCGGTGGCAGGCGGCGTTCTGGCCGTGAATCTCCCGTTCGGTTTCTGGCGCGCCGGCGTGCGCAGATTTTCGCTGGCCTGGTTTGCGGCCGTTCATTTGCCGATTTTGATGGCGGTGGTTCTGCGGCTGCTTTCCGGTCTGGGCTGGCGCTTCGCGACTTTTCCAGTCTTGCTGGGAGCATACTTTACCGGTCAATACATCGGCGGGGTTCTGAGACGGCGGGCAATGCGGGGCGCCTGAGCTCCGGGCATGGCAACAGCGCTATCTTGATTTTTCGTTGCGCTGTTTTGCCGGGCGTTTTCCAGGAGCTTTACGCCCGGCTTTGGCGGCGGGATGTCCGGAAACAAGCGAGGCAATAGTTGTCGCGCGCAACTCGATCAAGGCGTTCTTCTCGATCTGCTTGACGGTTTTACGCAGCGGACAGTTGGCCTGGTTAGGGCAGGCCGCCGAACGGAAAACGCAGCGGGTGAAATCGAGCGCGCCGTGAAACACTTCCATCAAATCCGACAGCAATATCCGCGAAGGGTGCTTTCGCAATTTAAATCCGCCACCCTGGCCGCGCGAGGATTCGAGGATGTTGTGGCGCGCCAGCGACTGCAGTATGCGCCGCAGGTACTGCCTTGGTATCGCGAAGCGCGTGCCGAGATCCGTGACCGACACCACCCGTTCCGGGTTCTGCGCCATGAAACACAGGGCTCTGACGGCATAATCGGTGTCACGCGTGATTAAATTCATATAAGAATGATACCATTAACATATCATAAGGGCACCCAGAATCGCGCCGGGCTTCCCAGAGCCGCGGCAGGCGCATTTCTGCTAGTTGAGCAGCGGCACAATCTGCGCAAAGACCGCTTCCGGCGTGAGCCCGTAGCGGAGGCGCAGGGTGGCAAGATCGCCGTGCGGCACGAATTCGTTCGGCCAGCCCACGCGCAACGCGCGACCGGCGTAACCGAAATCGGCAAGCGCCTCCTCCACAGCCGAACCAAACCCGCCGTCCCGCACGCCATTTTCCAGCGTCACGATCGCCGCCGCCTGGTCAGCCTGACGCTCCAGCAGTGACCTGTCGATCGGCCGCACGAAGCGCGCATTGACGACCCCGGCGGAAAAACCGCGCTGGGCCAGCATCGCGGCCACGCTCTGCGCCAGCGGCACCATGTCGCCCAGCGCCCAAAGTTGCACCAGCCGGCCCGAGCGTAAAATCTCGGCCTGGCCGATCGGCAGCGGATCCAGAACCTCCGGCACGATGGTTTGCGGCCCGGCGCCGCGGGGATAGCGAATCGCCACGGGGCACCCCCACCCGACCGCCGCGTTGAGCATGCGCGCCAGTTCCGCCTCATCCCTGGGCTGAAGCAGTACGAGATTGGGCACCCCGCGCAGCAGCGCCAGGTCGAAGACCCCGTGGTGGGTTGGTCCGTCGTCGCCGACCAACCCGGCCCGGTCCAGCATTAGAATCACCGGCAGATTCTGCAGGCAGACGTCGTGAATCACCTGGTCCACCGCGCGCTGCAGGAAGGTGGAATAGACGGCAAACACGGGACGGAGCCCGCGCGCGGCCATGCCGGCGGCAAAGGTTACGGCATGCTCCTCGGCGATGCCGACATCGAAGAAACGCCCGGGAAAGCGCTTGGCAAATCCTTGCAGCCCCGTTCCCGCCGCCATCGCGGCGGTGATCGCCACGATGCGGCTATCCGCCGCCGCCAGCCGCTCCAGCGTGGCGCCAAAAACCCGCGAGTATCCGGGCATGCCGCCGCCGGTGTGCAAGGGCATGCCGCTGGCGACATCGAAAGCCCCCGTGCTATGCCATAGATCCGGAGCCGCCTCGGCGGGCGCGTAACCCTTGCCCTTGGTCGTGGCCACATGAATCAATATCGGCTCATTCGATTCGCGGGCCAGTTGCAGGGCGTCGAGCAGCACGGGCAGGTCATGTCCGTCCACGGGTCCAACATAGCGCAGACCGAACTCCTCGAAAACGCCGCTGCGCAGAAAGTAGCCCTTGATCGCCTCCTCCGTACGGTTGTAAATACGGCGCAGCAGGCGGTTATCGCCCGCCACGCGGTGCGCCCAGCTTTCGAAGCCGCGCTTCCAGCGATTGTACCGCGGGCTGACGAGCAATCGTCCCAGATAGCGCGACATGGCGCCCACATTGGCCGCAATGGACATTTCGTTGTCGTTGAGCACCACGATCAGCCGCGGCGTTGTGCTGCCCAGGTTGTTGAAGGCTTCGAACGACATGCCGCACCCGAGCGAGCCGTCGCCCACCACCGCAATCACGTGTTCGCTCCCGCCCAGGCGGTCCCGTGCCGCGGCCAGGCCCAGCGCGGACGAGATTGCCGTGCCCGAATGGCCGGCGCCGAAGGCGTCGCAGGGACTCTCGTCGCGCCGCAGAAATCCTGAAAGTCCGTCCGTTTGCCGCAGCGTCGCGAAACGCTCGCGGCGTCCGGTCAGCAGTTTCCAGGCATAGGTCTGATGGCCGACATCCCAGACCACCTTGTCCTCGGGCGGTTGAAAGATCCGCAACAGGGCGATCGTGAGTTCCACCACGCCAAGGTTGGATGCCAGGTGCCCGCCGGTGCGGCTGACGGTGTCGAGCAGCGTGGCGCGCAGTTCTCCGGCCAGCGCATGCAATTCCTCAATACTCAGGCGCTGCAAGTCGGCAGGCGACTGGATACTTTCGAGCAAGGTATTCATGATCGAAACAAGCTGATTCTCCGCTTGGCACAGAATGGCACAATCCGCCGCTTCGTGGCAAGCTGTCCGCAAATTGGTTGTGGACAATGGCGCAAAAGTTAGTCCATAATTTGACCCACGTGAACATTCATATTCCCACAATCATTCAGGGCGGCATGGGCGCCGGGGTGTCCAGCTGGCGCCTCGCCAGGGCTGTATCGAAACTCGGACAACTCGGGGTGGTGTCGGGAACGGCGCTGGACCAGATCCTGGTGCGCCGGCTTCAAGACGGCGATCTGGGCGGCGACATCCGCCGGGCACTGCATGCGTTTCCCTTGCGGCGCCTGGGACAACGCATACTCGACGCCTACTACATCCCGGGCGGCAAGCAACCGGAAGCCCCCTACCCGATCACGCCGATGCATACCGCCAACGACAAACACGAGGCACAGGAACTGTGCATCGCGGGGAATTTCGTGGAGGTATTTCTCGCGCGGGAGGGCCATACCAACCCCGTCGGCATCAATTACCTGGAAAAAATACAATTGCCGCATCTGCCGTCCATTTACGGCGCCATGCTGGGCGGAGCGGCCGTCATTATCATGGGAGCCGGCATCCCCGTCGAAGTACCAGGCGTGCTGGATGCGCTGGCGCAACACCAAGCCACCAGTTATCCTTTGCACGTCATCGGCGCCGTCGCAGGCGACAACTTCCGGCTGACCTTCGATCCCGCGGCGTTTCAAGAGGCGGGCAGCCCCCTGCCGGCAATCCAACGCCCGGCCTTCCTGCCCATCGTGGCCTCGGTGACCCTGGCAACCATGCTTGCGCGCAAGTCCAACGGCATTGTGGACGGGTTCGTCGTCGAAGGACCGCTGGCGGGCGGACATAATGCGCCGCCGCGCGGTCCGCTCAAACTGGCGCCGGATGGGCAGCCGATTTATGGACCGCGGGATGTTGTGGATCTGGCCGGAATGCGCGCGTTGGGTTTGCCGTTCTGGCTGGCCGGCGGTTATGGTTCGCCGGAACGTTATCGCGAAGCGCTCGCCCAAGGCGCGGCGGGAATTCAAGTTGGCACCGCCTTCGCGCTCTGCGTGGAATCCGAACTTGTGCCGGCGATTAGAAAGGCGTTGTTGCTCCAGGCATTGACGGGCAAGGCCCGTGTTTTCACCGACCCTGTGGCATCGCCGACCGGCTATCCATTCAAGGTGGCCATGCTGGAAGGAACGCTCTCCGAAAAGTCCGTGTACCAGGCCCGGCGGCGGGTTTGCGATCTCGGTTTTCTGCGCGAGTTGTATCGCTGCCCCAACGGCACCATCGGATATCGTTGCGCCGCTGAACAGGAAACAACCTTCGTGGCCAAAGGCGGCACGCTGGAAGGCACGACCGGAAGAGTCTGCCTTTGCAATTCCCTGGTCGCAAATGTCGGCATGCCTCAAAGGCTGCCCGACGGTTCGACCGAACCATGCCTGATCACACTCGGCGACGACCTAACTTCCGTCGGCCGCTTCTGCTCCCTGCAACATCCCGATTACAGCGCGTCAGACGTGATTCGTATTCTGCTAGCCCAAGTTTCGCGGGTACTCAACGGTTTCGGGCAAAATCGGTTCGATTTCAGTCGCAAGTCCCTGATATATCGTGTGGGTTTCGGTTTGTAGTGCCCATAAATGCCTGAGTTCCATTGACGCGCGTGGGGCCGCAG
>CAIYGI010000220.1 GCA_903925685.1 uncultured bacterium
CTACTGAATGTCAAATTACCTTGAACACAAGAAAGTGTCCCCAGTAAACGGAACGAAAAAAACGGCTGTTTGCGCGCGCATCGGGTTGATTATCAATGGTTAGCGCATGTATGGAGCATCGAAAAGACGCTGGAACTTCGGCCTAAGCGGCTACAGGAGCGACTCAAGGCGCATGATTGCCAGTCTGAAAAGCGTGGTGTTGGGCGCGGTTGGACTGGTGTAGAGTTGAAAAACGACTGGAAAACCCCTTTATATGGCGGGCATGGCGGCATTACCAAGACTTTCTCTAGTAAACCCTTCGTGGAAAAAGTTTGTGAAGTGCCGCCATATCCGCCATTGTCGCCATGCCAACCCGTCCCCGAGGCCGCCGAACTGGACTTCAAAGCCGCGCAAACCGGTGCGTACGAGAACGAAGAACACCTTGCGATTGTGGAATTCGACGCCGCGCAACCGGGAAGATGAGCACCATGAACCCCGAAGTCGCACAGTTCCACATCCATCCAAACAGGACGTTCGACTTGAATGCGAAACCGTTCTTTCGGCCCCCACGAACCTAAACCCGCACCATCAAAATCCTCCGTACCTGGCCGGTGACCGTGACCCGGCCCTGGCCAGCCGTTCCCGCCGAGTAGTCCGACACCGTCCGTGCCCTCTACATGGCACTGGACTGAGCACCTGTGCCAGGAAGTGCCATAATGGCCGTGGTGGCCGTGAATACGCGCCGCCTGCCGTCGGTCTGGACCAGTTCGGAGAGTTCATTTTTCGGTAGCACCCCGCCCAACACGCCAGCCATGTCGCAATAACCCCCGCCACCAAGCGGCGGTAAAAGCGTTCCAGTCCACCCATGCGCAGACCATCCATGGAACCTCCTGGAATTTGTGTTGACGCAACTGCGTATCAGTATTTATAAGGAGTCATCCTAATGAAACGAAACGTGAACCAACTCGTCAGCCGCTTCAACAGACGGCTACATCCTATCAAGGCAGCATCGTACGCAGTGGTTTTACTGGGATTCGCCGTTATCGGCGCGGTGCCGGCATGGGCGGCGGATGCGGATGGTGACGGGATGGACGACGAGTACGAGGCCTTCTTCGGCCTCAATATGACCACCAACGATGCCGCCCTCGATCCCGATGGCGACGGATTGGACAATCTGGCCGAGTCGCAACGCTGGACGGATCCTTTTGTCGCCGACACCGACCGCGACGGGTTTCGGGACGGGTTTGACAGCAATGCGGTGAGCAGGGCGTGGATCGGATGGGGTGACTCGTGGTTCGTGCGCTCGAACGCCATGGTCTACACATGGCCGGCGTGGATGGTTTCGGCGTTCAAAAATGGCGGGGAATGGCAGACGAATCCTCCGGCTTGGCATGTGTCGGCCACAGAGACCGGGGCCGCTAGCCTCGGCATCGAGTTGGATCGTGCGCTGCTGACCAACGACCTGCGGATGAAAATGGGGCTCGCGGGTAGTGACACAGCCGCGCTGTATTTGGATCTCCGCGACACCAATGGATTCATCGTAGCTTCGAACGTTCTCGACAATCTTCTCTCGAATACTGGAACCGGAGCCGTCAAGGTGTTCTCCGTTCCCCTGGGAAGCCATCCCCATACCGCAGGCTTGTCGTCAGCACTTCACCCGGCGTGGAACTCGATACCGCCAGATTGGTCAGGTTGAGAACTGCATCGTAACGCCGCGTCTCCACCCGGTCGCCGGGACCCACGATTTGGGTGACACGTTTCATGTTTGTGTCGAACCAGTAGTCCGACACCAGGTTCGTGGAGTCGCGCCGGTATGTCAAAATCGTGTGATTGGTGTTGGCGAACGACAGTTTCTGCTGGTAACAGGAACCGTTGACTTTCATACCGCAACCGCGGCCGTTTTGTTTGAGCGGCGTCGGGTGAATGAAGACATTGTTCCCGGCTTGCATCGTACCGACGCCTCCAACGCCCATGGCGCTCACCAAGCTTCCGCCGGAACTCGCGGTGTTGGTGTACGCAAACATGCCGTTGTCGTATTGATATGCGAACTTGTCCCCGTTCGGGTTCTGGCGGGAGACGAGATTGCGACCGGCATCCCATGCGTATGTCGTGCGGTAGTCGCCTTGGGCCGTGTGGCGGACCGACGCCGCAAGCAGGCCCGCGCCCGCTACGGTTGTTCCACCCGCCAGGAAATACACCGGTTGTGCCGGGTATTCGTAACTCATCCAAACGTTGGTGTCCGGCGTCGTGACGCTGGCCAGCAGTCCCCCGTAATAGTGGAACTCCAAGGCCTTGCCGTTGCTGTGGGCCACGCGGGACAGGAGGCCGTTGGTGTAGGTCAGCGTGACCGCCGGGCCGGCGGGATGCACGATGCGTTGCAGCGCGCCGCCGAAGTCGAACCGGTACTGGACGCCGCCGGGTATGGTCACCGCGTAACCGTCGTCGGTGTCCTGGAGGCGATAGCCATTGTCGTTGCGGCTCTCGTACACCCCTGGCGCCGTCTTGCGGAACCACTGTTTGTCCCCGTCATACAGGCCGAGGTTGGGATCGGCTGCCGCATGCAGGATCACGTATTCGTAGTTTTGACGTACGTTCTGGGGATGTATCGGCCACGGCGGATACTCAATGGTATTGGTGACCGTCATGGTCGTGAGGTACCACGCGTACGAGTGCGTCCAACCATGGCCCAAAGTGCAGGAGGTTGCCGCGGCGTCTGCCCCAAGACTGTTGTAGTTCCGTTGCAACACGAGGTCGATCAACGGGCAAGGCACAACCAAGTCCAGTTCCGCAATCTTCACGTCGCCGTCCATGACGGTGATTGGGTCACTGGTTGTGTCGCCTCCTGTCGTTGCCGGTGGAGTAACCGTCACGACGCCTGCATTCGGATTCCCCGAACCGGGCAACGCGGCGCACCGAATGGCCAGACACAGCATCAGACTGATCGGGCGTGTCAACCGCAATCGCATGCTGGCGCCTGTCGTTCGCTTCAAATTCACCGTTTCACCTCTGCCTTTGTATCCGTTTCACTCCTCAACAATTACCCAAACACAGCCCCGAAATGCCCCTCCGAATCTCCTTGGACCACGAAGCGGTCTTGGCGCGTGGTGGCGCGGCGGCTGAGCCTTCCGTAGCAGACGCCGCGTCACCACGCTTCCACGTCGACGCGCCTAAGTGCTATTTCGAGGGCCGCACGCCTTTGATGAGTGACCCTCGCCGTTCAACTGTTTCAGCGGAATCTTTTGGAGATACCTGACTCCCCGACAAACGCCAATTGCAAACACGACGGTTGAAGCGGTCAGAATACTTACTTCAATGATGCCGATCACCAATCTGGCATTGTAACTTGTCGCACCCAAATGCCCGACGAAATGCTCCCGATGAACTAACAGCCAGTACAAAACGTATAATACGTGACCAACAATAAACAACTTTAGAAAACGCAGCCGTGTGATTTGGAAAAGCAAGTACCATCCGACAATCCACAGGAAGTTCAGTGCGAAGTTCATGACGTAGTTGCACTGCTGCACCACGCTGTACACCTCGACGATAGTCCGCGCAGTTTCGTATTTCATTTCATATACCTCCCTCGTGGTTCGTATGCTTTGAGATGAGCAAAGAGTTCTTTCAGTTCTACTTGTCTGGTTTTGGTGTCGGCGGCTTCGTCAGGGGCGGCTTCGGCCGAGGCGCTGGAGGGTGCGAAGTGGGGCGCCGATCAGGGTCAATCATTCTCTGAACATATGGGGGGAGCAGGGCAGACGCATCTAAATTTCTCTATTCTCTGTCCTTTTCGGGGTCAAAGTCTGGTTTGGTGGACATGAACGGTCGTAAATTCTTGCTTGGGGCCGGTCGTGAAGTGATCTGCACGAGGCAATGGCAGACTCTGGGGA
>CAIYGI010000221.1 GCA_903925685.1 uncultured bacterium
AGTTGGGCAACCAACCATTCCGTGCGGATTAACGGTCCCGGCGCGTATCGCATTCCAAATCTCACGCCGACGAATTACTGGCTCAAGGCATTCGTGGATTACGACGGTGACGCGAGTAACGGCTTGGCCGAGGCTTGGGGCGTCTATTCCACCAACGCGATCGAGATCACCAATAAGGTAGCCGGGATCGACATTTCGCTGGCCGACCCGGACGCGAACACCAACAATGTCCCGGATTGGTGGGAAATCGCCAATTTCGGCAGCCTCACAAATTCCGGCGCTAGCGACGATCCTGACAGTGACCAGTACACCAACCTTGAGGAATATCAGGCCGGGACCGATCCCAACAATATAGCCAGCCATCCGTGGAACGTTAGTGGTGTTATCGCCTACGCCGGGCCGCAGACCGGCACGATTTGGGTGATTGCCAGCGCCGCGGCGACCAGTTGGACGGGAGTTCGCTCCAACAGTATTGCGCAAACAGGCGGCTATACGATCACGCACCTGCCGCCCAATACGAACTACTGGATTTGGGCATGGCGGGACACAGATGGGGATAACGCCGCCACCTATTGGGAGGCATACGGCGACGCGGCACAAAATCCCGTCTACCTCAGCGGCAACTGCACGAACGGCGATGTAACGCTGGCCGATCCGGACAGTGACGGAGACGGTTTGCCGGATTGGTGGGCGGAACTGTACGGCCTGAACGCCTTCGACGGCGTACGCTCCGATGCAGTCGGCTGGTGGAAACTCGACGCTTCCAGCGGCACGAACGTTCTGGATTCCTCGGCCTACGGCAATCACGGAACTCTCTGGAACGGCCAGACCAGCGCCTGGATCGCGGGCGTGGTCAGTAATGGCCTGCGCCTGAACGGTACGAACAGTTACGTGCAGTTGACCAACAGCGCCAGCCTAAAACCCAGTTTCGTGAGCGTGGCGCTTTGGCTGCGGCCCGACCGCGATTACACAAACGGTTCTACAGCTTTCTTCAGCAAGCGAGTCACAGGCGGTTCCGCCGGGTACAGTTTGGGATATGAAACCGGCAAGTTGACGTTCGCAGTCTGCGCCTCCGGCGCCAAGACCGTTCAGTTGCCCTGTACACTTTCCAACGGCGTCTGGCGGCATGTTACGGGCACTTATGGCAGTCAGTACCAGCGGCTTTACGTGGATGGTGTACTCGCCGTGGAGACAAATTATGACTGGGGCACCGGCTCTGGGGAAATCACCCAGGACGCCATAAATCCCAGAATCGGCGCGACCGCCGACACTTCCCCGAGCAACCACTTTTCCGGCACGCTCGACGATGTACTCGTCTTTGGTCAGGAACTTTCGAGCAACCGTGTCGCCGGCCTGTACCAAGCCGGGGCGGATTTCGACCATGACGGACTGTCCAATTGGCGGGAATTCCAAGCCGGCACAAGCCCGACGAATTCCGACACGGACGGGGATGGAATGCCCGACGGTTTGGAAGTTAAATACGGATTAGCGCCGCTCTCCGCGAGCGACGCCTTGGAAGATCGAGACGGCGATGGCTACCTCAACATCTACGAAGTTCTGCATGGAGGGGATCCCACATCGTCAAACAGCATTCCCGCACCGACGCATACGATCACGAATGGGGC
>CAIYGI010000222.1 GCA_903925685.1 uncultured bacterium
CCTTTGTGGGACCGTTTGTTCGCCCCAAAGAATTCACCACGCCGCTTTACTTGTCACGCGTCAAAAAGTGCCATGTCATTTTCCGGGCAGTTCGCAAAAACATGCGTAATTACAGCACGGGATCAGGAAGTGTGAAGTTCTTGAGTCACCCTCGGCCACTCGGATTGTGGAAGGTTTTGCAGTGCTGCCGACAAGTTCTGCATGTACATCGGATTTGTCTTGAAGAACATTTCAAGATCCCCCTTGGCCAACGCTTGCGCATATTGCAGCAGAAATGCACCCGCAGCGTCCCGTGATGATTCCGCCGGTCTTGGGGCCAGTTGCCCGATGGCCTTGATTATGCCGGATCCCTCCGTGTCTGTTCTGGTTCCTTGAGTTGATTGTGGTTTATCGCTCTTTGAACACGCGGAAAAAGTCGCGATCCATAGGATACACAGGAACAACATCGGAAGGTTCGCGGACGCAGGTTTCACTATCATTGAGTTCGTCATCGGTCTTTTCCCCCTCTTCTTCTGCTAACGGCACCATTCACCGGACCCCGCCCTTACTTCCACACGCGGGTGTGAGTATGTTGCGAGGCTTTGAGCTGATAGTCGTACTTTGACAACGTTTGTCGCAACTTTCCTCTTCTGCACTTCCAATTAGTCAGATAACCGGTGAGTTGGAATACTGCACGTAGGTTTCTTGCCAATCACATCGACTACATAGGTGCCCCCTTCTGGGCACACTGGCATCTTGTTGCCATTGAGATACTTGCACATCGCAGCAATGTTTACCGAATCGCCGGAACTTTTCAGTTTCGCCGTACGCCAGTTCGCCGCATACCACAACTCCTTGGCGGCATCAATTTGCTTGAGGTTGTTGATGCAGGTCTGTGTTTTATTATCCACAGAAAACTGCGGGTTAACTATATTAGCAAACATGTGCGCATTCTCGTTCATTTGGTCGCGGATTAATTGCTCGTCTGACATTTCCCCTGCCTTCTGTAAAACAACCTTTCCTATCAGAATAGCTCCTATAATTATGACCGCTATTATGACCCCTATGATGACATACCGTGAGTTCGAGATCACCTTCCCGCAATGTGGGCACTTCGATGCCGAAGAACTGATCTCTTTTTCGCACTCTTTGCATTTGACCATTGCCATGATTTGTCTCTCCTGTATTTGTTTTGTAGTTCCTATGCCTCAAAATAATCGCTGCGATTCGATATACGCTACCCTCGACTTCGTAGCCCGCATTGTCAGGATGCACATGGACGACCGTTTCGGCGTCCCCGGCCGCCAAACCTTCCTCGGGCAGATCATAGCGTTTACCTGCATCAAAAGATAACGGCCATGTTCCTCACGGCTTGCTCTGCCTGAACCAACGCCGTCTGCGCTTCCTCCCGCCCGAATATATCCCAGGGCGTGAGCCACCTCGCGTCGTCTCCATAGTCGCTTTCCGCAAATAGCCTATGCCAGACCTGCGACGGCATGCCCCGCCACACCTCTCCAACGGGCGTCCTCTCACGGACGACGCCACAGCGCCTCATCTCTTTCTGAAGATAGCATAGCCGCTGCGTCGCCAACTCGTCACGGTCGTACAGAATCACCCCGTCCTCGGCTACGCTCAACAGCAACGAGGAAACATGATGAACGAACTCAAGCCGTGTGTAAGTAAGCAATGCAACCCGGCCACGCCATTCGGCAGGCAACCGCTCCTTGAGGAACAGACGCCGATGGAAGGGGTTTTCCGGCAGTCCGTCAGCGACGACCAGCACGTCCCAATCGCTGTTCGGGCCACCGTCTCCCCGAGCCCGCGAGCCAAAAAGGATAACGGCGCTCAGGGCATCGCCGAGCGCCGACTCCAATGCCTGAGCCAACGCCGTCTTCTCCCTGCTGGGCGCACAGTCAGTCATGTTTTAAAGCGTTCCTGTCTCCTCGTTATACGGGGCCTGCACAAAACGCGGCCACAACTTCACGGAGTAAGAACCACATGCGCCGGGATTGCAAACCTTTTCTTTAGTTCTTTTCTTTAGTTCAGCACAGGCGGCAGTCCGACCGCCATCAGCCAAAGTAAACCCCACAAACCACGTAATTCAGCCACGTTCATCGTTCCTCGTTCATCTTTCATCGTTTCTTCAGCGCTGCTCCGATGAAGTCGCGGAACAAAGGATGTGCATCGAGCGGGGTCGACTGGAACTCCGGGTGGAACTGGCAGCCGACGAACCAGGGGTGGTCGGGCAGTTCGATTACTTCGACCAGATTGCGTTGCTCGCAGACGCCGCCGATCACCAGTCCCTTGGCCGTCAACGTCTCCTGGAAACTGTTGTTAAACTCGTAGCGGTGGCGATGGCGCTCGGAAATGTCGTCGCGGCCGTAGGCCTTGCGCGCCAGCGTGCCGGCCCGCAAACGGCAGGGGCAGGCGCCCAGACGCATGTTGGCGCCTTTTTCGGTCAGGCCGCGCTGCTCCTCCATCAGGTCGATCACCGGGTGCTGCGTGGCCGGATCGAATTCCGTGCTGTTGGCATCCGCCAGCTTGCAGACGTGGCGCGCGAACTCGATCGTCGCGCATTGCATGCCGAGGCAGATGCCGAAATAAGGAATCCGGTTTTCGCGGGCATACTGCGCCGTTTGAATCATGCCCTCGATACCGCGGTCGCCGAAGCCGCCCGGCACCAGAATGCCCTGCACTCCGGCCAGTTTCGCGGCGGCGCCGGCGGATTCGACATCCTCGGATTCGACCATGCGCACACGCACCTGCACACCGTTGGCGATGCCTCCGTGGGTCAGGGCCTCATAGACGCTCTTGTATGAATCGCGCAGGCTGATGTACTTGCCCACCACGGCGATTTCCACCGCGCCGTGCGCGGGGGCGCGCATGGCGTCCAGCATGGCGTGCCAGTCCGCCATGTCCACGCGGTGAACGTGCAGTCCCAGCATCTCCAGGATGAAGACATCCACATCCTGGCGAGAGAGCGCCAACGGCACTTCGTAAATCGAAAAATCGACGTCCTTTTCCTCGATCACCTTGTTGCGGTCCACGCCGCAGAAAAGCGCCAGCTTGTCGCGGTGCTCCTGATCGAGCGTCTGCTCGCAGCGGCAGATCAGGATGTCGGGGAAAATCCCCAGACTGCGCAGCACTCCCACCGACTGCTGCGAGGGTTTGGTCTTCATCTCGCCGGCGGCCTTGAGAAATGGCACCAGGGTCAGATGCACGAAAAGTCCGTTTTGACGGCCGATGTCCTGGCGGTACTGCCGGATGGCTTCGAGGAAGGGCAGCGACTCGATATCGCCAACCGTACCGCCGATTTCGGTGATGGCAATATCCACGTCATCGCCATCGATGGCGTGAATCGCCTCCTTGATCGCATCCGTGATGTGCGGGATCACCTGCACCGTCTTACCCAGATAGCCGCCGGCGCGTTCCTTGGCGATTACCGAACCGTAGATGCGGCCCGAGGTGAAGTTGCTGACTCGCGTGCAGGGAATGCCGGTGAAACGCTCGTAGTGGCCCAGGTCGAGGTCGGTTTCGGCGCCGTCAACCGTGACGTACACCTCGCCGTGCTGATAGGGCGACATGGTGCCGGGATCAACGTTCAGATACGGATCGAGCTTCTGCATCCGTATGCGGTAGCCGCGCCGCTTGAGCAGCAGAGCCAGCGAGGCCGAGGTCAGCCCCTTGCCGAGCGAAGAGACCACGCCGCCGGTAACGAATATGTGCCGCGTCACATGCTGTCCCTTGCTCATTATTTAACTCCTCGATCTTCTTGCACACATACGTTTTACAGTCGGAGGGTTCAGGTGTCAGGTTTCAGGTGTCAGGAAACACCCCCTGATCATGCGCTCCTGAAACCTGAACACTGAAACCTGACACCAAACTCTTACAACACTTCTGCAAGAGACGCCCTCTTCATGAAATCTCTTTCCTCGCCGCGCCGCTGCCATCCAGGTTAAGCAGCAGCGCGCCGCTTTCCAGCGCCTGCTTGCCCTCCATACGGCTGACGTCGAGGGCGTAATCGCCGGAAAAACAGGCCTGACAGAAATTCTTGGCGGCGCCTCCGCCGAAGGGCGCCAGCAGTCCCTCGATGCTCAGATATCCGAGACTGTCCGCGCCGATATAGGCGCGGATTTCCTCCACCGTCCGGCGCGCCCCAATCAGTTCCTCCCGCGTCGCAAAATCGATGCCGAAATAGCAGGGGTGCATGATGGGCGGACATGAGATGCGCACATGCACCTCGCGCGCGCCGGCCTCGCGCAGGGCGGCGACACGCCGCCGGGCCGTCGTGCCGCGCACGATCGAGTCATCCACCACCACCACCCGCTTGTCGCGCACGACATCCGCCACCACCGCCAGCTTCATATCCACGCTGCTGGTGCGTTGCGCCTGTTCGGGCATGATGAAGGTGCGCCCGACGTAATGGTTGCGGATAAACCCGTAGTCGAGTGGAATGCCGCTGCGCCGCGAGAAACCCATCGCCGCCGAATTGCCGCTGTCGGGAACCGATGTCACCATGTCGGCCTCGACGGGATGCTCGGCGGCCAGCCGCTCCCCGAACTGCAATCGCACGGCATGCACGTTCAGCCCAAAGACGCGGCTGTCGGGCCGCGCGAAGTAGACCGATTCGAAGATGCACTGGCCGCCGCGGCCGGAAGCGGGCGCTTCGGCGAAGACGCTGCTGTGAAGTCCGGAGGCGTCGGCCACGACCAGTTCCCCCGGTTCCACGTCGCGCACATATTCCGCGCCCACCTGATTCAGGGCGCAGGTCTCGCTCGCGAAAACAAAGCCCTCGCCCAGGCGTCCGATCGAGAGCGGCTTGAAACCGTAAGGGTCGCGGGCCGCCATGACGCAGTCCCTGGTCATGATCAGGAATGCGAAGGCACCGCGCAACTCACCCAGCGCACGCGCCACGCGGCGCGGGCGGGTGCGAAACATCGGGTCGGCCAGCAGATGAACCAGCACCTCGCTGTCGGTGCTGGTCTGGAATATGGCCCCGGCCTCCTGATAGGATTGCCTCAATGCCTGGGCGTTCACCAGGTTGCCGTTGTGCGCGATGGCCCAGACGCCGTCCACGCACTCCACCACGATCGGTTGGACGTTTTGAATGCGCGACGATCCGGTGGTCGAATAGCGCACATGCCCGATGCCAAGGTTGCCGATCAGGCTGTCCAGTGCGCCGGGCCCGAAAACCTGGCTCACCAAACCAAGCCCCTTGAACTGCCGCACCCGCTGGCCGTCGCTGACGGCCATGCCCGCGCCTTCCTGGCCGCGGTGTTGCAAGGCAAAAAGTCCCGAATAGATGATCGGCGCGGGATCGGGAACGTTGTAGATGCCGAACAACCCGCAGGACTCCCGGGGTTGATCCGCCGGGCATGTTGTCCGATCCATCGTCATCCCCCCACTGCGCACAGGTTTAACGCCCCATTCCGGTTCGCCGCTCAAGGTAATCCCGTACCCCGCCGGCGGCGCGCCTGCCATCGGCGATCGCCCTCACAACGAGCGACGCGCCGTTGGTCATGTCGCCCGCCACAAAAACGCCGGGCACACTGGTCATGTTACGTTCGTTCCGGCCCACATTACCATGAGCGTCAAGGGTCACGTCAAGCTCGCCGAACATCCCCAAATCCGCGCGTAAGGGCCGTGACGCCCCCGGAGTGGGCGGAGCGAGCGTGAGGAGCGGGCAAGGAGGAGCGCAACGAGACGAACGGGGCTGGTTTCGTGGCGGATTTGGAGCGGGGAAGGGACACCGGGCACGATGC
>CAIYGI010000223.1 GCA_903925685.1 uncultured bacterium
CCTTTGTGGGACCGTTTGTTCGCCCCAAAGAATTCACCACGCCGCTTTACTTGTCACGCGTCAAAAAGTGCCATGTCATTTTCCGGGCAGTTCGCAAAAACATGCGTAATTACAGCACGGGATCAGGAAGTGTGAAGTTACACTGACAGCATGGCGGGAAAGTCAACCATGGGTCGAGAAGGTGGCCGTTTTCTTTGAAACGCGGGGTGCTAAGGTGGTTCGGGTGGCGGACTTGATCAAAGATCTCCCTGCGCTCAAAACCATTGTGAACGCAAAAGATTATCATCCCGGACCGCGTGTGCATCGTCTTGTGGCTGAGGCCCTGTTCCGCGTCTTGTCCACTCAGCGCATTGAACAGTGATATCGGTGATCCTCCGCCCCCCTGGGTTCCCCGTCCTGCCGGTTCCGGAACCCACGAACCTGGCGCTCTTCGGACTCGGTGGACTGTTGGTTGGACTCCGTCGGAAACTGCGCAAGTCCTAAAACTCACGCTTCCATTGGTTCCTGTTTCGCCCCGGCCCTCCAGCTGGGGCGTTTTCTTTGTGGTAGCCAGGAGCCAGGAGCATGGAGCAAGGAGCCAGGAGCGAGGAGCCAGAATTCAGCATTCAGCATTCGGAATTCAACATTCAGAATTCCTCAATCGAATTTTTTAACGCAGAGGCGCAGAGGCGCAGAGCCGCAGAGAATGCAGTGTTGAGTTAAGCAAAATCTACTCTCCGCGCCTCTGCGCCTCTGCGTTAAAATCTCTTCGCCTTTCCCATCCGCGTCCATCCGCGTTCATCTGCGGTTCGCCGACCTCCGACATCCGACCTCTGCTTTCTGCTTTCTGCTCTCCGCTTTCTTCCCCTCCACCCTCCACCCTCCACCCTCCACCTTCCACCTTCCACCTTCAACCTCCCGCTCACCCCTCAGAAGCCAAAACTTCCCACACAGGCACATGCCTGATCCCGTTGCGCGTGCCGAACGACGCATCGTCCAGACTCAGCACGGCCTTCGGATGGTTGTCGCGGATGCGTTCGAGGGCGCGATACTCGCGGTCGATCGTGCTTTCGTTGCCCAGCAGGTAACAGACCTGGTAGTAGGCACGCTCGTCGCCCCGTTCGACGACGAAATCCACTTCCGAATCGCGCCCGGCGCCCACATAGACCTGGAATCCCTGCCGCCGGAAGTGCAGATAGACCACGTTTTCCAACTGGCGCGCCAGGCCGGGATCGAACCCCGACGACAGATAGCGGCGGAAAGCCGGATCGTTCGCGAAGTATTTGCGGTTGCCCGCGAGTATCTGCTTGCCGCGTATGTCGTGGCGGTCGCAGGCATGAACGAGCAGGGATTCGCAAAGGTGGCTGGCGTAGTTCGAGACCGTCTCGTGATTGGCGCGAACCCCGTGACTGCGCATGAACTTCACCACTTTGTTGACCGAGAACAAATTGCCGACGCTGTCGCAAAGGAACCGGAAAAGCGCTTCCAGCAGCGCTACATCCTTGATGCCGTGCCGGCGCACGACATCGTTCAACAGAATCGAGTCGCGCAAAGCCATCACGTAATGGCGCCGGGGTTCTTCGCCCGCCAGGTTCGTCAACTCCGGCAGTCCGCCCGTCTGCAGGTATTCGAGCAGGGCCGCTTTGTCCGGTTTCATGCCATGCGCCACAACAAACTCGGCAAACGAAAAGGGCAATACCTCCAGCGCGACATAGCGGCCGCTGAGGTGCGTGCCGAGTTCCGAAGAAAGCATGGTCGAATTCGATCCGGTGACGACGATCTCGTACTCGGCGCCGCGGTCTTGCGCATAGGCGTTGACCGTGCGTTCCCAGCCCTCGATTTCCTGAATCTCGTCCAGCACCAGATAGACCTTGCCCTTGATTTTCATCCGCCGCCGGTAGAGTTGAACGAGATCGTGGAGTTGCCGGTGGTTGGCGATGTAATAGTTTAGCCCCTTGAAGAAGAAAGAGGCGGCAGGAGGGTGGCAGCCACGGTCTCTGGGTGGGTAAACAGTTGAAGAAGGATGGACAGAGGGTTGAGTTTTTGGATGCGTGCGGTCTGGATGATGCTCATCAGCACCTGA
>CAIYGI010000224.1 GCA_903925685.1 uncultured bacterium
CCTTTGTGGGACCGTTTGTTCGCCCCAAAGAATTCACCACGCCGCTTTACTTGTCACGCGTCAAAAAGTGCCATGTCATTTTCCGGGCAGTTCGCAAAAACATGCGTAATTACAGCACGGGATCAGGAAGTGTGAACTTGTGCCCTTGCCCGTCCCGTTGGTGGTCACGTAATAGTCGCCCGCCTGCGCAGCGACGCCGCCACAGAGCAGCAGAACCACGAGAGTCGTTTTAACGATCGTTTTCATCTTTGCTCCTCCTGTTACGCCAGGCAGCCCCGCCCACGGTCCCGCGAACTGTTGCTTGGTCAGCATCGCCGCGTTCCTTGGTTCAGAATTTCGGCCGACTCATTACCGGGCCACCCAGCCCGGATCGAACCCGTCCAATTTGCCCGATCAAGTACTACGATAGCCGCAACCTGCCCGCGCGTCAAGCGGTTGATGCTGGTATTTTTTAATGCACAGTTTGCCCAGTAGTACACGGCATCGACAGGCATTCAGGGTCACCCATCAAAGAGTCAATAGACGAAATTCCACCCCGCCGCTTTAAGGCGGATTTCTGTTTTCGTTTCATATCTTTGCGCTCCGTCTACCCCGCTGGCCTTGAGATCGTCGCCGTTTTGAATCCGTCGTTGCTTCTTTCTGGGACAGGCAGGCATTCCGGGTCTCGACATTCGACATGTCAGTTTTAGCTACCTGCACCGCTCGCTCCGCCGCGCTCCATTTGTCGATTGCCGAGACCCTGAATGCTAGCTGTTAGGATTATTGCCGGAAAATTCATGATCCGCCGCCACTCGCGCGTCGGATGCCATGGCATATTCTTTGCAACTTCCAAAGATGCCGTGAGTATGTCCAAGCCGCGCCCGTCTGGCAACGAATATGGCGACAGGATCAGCGGTTGACATCGCGGAGGCGTTGGGTGAGCATGGCGAAGTTGCTGTGAGACCGCTTTTCGTCATGACGCCGAAAGATGGATGCAGCCGAATGAAAAGGAGCGAAAGATGAAATGGAGGAACAGGACAAAGATTTCGCGCCGGAAAAGGATGCCATGACGCTACACGCTCGATACGCCTGGATCGCGGCGGCGGGGTTGGCTGCGCTGCTGTGCGCTGCCGCCTGGTTCATGGCCGGCCCGCCCGCCTGGCGCACGGCGCCGATCTACATGTTCCATCGGCTCGATGCCCAGCCGCGCGACAAGTGGACGCTGACCCCGGCCGACTTCGAGCGCCGCATCGCGGCCCTGCGCGACGCGGGCTATACGAGCGTGACGCCGGCGGAAATCGTGCGCCATCTGCGGTTCGGCGCGCGGCTGCCGCGCAAGGCCTGCGTGATCACCTTCGACGACGGCAACGCCTCGGTGCTGCGCGAGGCCGCGCCCATTCTGGAGCGCTACGGTTTTCGCGCCGTGGTCTACCTGGTCACGGGCGCGCTGGCCGAATCCGGCGCCGCGCGCGGCGAGATCGAGGGCGCGCCCGCGCTGACCTGGCCCGAGGTATGCGCCATGCGGGCCAGCGGACGTTTTGTGCTCGGCGGGCATTCCGTTCACCATCTGCATCTCGACCGTTGCGCCGATCCGGAAGCCGAAATCCGCGGCTGCGCGGAGGCGATCGAGCGGCATACCGGCGTGCGTCCCGACAGTTTCGCCTATCCCTACGGCGCCGCCGCCGAACAGCCGGCGATTCGGAAGCTGATACGCGAGGCGGGCTTCACCTCCGCGATGACCGTCGCCGACCACCCGGCCAAACTGCGCCGCCTGTTTACCGATCCCCTGCGCCTGCCCAGGGTTTGGGCGGTTCCGGATCAGTAACAAAGCGGTGTTCGGTGTTCATTGAATTCCGACGATGAAGGCGCGCGCGAGGTTGCCTTCGGAATCCTTGACCTGGATCGAGTTCTGGCCGTTGACGGCGACGGTTGTGAAAGTGGCCACCGTGCCGCTGGAGACCAGTGTGCCCCAGTTGTAGTTGATCAGCGACCAGGTATACGGCGGAACTCCGTTAGTCGCGGTAAAGACCACGTTCGTAACCTCAGCGGCGCTGACCTGCACACTGGAGGGGTCGATCTCCAGGGCATTCCCGCCATCATTCAAGCTGCAACCCGCAAGCGCCAGTACAACCAGGCCGGCGGACCCCAGCGCCGCCAGACACCACGCACCCATCCGCCTCATCCGTTCAAACCTCATCCTCTACCTCCGTTCACGTATTTGACCGATCCCTGATTTCCCAATGTCTTATCGAATTGGAAATCTTTTCAGCAACACCTTCTGGCGGCCTTCCAGTTTCTTGATACTCTCTGCTGGCGGCAGTTCTTCCGGCATTGTGCCGCCCAATTCGTGGATGGTCTGCCGCACCTTGGCCCCGACTTCGCGGTGAGTACGGTTGGCGTTATCCTTGCCTTTGACACGATCCCGCCTCAGTTTCTCCTCTGTTTGCGTAGCCCGGAACAAATTGGCGGCCAACTCCGTACTACCCATGTGGTCGAGGATTTGCTGGCTCTTCTTCAAGCCCTTGCGCCGATGGATACCTTCCGCGGTCAACCCACCGTAGAGCCCCATGTAACCGTGATTTTGAAAAATCGCGTAGTCGAACGATTCGACGACACCCGCGCCCCTGGCGGCATCGGCCAGTTGCACGTTGTGACGGCGTATCTCGCCGCGTAGAAGCAGACGGCGTTCGTCTTCGATGGCCTCATCTGTCAGTTCCTGCCGCCGCGTCTGGACGGCGAAGTAGGTTTGCCCCATCGCCACGATATCTTTAGCAGGGTCGGCGTTCTGAACCACCAAGTAACAGGCATAACGAGACAAGAGCGTGACGGCTAATTCCCGTTGCGCGCCGCTTCCGATGGCGACCATTTCGGTGATATCAACGAAATGGTCTTCGACCCGCTGGCCGCTGTTGAAACACGCCATCCGCGCTTTCCGAACGACCTGCTCGAAGTTACGGTAGTCCGTGTACCCCAGCACCCCGGCAAAGTCCCGGCTGGACCAGTACTCGACACCCGCATCGTTCACCCGCTTGATCCGCTCGAACGGCGAAATGCGGGCGTTGCGCTTGTCGGCCAAAGCGTTCTCTTGATCAGATGTTATAATCACTCTTCCCTTTCAAAGTGCCTGTGCCAACCAACGCGGTGCATGAAATCAAGCGCGTTCAGCCGTGGAAGGCGCGCAATCGGCGTAGTGGTAAATACTGGGGGATTCAACACTTGACCGCGACCTCAAAACCTTCCGCCTTACAGCAATCGAGCAAGTTTCTTAGGTACTCGAAATCCGGCTTCGCTCCCGCGATCGGATAGATTTCACATCCGAGCGCCGTCAGGTTCTGCACGTCATACACGTAGTGCGGGATGCCCTTGTCTTCCTTGGTGACGACATACTGTTTTCCGAAGTAGTAACTGGGAAAGGTGAAAACCGTCTCTTCCGCGGATAACGTGTGCATGCCATCCCTCACGAGACCGATGTCAACCAGGTGTCGGATCTTGAACGCCTCCATCCCGTGTTTGTCTAGGTAGTCGTCGGCTTTAGCGACTGTAAAGCGGTAAGGTGCCCCGGCGGGTAAATCTGGGAAACAGTAGGCGCAATACGCCGTGAACAACTGTGCTTCCTCCTTGCAGAGAGTGCGAACGAAGTTCAGCGTCCGTAAGGAATAGGTTCCCGGTTGAGAGACTTCACCAGCCAAAATCCGAGACCAGATCGACTGCATTTCTTCGTCGCCGACTTCCTTGCACTGATCTAAGAAGTAGGCAATCCAATCGGTATCAACCGGTTTGTCGTTTGCGTGCTCCGGCAGTGACGCAATTGCGCCGTTAGCGATGGCCTCGATATTCTTCTGTCTACGGACTTCTTGGGATAGGTATCTACCCATACTTCTTTCGAAAAGTTGCCGCGCCTCCGGATCGGTCTCGGCAAACCGAGAAGATACATCAAGACATGCCGCAGTCATCATCCTCAAGTGTGTCGGAACGTAGATGAGTCCAAGACCGTTGCGGACTGCATCAATGAGTTCGATGACCGCCTTTGATGCACATTCAAGGTTCACGTTCACCTTAATAAGCGAAAAAGATGTCTCGGGCTCTTTTCCGGCGTCGCTCTTCTTAGTCATGTCGTTGCCTCCAAACCGCCGCACATGTTCGCGGGCTTTACCCCGTAGATTCCGCAAAAATATTCGCCAATCTGCCGCGCCGCCGCGTGAATCTGGCGTCCGCTAACTACCTTTCCGTGTTGCCTTCCGTGTCCCGTATGCGGCCTTGTTTTCCGCGACGACCATATGGCCGCGTCGGGAAGCCGTTCCCACGCCGATCCCCTCGACAATCACCTGATGGAGCGATTCGGCGTCTCCGAAGCGCTTCACTACGTCAAGAACCTCGATCCCTACGAGTCGTCCATCCCGGTCATACTCAACGGCAATCCCCTCGCCCAGGGGCTTAGTCGTCACCGTGGTCTCGCGAAAAACGATACTGAGCGCGTCAACTTCCGGATCGTAACTGATTTTCATTTTGTCCGTCTCCTCTTAATAGAAACCAGTGTTCCAAGGACACGTATTTCAAAAGAAAGGTCTGTCTTGATAGATCGGCCCGTGTTGCGGCCCTTGTACTCGCGATGAGCATGAAACTGGATGTCATTGGCATTCATCAACTCCTGACAGGATCGTTGGACCATCTGTTCATATTTGTATCCCTGTGGATCATCTTTCATTTTCCGCTCTCCACACTTGGCCCCTGACTCTTCCAGAATCGCGATCTCGTCTTCGGTCAGTTCCTTTACTATCTCAACCACGCGGTTTCTCTCGTATGCAGAAAACAGCCCTCCCGCCAGCTACTCAAAGGCAACGGTGCCGCCGTCTGCGTTTCCGGCGACCTCCAGACCGGATAAACCCAGAATACGGAGTGGAACCAGTCGAAACCCTTCACCGATCGAAATGCCGCTTTCACGTCCTGAACGGCGCCAAAACTATAAGCGTCATAAAAGAGGAGAATCGCGTCTCCGCAGATTTCCGGAACTCGCTTCTTCTCGATTCTCTCCCTCTTTCCCGTGACTGCTTTCTGCAGGAGAACGGAAAGTTCCGACTCCGTTTCATCCTGAAATTTCGGTGTTGGAAGCCATGTCCCCCAGTCAACCCTATCCGGGACGGGAGCAAACTTCTTGCACGATATCTTGCCTTCGCGGTCGTTTGCCAGGATTATCGCATCTGCCTGCGGAAGCGTTGCCGTTTGACGTAGATACACCATGGCACTTGCGACAAGGTACTCCCAGTCGTTCGATCTGCGTCTTGGGATGGCCGGTTCTCGTTCAAAGGCAAGTGCATAGAAACCCTTGAGCATATCGTTCTGCCGCGCATGCGCCTCGATGTCTTGCGCGAACCTCTTGCAGGAGGCCATGTACGCTTGATCGTTCACAATGCTGGTGACCTCTACGGCGAACAGCTTGCCCGAAATCCGCGCCCAATAGTCCGGCGGATCATTCTTCTCCGGTGTGGCGGTCACATCGATGCAACCGCAAACGCGCTTCAGGTGGTCGACAAAACAGTCTTTGCAGACTTCTTCCTCGTCAATGCGGGCTCCCGGCTGAGGCATTTCGGTATTCAATTGTCTCCCTCCACAATTCGAATCTCCTCTTCCGTCAGGCCGTAGAGATCGTACACCAACCGGTCAATCTGTTGGTCGGTGGCGGTGATCTGGCGCTCCAGGGCATTCTGCTCCTGCGGCGTCCGGGCGGCGGCAAGTTTCTTGTGCAATTCCAGCATCTGCTCCACCAGTTTTACCATCCGGTCATGCTGGGCTTTGTCGGAGGCGTTGGAAAGGTCGAGGACGCGGATGGGAAGTTGCTCAAGACTAAAGATGGTGATTTGAGGGAATGACCCTTTGAAATCGGCGAACATCACCTTCCAGAAGTAATCCGTGAGTTTCGAGTTCAGAATGCCCAAGACAAACAACTCTGCGCGCGAATCCCGGCACCGAACGGTAAAGATGTTGCCCGTTACGGCGAGCGGTCTGTCGAGGTAAGTTGCGGTAGGTCCGGTTCCGATCTGTCGAACAACGATCTTGTGCTCGGCTAAGTGAACTTCACGGTCCCAACAGCCTCCAGCGGTTTTCGGACGTTCAAACAAGACAAACTCCGACGGCGCCAAAATCAGGTAACGAAGCACGTCTCCCCCCGCAAGGATAGGAATGTGATTCTTAGTCAGACGTTCCTCCGAAAAGAATTTGGACCGGTCACCAGTGATCAGTCCCCGGTTAATTTTGGCAACCTCACCCAGTTTCGGAAACTTCGTAGTCAGTCGTTGGAGGATATACGCATTCTGTTCTGTCACTGAGATGTTCCAGACTTTACCAGAGAATTCGTACAGTCGCCGTTGCGTGATGGCGCCGGTATAAACCGGATTGCGTGAGAACTCGGGTCCGAGCGCGGTTGAAGTTTTTACGACTTGTTGAAGCCGGCGTTTCGTGTCTGCTTCCCTTCGGAAAACCAAGACAGAGGTATGAACGTCGGCGGTTGCAAAGACACGGTGCAAAGAAACGGCAATGCTTTCTATCGCACACTCGTCGAGAAGCCGTGACCGAAGCGATTCAGCGTAAACATTGTTCAGAATCGTCGTGGGAACGATATGCCCGTGGTAACCGCCAGTTCTGAGCAAGCTGATGCCTTTTTGAAGGAACAGATGGAATAACTCGATCTTGAACTCTGCCGCGATGTAGTGCTCACGCAGATACGCGAGGACGGACGCTTCTGTGTTATGAGGTTGGAGCATTCGGTAAGGTGGATTTCCGATCACCGCTTCAAATCCTCCCGCCCGAAAGATATCCGGGAACTCCGCCTGCCAGTCGAAAACGTTGATGCTGTATTTCTCGTCGTCCGTCATAAGCGGCAGTTGACCTTGCCGATAAAAGTCGGGACCGATCAGGGAGTTTCCGCATTTGATGTTGCTGCCCAAGTCCGGTAAGGCGCGCTGGTGGAACAGCTCAAACTGCTTCGTGATGCTCTCTTGCGATTCGCCTTCAAGCACCTTTAGGAGCAGGGAAAGTTTCGTCACCTCGACGGCCTGCGAGTCAATGTCCACCCCGAAAATGTTGTTCAGCAGGATGCGCTTGCGCTCTTCCGTGGTCAAATGCCATGAATGTTCCTCGCGCAAAGACGCTAAGCCGCAAAGAGTTTTCTGGTAGACGGACGGATGCTTCCCAGTGGCCCAACGGGCAAGATCATGATTGACGTACCAGTCCAAATGCCAGTCCAACAGATATTGATAAGCACCCAGTAAGAAGGAGCCGGAACCGCACGCCGGATCGAGAATCTTCAACTTGGCCACATCTTGGGGTGTTATGCGTCTTGGCGACTTTGCGCCTTTGCCCGAGCCAATCTCTTCGATCAACTTTCCGACCGTGTTCTTGACGATGTAGTCCACAATGTAGGTGGGTGTATAGTAAACCCCACCCGCCTTGCGGACTTCCGGCTTTTCCTCAACCTTGGCCTGATGCCCGGCGGTCAGCCGAATCACTTTGCCTAGGAATCGCTCGTAAACCTGGCCGAGGATGTCGGCGGACAAAACGGAAAACTCGTAGGGGCTGTCCGGGTAGTAGAGATTGGCGAGAATATCGTGCAATACCTTGTCGTCAAGGTTCAACTTCAGGGTCAACTCGTCCGGCGCTTCGGGCCGGTCCTTCTCGCGCTGGAAATGGAACAAACCGGAGTTGTAGCGCTCGTCCGCCCGTTGGAAGAACTCGCAGAGCCGGGGGTAGACCCGCTCGCCGTTGCGAAGCGTCATCAGCCGCCCGTAAGGTTCAATGCCCCGATCTTCACAGATACGCAGGAAGATGATCCGGTCAATGGTGCATTGAACGGAGAAGTTCAATTCCCGCTGCGACAAGTCGGGATTCCGCAAGGCGACATTCCGGGCGAGAAGGTCCCGCCAGCGTTCAATCTCCTCAAGAAAAGCATCGTCAACGCTGGCCGTCCCGCGCTTGCCTTTGGCGCCCTCGGCGAACTTGTCGAACGAACCTTTCAGCACCGCCTCGCGCGAGAAGATCGCGGCAATTTCGTCCCACTTTTCGGCGTATTGCCCGGAAGTCAGATACATGACGCGACCGACCGCCGCCGAATCGTTCTTGCAGGGTTTGACGCGGCAGTCATAGACGGCGAACTCACCGAAGTCAGTCAAGATGCTCAAAGGGAGTTTCGCCGACCAGCCATAGCGCCGGAGTTGATAAGCCGGGTGCGGCGCGTCCTTTATATTCACGGACGGCTTCTTGCATTCGACGAAGAACTTGCGAGCGCCGCCGATTCGGAAACAGGAATCAGGGGCCTCCGTCGCGCCCCCGATCTTCAAGGCTTGCTCGTGGATCACGTCCTTGTAAGCCTCGGCATAGCCTTGTTCGTTGTGTACGTCCCAGTCCAGCGCCTTGAAAAACGGGTCAATGAACTCGACCCGGATTTCCGTCTCTTTGTACTGGCCGGACTCGTACGCTTCGCGTTGCGCGTCGTAGCGTTCAATCAACCGTTCGATCTCTTGCGGAACAGCCATTTTCACCTCGTGAATCTTAGGGCGCATTATAGCGAATGATTTGCGGATTGCCAGAGCGATGGCATATCTCCCGATTGCGCCCGCACGCCGGGGCGTGTACAACTTCGGGTACGGAGTAACATTACATGCATACCGAATCGAAGCCCGCCGCCGCCCATGCGCCTTCGCTGGAGATCGAGGGCATTACCAAGCGCTTTGGCAACGTGACGGCGCTGGACGCCGTTTCGCTGGCGATTCATCCCGGCGAACTTTTCTTCCTGCTGGGTCCCTCGGGCTGCGGCAAAACCACCCTGCTGCGCATTCTGGCGGGGCTGGAGCGGCCCGACGCCGGGATCATCCGGTTCGACGGCGAGGATGTCGCGCGCCGCCCGCCGTATCTGCGCGGCGCGCCGATGGTGTTCCAGAATTACGCCCTCTGGCCGCACCTCACGGTAGGCGAGAATGTCGCCTTCGGCCTGGTCGAACGCCGCGTCGCGCGCCGCGAAATCGCCGCGCGCGTCGCCGCCACGCTGGAGCGCGTGGGACTGGCCGGACTGGACCGACGACGCCCCGGACAACTTTCGGGCGGCCAGCAGCAGCGCGTCGTGCTGGCCCGCGCGCTGGTGCTGAACCCGGGCGTGATCCTGCTCGACGAACCGCTTTCCAACCTTGACGCCCGGCTGCGGCTGGAAATGCGCGAGGCCATTCAGGAACTGCACACGGCCACCGCGATCACCTTCGTCTATGTCACCCACGACCAGGCCGAGGCGCTTTCGCTGGCCGACCGCATGGCCGTGATGGCCAATGGCCGCATCCAGGCCCTGGGCACGCCGGCGGAATTGTATCACCGGCCGCCCACGGTCTTTTGCGCCGATTTCCTGGGCGAAGCCAACCTGATTCCGGGCCGCGTGCGCGCGGCTTCGGGCGCGAGCGTCACGGTCGAAACCGCCGCCGGCGTCTGGACCGCCGTCTCCCCCGCCGCGCCGCCCGCCATCGGGGACGGGGTTGTCGTGATGGTCCGTCCGGAGGCGCTGCAGCCGGCGGCGCAGCCGGCGCCGGCCGGGGACTCCGACAACCGCATGACGGCCTGCGTCACCGCGGCGCGTCTTAACGGCGCGACGCTCACGGTTTCGCTCTCCGTGGGGGCGCTGACACTCAAGGCCACCTGCCTCAACCGGCCGGAGGCGCTGCCGCGGGTCGGCGATACCGGCGCCTGGCGGATCGCGGCCGACGCCGCGGTTGTGCTGCCGGCGGCGGCGGGAGGGGGCGTAGCGATATGACCGGATCTCCAACCTCCGATCTCCGACCTCCGACCTCCGACCGCTGGTTAAACCGCGCCCGTCCGGCTCCCTGGTTGCTCGCCGCCGCGGTCACGGTCTTTCTCGGCGTGTTCCTGCTCTGGCCGCTGGGACATGTATTCTTCCGCGCCTTCCACGATCCGCAGGGCTTTACAACGCTCTACATGCGCGGCCTGTTCACCAGTCCGACGCAGGTCGAGGCGATCGTCACGAGCCTGTGGATCGCCACGCTGGTGTCGCTGGCCTGTCTGGCCATCGCACTGCCGCTGGCCTGGCTTTTCGCCCGGCGCGACTTTCCCGGCAAGGCGCTGGCCGCGGGGCTGCTGCTGATCCCGATGATCCTGCCGCCTTTCGTCAGCGCCGTGGGCATCAAGATGATCTTTGCCCGCGTCGGGGCGCTGAGCACGCTGCTGCTCAATTTCAACATTGTCGACGGACCGGTGGACTGGCTTGGCCGCTGGCCGCTGCTCGGCATCGTCTTGCTGGAAGCGCTGCACCTTTTCCCCGTGCTCTATCTCAACCTGGTCGCCGCGCTGGCCAACATCGACCCAACCCTGGAGGAGGCCGCGGCCAATCATGGCGCCGCGCCGGGCCGGGTCTTCAGCCGGGTCACGCTGCCGCTGGCCGCGCCGGGGCTCTTCGCCGGGCTGGTGCTGACCTTCATCTGGTCCTTCACGGAACTCGGCACGCCGCTGGTCTTCGGGCTGCGCCATGTCCTGCCGGTGATGATTTACGACCGCATCAGTGAAATCGGCGCCAATCCAACGGGCTATGCGCAGGTCGCCTTCGTGCTGGCGCTTTCGGCGCTGGGCTTTTGGATCGGCAAGCGGCTGACGAGCCAGGGCCGCGATGTCGCCACCCTCGGACGGGGCAGCGTCGGCCGCCGCGAACCGAGGCTTTCGCGCGGCGGCGCGCTGCTGGCCTGGATCTTCCTCGGCGGCGTGCTGGTTATCGCGGTTGTGCCGCACCTGAGCGTCGTGCTGCTCGCCGTCACCCGCCGCTGGTTCCTGACCGTGCTGCCGCATGGCTGGACGCTGGAGTTCTTCCAGCGCGCGCTGACCTCGGAACTGACCCGCACGGCGCTGCTCAACAGCCTCGGACTGTCCGTGGCGGCGACGCTGATCGACCTGGCGGCCGGCTTCGCGATCGCCTGGGTCTGCGTGCGCAGCCGCCTGCGCATCGGCGACGGAATCGACGCGCTGGCCATGCTGCCGCTGGCGGTGCCGGGCCTGGTTCTGGCCTTCGGCTACCTGGGCGCCTTCGGCTCGGCCTTCCGCGGCAGCGCGCTGTTCGATCCGCGGGTCAATCCGCTGCTGCTGCTGGCGATCAGCTATGGCATACGCCGCCTGCCCTTCATGGTGCGCGCGGCGCATGCCGGCCTGGAGCAGGTCAGCCCGGTTTACGAGGAAGCCGCGGCCAACCTGGGCGCCACGCCTTTCCACGTCGTGCGCCGCATCACCCTGCCGCTGGTTTCCGCCAACCTGCTGGCCGGCGGAATTTTGTGCTTCGCCTTCTCGATGCTGGAAGTTTCCGACAGCCTGATCCTGGCCCAGGCCGAACCGTTCTATCCGATCACCAAGGCCATCTACGCCGTCATGGACAGCCTGGAAAACGGGCTTAACGTGGCCGCCGCGCTGGGTGTCTGGGCCATGGCCCTGCTGGCCGCCGCGCTGCTCTGGACCGCCGCCCTGCTCGGCAAGCGCATGGGCCAGATGTTCCGCGCCGGATAAATCGACGATTTCGCTTTCAGATGTGATAAAATAATCGGCAATTATCTCTGCCATCCTGTCCTCGGGGTGGATTGGAAGGAACGAAAAACCGGAATGAAACGCATCGCCCTGGCGCACGTGCTCGCGATGGCCCTGCCGCTGCTTGGCCTGGCCGCGAATGAAAACATCGCGAAAAGCGGCACGCAACCCGCAAACTGGCCCATGTTCCGCGGACCGGGCGGTCTGGCGGCGGCCACTGACAAGAACACCGCGACCGGCTGGGATGTCGCAACCGGCCAGGGGATTCTCTGGAAGTCCGATGTGCCGCTGCCCGGCGCGGGCTCACCGATCGTCTGGGGCGACCGTGTGTTCCTCGCCGGCGCCGCCGACGGTCAGGCCGCCCTCTTCTGCTTTAACGCGCAGACCGGCAAACTGCTCTGGCGCGGCGATCTCCCGCTGACGGGCCGGCCGCAGTCCTACCACGAGTCCACCACCTTTGCCGCCTCCACCCCCGTGACCGACGGTAGCCGCGTCTACGCCATCTTCGTGACCGGCGCCATCGCCGCCTTCAAGATGGACGGCACTCCGGCCTGGAAAAACAATCTGGGTCTGCCCGACATGCCCTACGGTTACGCCTCCTCGCCCGTGTTGTATAAAAACCTGCTGCTGGTGCAATACGACCAGGACGCGGCGGGCGCGGCCGCCCTGATCGCGTTGGATGCGCAGAGCGGGAAGCAAGTCTGGCAAACCAAACGCACGATGGGCGCCTCCTGGTGCTCCCCGATCGTGATCGAAACCGCCAAGGGGCCGCAGGTCGTACTCGTTTCGTGCGACGGCGTGGCCGCCTATGACCCAAAAGATGGACGCGAGATCTGGACCGTCAAAGGCGCCGCCACCGACATCACTCCCTCGCCCATCTACAGCAAGGGAATGGTGATCGCCACGCTGGGCAACACCGGCACGCTGGCGATCAGGACGGACGGCACGGGCGATGTGACCGCCACACATGTCGCCTGGCGGAACGACGACGCCGGCTCGGAAGTCGCGTCGCCGGTCGCCGGCGGCGACTGGGTCTTCGTGCCTTCGTACTCGATGATGTGCCTGAATGCCGCCGACGGCAAGAAGGCGGGCGAGCGCGAGTTGACGGGAACTTTCTTTGCCTCGCCGGTCCTGGCGGGCTCGAAAATCTACCTGATCAATCGCGAAGGCGCGGTGACCATCCTCAAGGCCGACAAGTCGCTCGACCTGCTGGGCAAAACCGCCTTCGGCGAACCAGTCGACGCCTCCCCCGCCGTAGCCGGCGGTTGCCTCTTCGTCCGGACCCACAAACGGCTGTTTTGCATCCAGCCCGAGGGTTCAAAGAAGTGAACAGTGAACAAACATGGACCTATCAAATAAATCTTCGCCGTCTTCCTCGCGCCTGACCGTCATTTTAACGGTGCTGCTTGCGGTGGCGCTTGCTGCGGGCGCGCTGGTTTACTGGTTGACCCGTCCACCGGCCGTGCGCGTGGCGCAGAATGTGCCCGGCATGGATGGACGGCCTCCGGGGCTGGCGGTGCGGGATGTCGCGCGCATCGGCACGATTTTCGAGGCCGGCCCGGGCAAGGCCTCGACGCTGCCGGGCCTGTGGCCGGGTTTTCGCGGGGCGGATTTTTCGAATGTGGCGACCGCCGCCGTGCCGGCGCTCGCGACAACCTGGCCCGCCAACGGCCCCCGCGCGCTGTGGGCGGTGGACCTGGGCGAAGGCTACGCAGCCCCGGCGGTCCGCAACGGCCGCGTCTATCTGCTGGATTATGACGAGGCCCGCCGCGCCGACATCCTGCGCTGTTTTTCGCTGGAGGACGGCCGCGAGATCTGGCGGCGCGGCTACGGCGTGCAGTTGAAACGCAATCACGGCATGTCGCGCACGATTCCGGCCGTCACGGAGCGCTACGCCGTCACCATCGGGCCGCGCGGGCATGTGATGTGCGTGGAGGCGGATGGCGGACGCTACCTGTGGGGCATCGACATGGAGCGCCGCTTCGGCACGCGCATTCCCGACTGGTACACCGGCCAGTGCCCGCTGATCGACGGGGATACGGTCGTGCTCGCGCCCTGCGGCACGAACGTCTTCATGCTCGGCGTGGATCTCGCCAGCGGCCGGAGCGTCTGGGAGACGCCGGCCCCGGGAGGCTTGAAGATGTCGCATTCGTCCGTCGTCCCGGCCTCCATCGCGGGCAGGCGGATGTTCGTCTACGCGGCGGTCGGCGGCCTGGCCGGCGTGGCCGCGGACGGCGCGGAGCGCGGAAATATCCTCTGGCAAACCCCCGAATGGAAAGCCAACGTCATCGCGCCCGCGCCGGTGGTCATGCCCGACGGCCGCGTCTTCGTCACCGCCGGCTATGGCGCAGGCAGCATGGTCTTCCAGGTCACGCGCGAAGGCGACGCCTTTAAGGTCGCGGTTTTGCGCAGCTTCAACCCCAGGGGCGGACTGGCCTGCGAGCAACAGACGCCCCTCTACTACCGCGGCCGCCTGTTCGGCATCCTGCCCAAGGACGCCGGCGCCAACCGCAGCCAGTTCGTCTGCGCCGACACCGACGGCACGCTGCTCTGGACCAGCGGCCCGGATGTGCGCTTCGGACTGGGCCCGTTCATGGTCGCGGGCGACCGCTTTCTGATGCTGGACGATAATGGCGTTCTGACCATGGCGCAGGCCAGCGCCGAGCGCTATATTCCCATGGCCCGGGCGCGCGTGCTGGCGGGCACGGATTCCTGGGGCCCGCTGGCGCTGGCCGGTACGCGGCTGCTCGCGCGCGACTCGAAACGCATGGTCTGCCTGGAACTCGGAGAGGAAGGGAAATAGGTGGATAGGCTGAAGGCTGAAGGAAAATATGAAGATAATATCTTCCCGAGTTCTACTTGCGCTCGCCGGGTTTGGAGCGTTGGCTCTGGTCGCGGCCTTGCTGGCGCTGGCCTGGACCGGCGGCAACCATCTCAAGGCGGGCAAGAGCTTCCGTTACGACATCTCCGAGCTCAAGCTTGTGGATCCGAAGCTGATGATCGGACGGGAACTGACGCCGATCACGGCGCCGGTAACCAACCCGCATGCCCTGGCGGTGGACGGAGCCAACCGGATCTATGTGGGCGGCGAAACGGAAATCGCGGTGCTCGAAGCGGATGGGCGTTTGGTCCGAAAACTGCCGGTGGAACATCCTGTCACATGCCTGGCCGTGGCCCTGGACGGCGTCATCTATGTCGGACATAGGGATCGAATCGTGGTGCTGGCGCAGGATGGCGCGTTTCTGGCCGGCTGGACGCCGCTGGGGTCCAACTCCGTGCTGACTTCGCTGGCGGTGGCGGAAAAGGAGCTGTTCGCGGCCGATGCGGGGCAGCGTCTGGTGTGGCGCTTCGACCGCAATGGCCGCCTGCTGGGACGCATCGGGGTTAAAGACAAGGCGCGCGATCTGCCCGGGTTCATAATCCCAAGCCCCTATTTTGACCTGGCGATCGGACCCGACGGCGCGCTCTGGGTGGTGGACCCCGGCCGGCATCGCTTGATCGAATTCACGCCTGCCGGCGACCAGGTGAGTTCGTGGGAAAGGTCGGGTATGGACATCGAGGGCTTCAGCGGCTGTTGCAACCCGAGCCACATCGCCATCCGCGCCGACGGCTCGTTCGTGACCAGCGAAAAAGGGCTCGTGCGCATCAAGATTCACACGGCCTCCGGCGCCTTGCTGGGTGTGCTGTCCGCCCCCGGACACTTCGCCGAGGAAACGCGCGGCATCGACCTGGCCGTGGACAGCGACGGACGCATCCTGGCGCTCGATTCTGAAAAAGGACGGATTTTGGTTTTCACGATGGAGACACGCGGTCAAAAGGTGGAAGGTGGAGGGTGAAAGGTTGAAGGTGAATACGAAAACATCAGATTTCACGAGACAGACTGGCATAACAGCAAGTCAGCAGCACGAGAACTGCTCGGGATGCGCTGGATGGACGACTTCCCCTTCCAGCCTTCCACCCTCCACCCTGCACCTCCCACCTTCCACCCTCCACCTTCCACCTCCCACCATCCACCTTTGCATTTCAGGGGGAAACATGCAGAAAATAACTCGTCGCTCGGCTTTGCGCGCGCTCGCCCGGAGCGTCCTATTCGGCGGACTCGGCATGCTGGCGGTGTCGCTGGCAGGCCGCGCGGGCGCGTCCGCGCACCGTGAGGCGCCCTGCTCCGGCGGCGGCCGCTGCGGCGCCTGCCCCGCGCTGGACGGTTGCGGCTTGCCGAGGGGTTTGTCGGCTCGAAGTCAGGTGTTCAGTGTTCGGTGTTCAGTGTTCGGAAAGGCGGAGGAACTTAACCGATGAACCAGGAGGCAACATCCGAGCCTTTTGCGATACTCCGTCGGACGACACGGCTCGTGCTACGTAGCAAAGCGCTGCTTCGCATAGTGGCAAGGTCGTCCCGCCATTGTCGAAAACAATATGCCTCCCCCTCTTTTGGAGGGACGGGCTCCGTCCCGTCCGCTCTTGCGGAAGTGTAAGAGGCTGAGACGATAATGCTAAACACCGACAAATCCATTCCCCTCCCCCGGCGCGCTTTTCTAAAAAGCGGCGCCGGCGCGGTGGCGCTGGCGGCCGCGGGCGCGGCGGCCGGGCTGGGGCTGCGGCGCGCAACCACGCGCGACGACATGGTCTGGCAGATCGATCCCGAAAAGTGCGTCCAGTGCGACCGCTGCATGACCGCCTGTGTGCTGACGCCCTCGGCCGTGAAGTGCGTGCATGCCTACGACGTGTGCGGCTACTGCAACCTCTGCGGCGGTTTCCACCAGCCCAGGGTCAAGGAGACCGACACTGCGGCCGAGAACCAGCTCTGCCCGACCGCGGCCATCCAGCGCACCTTCGTCGAGGATCCCTATTACCGCTACAGCATCGACGAGGCGCTCTGCATCGGCTGCGCCAAATGCGTGAAAGGCTGCGGGTCGTTCGGCAACGGTTCGCTCTTCCTGCAAATCCGCCACGACCGCTGCGTGAACTGCAACCATTGCGCGATCGCGCAAGTCTGCCCCTCGCAGGCCATCTCGCGCGTCCCGGCCTCGCAACCCTACCTGTTGCGCGGCAAACAGGGGAGGAAGAGGAATGCGTAGGGCCGATCCAGGACGGGTGTTCGGTGTTCGGTGTTCGGTGTTCGGGAAAGATCGTCCTGCACTACGAAAGACACGTTTTGTCGCCTCGGAGGAGGTTTCAGGGTTCAGGGTTCAGGACATTCGAAGAGACATGCCATGCGCGACCGATGTAGCCGCCTGCCTGCGGCAGGTGGCCGTGCCTGTCACGAAACCATGCACGCAACTGCCGCACGGCTGCCCTCTGCCACCGCGCGCAGCGCGGCGGCTACAGGGAGTGCGACGCCTTGCTATCTTTCATCGTCGCAACTTCCTTCCTGACACCCGAAACCTGAAACCTGTCCCCATGCCCCCCCGCTGGCTGGCGTTCGCCGGGGCGCGGCGTTTTCTGCTCCTGGGCGCCGCCTTGCTGCTTTCCTTTTCCGGCGATCTCGCGGCCGCCACGCCGCTGGCGCGTTTTCCGCAGCCGGAGTTCGAGAGCGGTTATGTGCAGCCGTTGACCACCACCCCGCCGCCGCGGGCCTTGGCGCGCGAATATGCCGATCTGGGTGTCTTGCTGGCGGCCTTGACGCTCGCAAGCTGGCTCGCGCTCAAGCGCCGCTCACGCGCCGGCATCGTGGCGCTCTCGCTCTTCACGATCGCCTATTTCGGCTTCTACCGCCGCGGCTGTGTCTGTCCGATCGGCGCGATCCAGAACGTCACCTCCGCGCTGACCGATCCGGCCTATGTCATTCCCTGGACCGTGGCGGCCTTCTTCCTGCTGCCGCTGATTTTCGCCGCCTTCTTCGGCCGGGTTTTTTGCGCGGCGGTCTGTCCGCTGGGCGCGTTGCAGGATCTGGTGCTCTGGAAATCGGTGCCTGTGCCGGCCTGGCTGAGCGCGCCGCTGCGGCTGCTGCCGGCCATATATCTTGGCGCCGCGGTGCTGCTGGCCGCCACGGGCGCGGACTACATCATCTGCCGTTACGATCCCTTCATCGGCTTCTACCGGCTCGGCGGTCCCGTCCCGATGCTCTTGACCGGCGGCGCGTTGCTGCTCCTGGGCCTTTTCATCGGCCGGCCTTACTGCCGCTTCCTCTGTCCCTACGGCGTGCTGCTGCAATGGATTTCGCGTTTCGCCTTCCGTCATGCCACGATCACGCCGGCGGGCTGCATCAACTGCCGGCTCTGCGAGCAGTCCTGTCCGTTCGACTGCATCCGTCCGCCCGAACCCGAGCGGCTGCCCGAAGCGCGCGCGCTGGCGCGCCGTCGCCTGGGCCGCGCCCTGGCGCTGGCCCCGCTGCTCCTGCTGCTCGGGGCCGGCGGCGGCTACCTGCTGCACGTGCCGCTGGCCCGCCTGCACCCCGAATTCCGGCTGGCCGAGCGCGTGGTCCTGGAGGCGCGCGGACAGTTGAAGACATATACGCTCGAAAGCGAAACCTTCCGCGCCACGGAGCGTTCGATCGCCGCCCTGAACGCCGATGCCGATCACATCCGCCGCCTCTTCCGCGCCGGCTCCGTCATTCTGGGCGGCCTGATCGGCCTCCTGCTCGGCGCGCGCCTGATCGGTCTGGCGCGCTGGCCCCGCCGCCCCTGCCACGAACTTGACCCCGCCGAGTGCCTCGCCTGCGCCCGCTGCTTCGCCTCATGCAGCGTAGGAAGAGATGCCGCCAAGTGCGAAGCGGAGAAGGCAGCGGGTGGTAGGTGATAGGTGGTAGGTGTGAGGTGGTAGGTGGTAGGTGGTAGGTGGTAGGCGGAAGAACGCCGGGCAATGCGGGTAAAGGGCGCATTGCGGTGGCTTACCGACAAGGCGAACTGAACACTTCTGAACACTTTTCGGAGGCTGAAGCAGTTTAGACTGAAGGCTGTTAGGAGATTAGCGGACATGTCCGCGAAAATGTGGAAAACCGATGAAAAGGGACACGCGCACCGCAATATTGCGCCAAAAGGCTCTTGACTTGCGGAAAACAGGGCGTAACTTCAACGTCATCAAGCACCCAAACCGAGGAAATCGGACAGGTGTACATAATACGTTCGGGATGATGGGAAAAGATGATTATTGATTTCATCGAAATGGCGGCTGATTTTGTGATTGGTATCTGGAGAAAAGATTCCGACTTGCGGGACAGTAGCGTTTTCGGCGAATCCGAGATTGAGAAAAAGGAACGCAAGGCAGTGGGATGGGTGTGCTTCGGAATATTCGTGCTGTTGGTGGCTGTCGGTATCGGTTGTTGGTGGTGGATCCAAAACAAACAATGAAATGACCCGAACACGGCCTTTGTGGCTATCGGCGCTCCGCGCCTCAGCCACAAGGCCAACGTTGGGCCAGATACAGATAGCCAAATGAAGACAAAGAACACAGACCTATCACTGAAGGACTTGCTCATCGTGATAGTCATAACCGTACCCTCTTACACCATTATCTGGGGTTTCGATGATTTCTTCTGGCCCGACCGACCAATATTTCTCTATGCCACAGTGCCTCGCTTGCTGGCGTCTGCACTTATGATCTTGGGCCTGTTCATTATGGTGTGGTGCCACAGGCGCCTCAGTAGAAAGGTTGCCCAAAAAGGGAAATGAATGGCGAACATACGAATTCCACGGGCCTCCGTCGCCGAACCCCGGCGGTCGAGGCCGCCCGCCCTCCATCAGAATCGCAAAAAAGTGCCAACTCATTTTCCGGTGAGATCAGGAAGTGTGAATTTGTGTCGCAAAAATGTATTGACGATGATATCACTAATGATACTATATTCCCATGCCGACGGTTGAAGACATAGTTTCGGGGATGCGAAGCAACCCCAAAGGAGTGCGGTTTGCGGACTTGTGCCGTGCGTGCGAGCACTTTTTCGGGCAACCAAGGCAAAAAGGAACAAGCCATCGGATATACAGGACTTCATGGCAGGGGGATCCACGGGTAAACATTCAGGATGACAAGGGGAAAGCCAAGGCTTACCAGGTCAGGCAAGTATTGAAGGCAATTGAGAGGTGGGAATATGAAAACCGTTCCGCATGATCGCTATACCTACCGTGTCACATGGTCGGAAGAAGATAAGGAGTATATCGGTCTTTGCGCAGAGTTCCCGAGCCTGAGTTGGCTCGCCTCAGCGCCGGAAGCCGCGCTTCGCGGCGTCCGTTCCGTCGTGGCTGGCGTTGTCGAGGACATGAATCGACAGAGGGAGCCAATCCCTGAACCGCTGACAAGCCGGTCATTCAGCGGAAAGTTCTTGGTGCGCGTTCCTCCCGATGTGCATCGCGAACTCGCATTAGAAGCCGCTGAAGCTGGTGTCAGCTTGAACCGCCTGGCATCGGTGAAACTGGCGCACGGATAAATGACCATGCCAACCAGAAAATGCAGGTTACCTCGCGTTCCGCTCGGAATCTGACTTTCACCGCTGGCCAAACAAGCGAGGAGATAATGCAGATGAAGACGTTGATGGCTCTATTGCTGTCGTTGAGCGCAATCACAGTCGGGGCAGAAGAGAAACAGATCGAGGTGCGACTTAAGGTTCCCGATGCGACCTGGAAAATCGCCGTCGATTCGGTTCACCAAGTCAATCGGGAGCTATGGGTCGTTTCGACTGTCTCGCAAAGCGACGGCATGGGCGCTCAAGTGATCTCCACCGTTACGGCAACGGTCAAGATCAGCGTCGGCGATCTGCCCGTGAAACACTTCGTGATCGGGAAGACTTGGCACTGGAAGAACGAAGAGAACTACACGTTCATCAAAGACTTGAAACAGATCGAAAAAGACCTCGCTGCTGGCAAGGCGCTTTACAAGAGTACAAAGTAAATAGATCGTCTATTCTGTACACGCCGGTTCTCGACTACGCTCCGGTACCGGTGGTCTTTGCCTTCCTTGCCGCCAGCTTGCGGAGCAGAACCCGTAATTCCGGCAGGCCTTCGCCAGTGACGGTCGAGATGGGAATCGCCTGCAGTCCCGTTTCACGCTGGAACGCGGCCAGGTGTTCGGCGGCGTCGGGCAGGTCCATCTTGTTAGCCGCGATCAGGGAGGCGACATCCGGCAGGCTTTCCCGGTAAAGGCGCAGTTCGTTGCGCAGGATTCGGTAGTCCTCCAGCGGATCGCGGCCCTCGCTGCCGGCCATGTCGAGCACATAGAGCAGGGCGCCGGCGCGTTCGATGTGCTTCAGGAAACGGTCGCCCAGCCCGACGCCTTGAGATGCGTTGGCCACCAGGCCGGGAATGTCGGCGATCGTGTAACAGGCTTCGCCTTCCTCCTCCACGGTTCCGATGATCGGATTGATGGTGGTGAAGGGATAACTGGCGATGCGCGGACGGGCGTTGGTCAGCGCCGCCAGGAGCGAGGACTTGCCCGCATTGGGCAGACCTACCAGTCCGACGTTGGCCACCATCTTGAGATCGAGCCGCAGGTCGAAATGTTCGCCCGGTTCGCCGTCGGTATGCTCGAAGGGCGTCTGGTGCATGGAGGTCTGCCAGTGAACGTTGCCGAGGCCGCCCTTGCCCCCGTGCGCGACCAGCAGCGTATCGCCGTCATGTACCAGATCGCCCAGCCGCTCGCCGCTCTCGGCGAGGCGGATCTCGGTGCCGGTGGGAACGTTCAGGATCAGGTCGCGGCCGTTGCGTCCATGCTGCTGCGCGCCGCGGCCCTTGCCGCCGTTTTCGGCGTGTTGCAGGGGTTCGAAAAAAAGGGCGATCAGGCTGTCGGTGTTCCGCTCGGCGCGCAGGATTACATGACCGCCGCGACCGCCGTCGCCGCCATCGGGACCGCCCTTGGCGACATATTTTTCGCGGCGAAAACTGACCGCCCCGTTGCCGCCGTCCCCGGCGGTCACGTGGAGCACGGTCGAGTCGACAAAACGGCGGACTTTCACGCTTGGGACGCGGCGGATTCCTCGATACGGACGCGCTGGCCGTCTTTCTCGTAGTGGACGATACCCGATTTGAGCGCGAAGAGGGTGTCATCGCTGCCGCGATCAACATTCAATCCGGGGTGGATGCGTGTGCCCCGCTGGCGCACCAGGATGCTGCCCGCGGTGACCTTGGTGCCATCGTAGACCTTGATCCCCAGGCGTTGACCGGGGCTGTTGCGTCCGTTGCGGGCGCTGCCAGTTCTTTGTGACATGGGAAACTAATCTCCTTGTGCGACGGCGTGGCGCACGTTTCAGGTTATACGCTCAGAATCTTGACGATCGTCAATTCCTGGCGATGCCCCACTTTGCGCCTGGAGCCTTTGCGCTTGCGCTTTTTGAAAGCCACGACCTTGACGCCGCGCTTGTGCTCGACCACCTCGGCGGTGACCTTGGCCCCGGCGATCATGGGCGTACCCACGGTCAACGCGGCGCCGTCGGAACGCGCCAGAACGCTGGTCAGGTCCGTTTGGGCGCCTTTTTCCACCGCGAGCCGCTCGATTTCGAGCGATTCGCCGGCTTGTACACGGTACTGCTTACCGCCGGTCTCAACGACTGCGTACGCTTCCATTTACTCGACCCTTCCGATAAGGCCCCGTTTACTCCACGCGGCCATGACTTGTGAGCGGGTAATCCTACCGTCTGACCGCGTGGCCGTCAACCCTCTTTTTTCGCTCTTTTTTCGCTCAGAACGGGATTCGCTGGGCCTCGATCAGGCCCTCGGGAATCTCGCGCAGGAAGCGCGAAGGGGCGGCGTAAGCCAGGCTGCCGTCGTAGCCGCGCCGGACTTCCGGGGCGCAAAGGTAGAGCTCGCTGCGGGCGCGGGTGCAGGCGACGTAAAACAGCCGCCGTTCCTCGGACTCGTTGCCGCCATCCTCGGTCAGCGCGCGGGGCGAGGGGAACATGCCTTCCGTCATCCAGAGCAGGATCACGGCGTCCCATTCCAGCCCCTTGGCCTGGTGAATCGTGCTCAGGCGCACTGCCTCCGCGCCGGAGCCGGCGGCGGACTCCGCGCCGCTGTCGGCGGCGGGACCAGGGGCCGCGTCGGTGTTGGTTTGCAGCGCCACGGCGCTGAGAAAGTCGCGCAGCGCGGCAAAGGGCTGGGTGAAGGCGATCAGTTCCCGGAGGTCGTCCGCGCGGCGGCGGTAGTCTTCGAAGGCCGTGCGGGCGTAATCGTCGTACATGTCTTCGAAGAAACCGCGCAGCAGCTCGGCGGGCGACGCGGCGGCGGGGTCGGCGGCGACCGCGGCGCAGAGCTGCTCGATCGGGGCCCAAAGCTCGCGCGCCGCCGCTGGCAGCGCCTCGCGGAGGGTGGCGAGCGTGCCCGGCTGCGCGAGATCGAAGCGGCCGCCCAGTTTTTTCAGGATGCGCGCGGCGGTGAGCTCTCCGACTTTGGGCAGCAGTTGCAGCAGACGATGAAAGGCCAGCGCGTCGCCGGGGTTTGCCAGCAGGCGCGGCAGCGCGCAAAGGTCCTTGACGTGGGCCTGTTCGAAGAATCGCATGCCCGAGGTGACCACGTAGGGAACGCCGGACCTGGTCAGTTGCAGTTGCAGTTCCATGGCGTGCGAGTGCGCCCGGTAGAGCACGGTTACGTTGCCGGCGCCGTAGCGCGCCACGAGACGGGGAATCAGCTCCGCGACAAAACGCGCCTGCTGCTCGCCGTCGCGCGGCCGGACGCAAATCGGGCGGCAGGCGGACGGTTTCGTGCTGCGCAGGATTTTTTGAAACTGCTCCGGATTGCCGGCGATGCAGGCGTTGGCGACGCTCAGAATCTCCGGCACGTTGCGGTAGTTCGTTTCGAGCATGAAGACTTTGGCGTCGGGATAGCGCGTCGGAAAACTCAGGATGTTGCGGCAGTCGGCGCCGCGCCAGGCGTAGATGCTCTGGAAATCGTCGCCGACGACGAAAAGGTTGCGGTTGCGGGCGGCAATGCGGTCCACCCATTCGGACTGGATCGGATTCGTGTCCTGATATTCGTCCACCAGCGTGTGTTGGAACTGCTCCTGATAACGCCCCAGCAGCGCGGCCTGCTCGCGGAAGAGGCGCAGTCCGTTGACCAGCAGATCGTCGAAGTCCATGGCGCCGAGTGTGTGCTTTTCCTTGTTATAGGCGTTGAGTACGCTCAGCACGTCGGCGCCGAAGTCGGCAAGCTGGCTGTAGCGGTTTTGCAGCAGACTGGCGGCGGAAACGCCAAGATTGGAGGCCATGCTGTTGACGGCCAGCAGGACTTCCGGTTTTGGGAATTCGCGGGGCGGGAGTTTGGCGTTGCGGATGCAGCGGCGCAGCAGACTGACGGCGTCGTCGCGGTCGAGAATGGTGAAATTGTGCGGGTAGCCCAGGTGATCGGCGTGGCGGCGCAGCAGGCGGTTGGCCATGTGGTGGAAGGTGCCGCCCCAGAGGTCGCTTACGTCGTGATGCACGAGCAGGCGCGTGCGATCGAGCATCTCCCGCGCGGCGCGGTTGGTGAAGGTCAGCAGCAGAATGCGGTCGGGGCGCACGCCGGTTTCGACCAGATGGGCGACGCGATGGACCAGCGTGCGGGTCTTGCCCGTGCCGGCGCCGGCCAGGACCAGAATGGGCCCATCCGGCGCGGTGACGGCCGCCAGCTGCTCGGTATTCAATGTGTGTTGGAAGGACATTTCTGATCTCCGACCTCCGCCTTCCGGCCTTTCAGGCAGGCCAGCAGCCAGATGCAGAGCGTTTTGGCGTCCACGATTTCTCCGCTGGCGATGCGGGCTTCGAACTCCGCCGGGGTCAGCGTGACCGTCGCGAGATCCTCGTCCGCATCGGCCTGATGCGCCTGCGGCGTGGCGTCCACTTGAGCTTCGAAGAGGTGCAGGGTTTCGTCAGAATAGCCCGGCGTGGGATGGATGAAGCCCAGGCTGCGCAGGGCGGTGACCGTGTGGCCGGTCTCTTCGAGCACTTCGCGGCGGGCGCAGACTTCGGGATTTTCGTCCGCTTCCAGTTTGCCGGCGACAACCTCCAGCAGGATCTTTTCCACCGGTTTGCGGAACTGGCGCACCAGCACCAGCATCCCATCCGGGCGGCGGCAAAGCACGGCAACGGCGCCGCGGTGCCGGACAATGTCCCGTTTCGCGCGAACCCCTTGATCCGTCTCGATCTCGAGCAGGTCCAGCGCGAGCACGCGGCCTGTGTAGGCGCGCGTTGAGGTGAGCGTTCGTTCGTACACTACGGATTGACCGGCGCCGGGGCGGTCGGGGCATCGATTACTGGTGCGGCGGGCGGGTTCGGGACGACGCCAATGGGCGGCGCGGCCGGGGCCGCGGGCATGGCCAAACCGGGAATATTGGTCGTGACGGGCGCCGCGAGGGGCGGCATGGGCATGACCTCCGGAGCATTGCCGGGGCTGGCGGGCGCGCCGGGGGCGGGTTTGCGTTCGCCGAACAGGGGACCGTAACGGCCGTAGATGCGGCGATCGCGGTTCTCGTCGGTCAGCGTCATATCCCAAGCTTGGGACATGGCCGACCATTCGCGCTTGCTGAAGTTGAAGCGCTCGCCGAGCTGGTTGACGATCGGCGCCACATCCAGTTCCGTCATGTAGTTCACGCGCCTGGCCCAGGTGGGGTTGCCTTGAACCGCGACAGGCATCATGGTCTTGTCGCCGACGATGAATGCATCCACCGGCTTTTCGCCGAGAAATGCGCCGAAGGTGTAGTCGGCCTCGCTGATGGGCAGCCATTCGCGGCCGTTCCATACATGCAGCAGGTCCGCTCCGCCGCGCACGCCGCGGCTGTAGGCGACGATGCCCACCCGTCGCATTTCGGCCATTTGAAAAGCCAGCGTCACCATGCGCTTGCGCGCCGGCACCACCATGATGGTGGTCGCGGCCTTTTCCGCGGCCGGGGCCGCTTCCGCCACAATCAAGACGGCGAGCACCGCGGCCCGCACCATCCAAACAATACGCGACTGGGATGTCATATTCTCAACCTCCAGCTTCCGCATCTCGCGGGAAGCAAAAAAGAAAATAGCACCCGCGAATGGCGGGAGCAAGCCTGAAAAAACAAGCGAAGAGCAAGGAGTGAAGAGCGAAGAGTGAACAGTAAACAGTGAACAGTGGGAATACAGGCGTCCTGACTGTTAACTGCCTACTGCCACTGCCTACTGTTCACTGTTTACTGTTTACTGTTCACTCTTCACTTTCCCCCGGCTCGATCTCGAAATCGCAAATCAGCGGCAGATGATCGGAGAAATTCACCTGCGGCATGGCGAAATCGGTCACCCGTATTTCCGGGCTGTGGAGGATGAAGTCCAATTGACGCTTGGGCGCGCGGCTTGGGTAGGATGGGCGGCCTGCGACGTTGGCGCTGTGCAGGCCCGTGGCGGCGAGAAAAAGGTCGATTTCGGCGTCGCCCCACAGAAAATTGAAATCCCCGGCCACGATCAGGGGTTTCTTGACGGTTTTGACCAGTTCGTAGAGGTCGCCGAGCTGGTAGTGCCGGTGACGGTACTTGATCGAAAGGTGGACCAGAAAGACCGTCAACTGTTCCAGTTCCAGCTCCATCACCAGCCGCTTCACGCCGTGCTCGACATAGTGGAAGCGTTTGTCCTTGATCACGTCGCTCGACAAAAACGCGTTGCTCTGCTTGCGCAGCACCGGCACATTCCGCGCCAGCGAGTTTACCCCGTACTTGACCGCATCCACGTGATAGTGGCCAAGCGCCGTGGCGATATGTTCCGCCTGGTTATTGTGCCGTCCCGTGCGGTAGGAGCCCGCGTCCACCTCGATCAGCCCAACGATGTCGGGGTGCTGTTCGCAAATGAAATCGGTAATGCGGCCCAATTGCGCGCCGGTCGGTTTCAGGTAGCCGCTGACGAGCGGAAAGGGGAAGTGAAAACGGCTGCCGGTGCCGGTGCAATAGCGCACATTATAAAGCATGAACCGCATGCGCTAGGCCTAGCCCAAGTTTCGCGGGTACTCAACGGTTTCGGGCAAAATCGGTTCGATTTCAGTCGCAAGTCCCTGATATATCGTGTGGGTTTCGGTTTGTAGTGCCCATAAATGCCTGAGTTCCATTGACGCGCGTGGGGCCG
>CAIYGI010000225.1 GCA_903925685.1 uncultured bacterium
CCTTTGTGGGACCGTTTGTTCGCCCCAAAGAATTCACCACGCCGCTTTACTTGTCACGCGTCAAAAAGTGCCATGTCATTTTCCGGGCAGTTCGCAAAAACATGCGTAATTACAGCACGGGATCAGGAAGTGTGAACTTGTACCCTTCCACATCGCCCCACACCCGCCGCAGATCGTCCATCACAGGATCGCCAATGCCGGTCGAATCCATAATCAACCGCGCCCGCCACTTCATGACAAACGCCAGAATCCGCTCCTTCTGGATCGGCCAGTCCAATTGATTGAACCGTTCCATCTCCAGACACCGCCCCGTCCGCGAGTCCATCGCGATCAACACCGTAAAATCGGTGTGCTTCGCAATATCGCACCCCACCGCCACATCCCTGTAATCTTCCCTCGACACTTGACACTCGCCACTCAGCAAACACGCATCCACATTCCGGAACACACCGGCGCTGTCTTCAAGAAACTCCGCCATGTACTCCTGCCGGAACACGTTTTCCGGCAACGTCCGCCGCGCCTCCTCCCATTCTTTCGCCGGAAAATACGGCGACGCGTTACTCGGGAACGTAAACGACGCGTAATCCCGCTCACTGGGATCCAAACCGCGCGTGTGCATATCATAAAACCAGTTCCGCCCCGCCGGCGTACTCACGAACACCACCCACCCGAGCGTCTGTGAGACCGTCGGCCTCAAAACGAAATTCCACACGTCCTTCGGAATCGCCGCCGCCTCATCGATCACCATGCCCAGAAATCCGAACCCTCGAATACTGTCCGGATTATCCGCCGACAGAAACCAGATCCGCACCAACCCCAACGGTCCCGGAAACTCCACCCGCGAAGGCGCCTGCCCGCGCACCTGGACAAAACCCTCGTTCCCGCCGATTTTCTGGAAAGCCTCGATTCCTCGATCGGCGACATTGTACGTCGGCGCGACCCACCCATAATCCCCGGCTCGCTCATAACACCCACGGTCCATCAGTTCACCCGCCAGACACATAGTCTTGCCAAACCGCCGCCCCGTACAAACCGTCCGGAACCGCTTCCCACGCGCCCAATGAATCTGACACTGCGCAGGGTGGGGAACATAGTAAACACGCAACATAATCTTACTCCTGGCTCCCCCCATCCGCGTTCATCCGCGATTCAACTTCCCAATCTTCTCCGCGCCTCCGCGCCTCCGCGTGAACCTCTTCGCCATTCTCTGGATTCACTGTTTACTGTTCACTGTTCACTTCCCGCTCTCCAGTATTGCCGACCTCTGACCTCCGATCTCCGACCTCAGCACCCCACCCGCCGTCACATCAATCACCGGCCCAGGACCTGGTAGGCCGCCCTCGCCGAGGCCGCCGCTTCCGGCTCTTCCTCCACCTTCCACCTTCAACCCTCCACCTTCCACCTGCTCGCCCACCCCCGGCCCAAACTCCAGCAAACTCGTCCACACAATTGGCCCAGAATGGTCGAACGACAATTTCGACTCCTTCGGCAACAGCGGCACAATCACCGACTTGAAAAAATGCGCAGGATTCTTCCGGAAATCCGCCTCCAGCGCCTCGATCAGCAACTTCCGGTTTTCTTTCCGCGCCAGCACCCGATCCAGCGCGGCCAGCGCCATAATCCGCCCGCCATACGACCCCTTCTTCCGCCCACCAGGATTCCCCGACACACCAGGCTTAAACATACCCACCTCCTACATATCGCATCGCATTCGACAAATCCTCCGAACCCCAACGCCCCTAAAATCCCGAAATCCCCCAATCCATATCCCCAAGACCCCAACTCCCCTGCGCTCCCGCGCCACGCCCCGTAAATCACAACCGCGACGCTGTGCTCCACCCAACCGCCCACAACCGCGACGCCTCCGTCCACTCAACCCTCTGAAAATCGACGCCGCTCACAACCACCCCGTCCTCGCAACCGACCGATCCAGTCACCGATCCAGTCACCGACCCAGTTGAGACTCTGATGGAAGTTATAGATCAATAGCCGTTATAATGATCGGAAGTGCGTTCTCGGCGGAATTGCTTACTCCCGAGACATCGGGCATAACGATGAGGCAGCGCGTGAAATCGAACACTGAAGTTCTCGCATGAAAATCGACCGAAAATCCTGAAAAATGTCCTGAGCGGGCTTGGTGTCGAACAGGAGAGCATCGAACTGGCTATGTCGGCACTTCTCGGCGAGGCGTCTCGACCCAATGGCGGACTCATGGACGTGCCAACCGCATGTCGGTTTCTGGGCGGCGTATCACGCTGGACGATCCAGAGAGCCGTTGACTCCGGGGAACTGGCGTGCGTTCGAATCGGCGTCCGAGTCATGTTTGACCAGGCCGACCTCAATGCGTTCATCCGTACTCACAGAGTCCCACAGACAAAAAAGGCGGAAGTGCGACGTCGGACAGCATGAACCCCGGCGAATCAGGGTCTTGTGTTTCGAAGATAGTGGTTGAAGAAACCCCAAAAACCCTGAACCCCCAAATCCCCCGAATACAATCCCCCCCAGCCCCCGCGCTCCCGCGCCACCCCGAACATCCCATCTGCTTCGCCCGCCACGCCTCAATCAACCCGCACGGCCGGTGACGAGGAAAACCGGGTATTGACGGGTTTCGCCGTCAGCCGAGGGCCGTACAATACGATGGGCCTCGCGCGCCGTGGTGCCCATGAACCCGGCCTCCTGCAACCACCAGCAGACGTCGTCTCGGTCAAGACCGTGATGAAAGACCCCGGTTGAATCGGAATGGAACGTTCCATCCTCTGAATCCAGATCGGCCAATGCAATCCACCCGCCGGGTCGCAGGCAAGGGCGCAGCCGCCGCAAAGTCTGTGGCACGTCGGGAATGTGGTGTAAAACCATCGAACTTAGGATGAGATCGAACTCTGCCACCGGTAACGCGGTCTTGCCGATCTCGCAAAGCAGCGTGTGGACGTTCCCAATCCGCTGAACTTTCAACTTCTCATCCAGCACTCGCAACATCTCGCCCGACGTGTCCATGGCCGTAACACTGGCCAAGTCAGACAGAAGCGCCAACGACACGAGTCCTGTACCAGCGCCGAAGTCCATCGCGCACATATCCGGGCGCAGCGGCACGGCAGTTCGGATCGCCCCGGCCACCGCCCGTGCCAGCATGACCCGTCCCGGATTGGCTTCCCACTTCGCCGCCGCGCGATCGAACCGCACCCGATTCTGTTCCGTAGCGTTATCGCTCATGGGCGAGAACCTCCCATTTCCTGGCGCCGCATACAAGCGCCTTTCTGCCTCCTTTCCCTTCCGAACATAATTCGCACCGGACTACGTTCTTGATAACGACAGTCTTTCGCGCAATAATTCGCTTGATGAACAAGGACTTGACCAGTAAACGAAGATTGCAGACCGGGGCCGAAAGCATTCTGGAGAGCATTTCGGACGGCGTGTTTACCGTGGATGCCGAATGGCGCATCACCTCGTTCAACCGCGCCGCCGAGGCCATCACCGGCATTCGCCGGCGGGATGCGATCGGCAAGACCTGCTCGGACGTGTTCCGCGCCAGTATGTGCGAAGGGGACTGCGCGCTCCGGCACACGGTCAAGACCGGCAAACCAATCATCAACAAGTCGGCCTTCATCGTGAATGTCGAAGGCCGCCGGATACCCATCTCTGTATCCACGGCTATTCTGCGCGATGAACGCGGACAAATCAGCGGCGGTGCGGAAACGTTTCGCGACCTCAGTCTGGTGGAAGAATTGCGCAAGGAATTAGAGGGCCGGTTCCAAGTGGGCGACTTGGTGAGCCGTAGCGCCGCCATGCGGCGCATTTTCGATGTCTTGCCGCAAATCTCTGCCAGCGACGCGACGGTGCTGATTCTCGGGGAAACCGGTACGGGCAAGGAACTCCTGGCGCGCGCCATCCACAACCTCAGCCAACGCAAAAACAAGCCGTTTATAGCGGTCAACTGCGGCGCTTTGCCTGACACACTGCTGGAATCCGAACTGTTCGGCTACATGAAAGGCGCATTCACGGGCGCGGCGAAGGACAAACCGGGCCGCTTTGCGCTGGCCGATGGCGGCACGGTGTTCCTAGACGAAATCGGCGACATCAGCCCCGCGCTTCAGGTCCGCCTGCTACGCGTCCTACAGGAAAAGACCTACGAGCCACTGGGTGGAACAAGCTTGTTGCACGCCAACGTGCGGGTGGTGGCGGCAACGCACCGTGATTTGTCTGCGCAGATTCGGAAAGGCGCTTTTCGTGAGGATCTCTTCTATCGCTTGAACGTCGTTAAAGTTGAGCTGCCGCCGTTGCGGAAGCGCAAGGAAGATATTCCTCTCCTTATCGAACACTTCGTGGCGCGGTTCAACCGGCGGCAAGGAAAAGCCGTAGCCGGAGTCGCCCAGGACGTCATGTCGCTGCTCATGGCGCACGACTATCCCGGTAATGTGCGGGAACTGGAGAATATCATCGAGCGGGCATTCGTCCTCTGCGGCGCGGGAAGGATCGATCGCGTTCATTTGCCGCCCGAACTAACCGGCCAACAGGCCACTGCCCCCGCTCCGACCGGCGACACCATCGCCGCTCAGACCCACGCCGCCGAAGCCCAGGCCATTCGGGCGGCCCTGGAGAGCTGCGGATTCAACCGTCTGTCCGCCGCCCGCGAACTGGGCCTGCACAAGAGTACGCTATTTCGCAAGATCAAAGCCCTGGGGATTGAACTTCCCGATCAAGACGGACGCTCCCACCGGAAGGCCACGTAGAGTCGCAGAACAGCACCTCTCTACCTGCCGTACAGTCGCCATATAGCGACACCAACCATAACTGGCCACGCTGCCCGTGCTATCTGCATCACTCGGGACGGTGTCACATTGCATGCAAGCGGCACGTTGGCACCGCTCCCTTGGCGTTGGCACACTTCGTGCTGCTATTGAATTTCAGGACATCAAGATGAAGGACGGAGAAACATGAAAGTGGCGATCATACAAACTAAAAAAGGAGGAATGAGATGAGAATGGCTGCAATTGCGGCGATGTCAGTGGTGTTGGCGGTCGGACTGGTAGCCGAAAAAGCTTCGGCGCAACGCGGACCGCGTGGGCAAGGTGGAGGCGGCCGTGGGGCTGGTCGGATGTACGATCCCAAGACCGTCGAAAGTGTCACTGGCGAGGTTGTCAGTGTCGAGAAACTCACGTCGACAAACGGCATGGGCGCTGGCGTGCATCTCCAACTGAAAACGGAGAAGGAAGCCGTGTCCATCCACCTCGGCCCAGCGTGGTTCATCGAGAAACAGGACCTGAAGATCGCGCCGAAGGACAAGATCGGGGTGAAAGGATCGCGTATCACGTTCGACGGCAAGCCGGCGATCATCGCGGCCGAGGTAAAAAAAGGCGAGCAAGTCCTGAAACTGCGCGATGAGAACGGCGTCCCCGTCTGGGCGGGCTGGCGACGGCGCTGATTAACTTCACATGAGGAATGCAGAATCATGAAGCTGGCGCTCGCAACGTGGAACGGAAGAATCTCGCCGGTGTTTGATGTAGCGCGGCAGCTTCTAATGCTCGATGTTGAAGACGGCCGCGTGATTGCCCGTCGCGAGGAAACGCTGCCGGGCACGGAGCAGCAGGCTCAGGCAGACCGCCTGGCGGCGCTCGGCCCACAGACGTTGATCTGCGGGGCCATCTCGCAGCCGATGGCCGCCATGTTGGCATCCACGAAGATTCGCGTGATTCCTTTTACAGCCGGCGATGTGGAACGAGTCCTTGGCGCTTGGTTGCTTGGGACATTGCCGAACCCGGCGTTGAGCATGCCGGGGTGCTGTGGCCGGAGACGTTGTCATGGCGGAAGAGGAGGGAGGAAAACACAATGAAGATTGCAATAACTGCAACGGGTAAAGACATGTCGAACAACGTGGATCCGCGGTTCGGGCGGGCCAGGTATTTTATTGTCGTGGATACGGATACGAACGAGGTGGCGGCTCACGACAACGCTCAGAACTTGAATGCCGCGCAGGGCGCGGGGATTCAAGCGGGTGAAAAGGTCGCACGCTTGGGCGCACAAGCCGTCGTCACGGGCAACGTCGGTCCCAAAGCGTTTCGCATCCTGAATGCGGCGGGGATCAAGGTGTACCTGTCCGGCACGGGCACGGTGGCCGATGCCATCCGCAAGTTCAAGGCGGGCGAGTTGAAGGAAGCTTCCGTAGCCAACGTGGAAGGACACTGGGCGTAAACCAGAAAGAAAGGAGATCGGAAAATGCCAGGAAATAATGGAACAGGACCGAGCGGGAAAGGGCCAGGAACCGGCCGCGGGCGCGGCCCTTGCGGCGGTGGACAGCGAAAAGGCCCAGCGGCAGGAGCCGCCAAAGTGCAAGGCCGAGGTCGTGGCGGGCGTGGCCACGGTCGTGGCCGCGGCGGCCAAAACGGAGGCCGTTGAACAGAAAACACGAATAGAGAAAGGAAGAACGACAATGCCAGCAGGAAATGGAATGGGGCCCCAGGGAATGGGGCCAATGACAGGCCGAGGTATGGGCTTCTGCGCCGTGGCTGCGGCGCCGGGATTCATCACGGTTCCGGGCCGGGGCTTCGGAATGGGATGTGGACGCGGTTTCCGGGGCCGTGGGGCCGGCGGTGGCCGCGGCTGGCGGAACATGTTCTACGCCACGGGTCTGACCGGATGGCAGCGTGCAGCAGCGGGACGTCCAATGAGCGGTGGTGTGCCGCCCTATGACACCGCACCGACAAAGGAGCAGGAACTGGCCGCGCTGAAGGGCCAAGCGGAGTTTTTCGAAGGCGCGCTGGGTGATCTCCGGAAGCGGATCGAAGAACTCGAAGCCGAAAAGGCGGCGAAGTAGGAAAACGCCTGCGCCAAGACAGCCTCGGCATCCAAGTGAATGCCGAGGCCTTGTCCAATTCCGGGACTTCCCCACAAAACTGCATGATTGCATGGTTGGCCGATGTTTTTTGTTGATTATTGAACGGAAAAAAGACGGGAGACGAAAATGTCACAATTACCGGAAGAAGTAAGCAAGGCTTGGGATAACAGAAACGGTCCGATCGTCTTGGTGACGGTTGACGGAGCCGGGTTGCCCAACGCGATCTATGCGGGTGCGGTCAGCAAGTTCGCGGAGGACACACTGGTCGTGGCCGACAACTACTTCGACAAGACCCGGCGCAACATCCTGCGCGGGAGCAAAGGGGCAATTTTGTTCATCACCAAGGACAACCAGTCCTTTCAGATCAAGGGCCGGCTCGAATATCACCGATCCGGGCCCATTTACGAAGACATGAAGAAATGGAATCCGGTGAAGTATCCCGGGCATGCAGCCGTATCGCTAATGGTCGAGGAAGTGTACCAAGGGGCAAAAAAGCTGCTTTGAACGGGAAAGGAGGTCAGTCATGCCAAGAGGAGATGGAACAGGTCCGATGGGCGCGGGACCGGGAACCGGCCGCGGAATGGGCGGTGGAGGCGGTATGGGGCGAGGTCAAGGCCGGGGACTGATGCGGGGACTTATGGACGGACTGCTAGGCGGATTTGGCCTTGGCGCTGGTGGCAATTGCGTTTGCCCGAGTTGCGGCAAGACCGTTCCGCATCAGCGTGGAGTGCCTTGTACGCAGGTAAAGTGCCCCGGTTGCGGCGCGGCAATGACAAGAGAGCGGTAGGAACCGCTCACCAGACGGTTTGAGGTCCAGCAGTGGTCCAGTCGTACAAACATCTTTTTGGTCCTGTGCCCTCCCGGCGTCTCGGGCGCTCCCTGGGGGTGGACCTGACGCCGTTCAAGACCTGCACGCTGGACTGCATCTTCTGCCAGTTGGGACGCACAACGCACAAGACGCTGGACCGCAAGGAATATGTGTCGGTGGCGGACGTCGAGTCTGAACTCGATGCGTGGATCAAGAAGGGTGGCAAGGCGGACTACATCACGCTCTCCGGTTCCGGAGAACCCACGTTGCACACCCGTTTCGGCGAGATTCTGCAGTTCGCTCACGGTCGGACCGCAATTCCAACCGTACTGCTGTCCAACGGCACGTTGTTCACGCTGCCCGAAGTTCGCGAGGCGGCTTGCCATGCCGATATCGTCAAGTTGTCGCTCAGTGCATGGGATCAAGCCTCGTTCAAACACATCAATCGGCCACATCCCGATCTCAAATTCCAACAAATCATGGATGGATACCGGGCTTTTCGGGATGGGTTCAAGGGCAGGCTTTGGATCGAGGTATTCCTTATCTGGGGAACGAATTCCGTGTTGCAAGACGTCAAGAAGATCGCGGCGTTTGTCGCGGCTGTCGGTCCCGACGAGATCCATCTCAACACAACAGTGCGGCCGCCCGCCGAGGAGTTTGCGTTCGCGATGCCGCGAAAGGAGATGGAGACTCTTACGGGATTGTTCCGGCCCGCCGCCAGGGTGATTGCCGAATTTTCTTCGGACAAGTCTGCCGAGGTCGTGGCGAACGAGGACACGATCCTGGCCATGCTCAAACGCCGTTCCTGCACGGCGCAACAGATTGCCGAGGTCTTCGGCATGCACCTTAATGAAGTGTCGAAGTACATTGGGAAGCTGTCGCGCACGGGCAAGATCCGATCTCAGGACAGCGGCCGTGAAGCCTACTATGTCGCCGTTGAAGCCGGAGGAGACTGAGATGCCGACTTACGAATATGAATGCGAGAGTTGCGGGCATAGGTTCGAGCGGTTCCAGAAGATGACGGAAGGACCGCTCGGCGCGTGCCCGAAGTGCGGCGCGAAGGTGCGGAGGCTCATCGGAATGGGAAGCGGCATCATCCTGAGAGGTTCTACTTCTGTTGGCTCACTGCCGAGCGGGTTGATCTGTGGCAGGGATCGCCCCTGTTGCGGGCGCGATGCGCCCTGCGACACCAAGCCGTGTGCGTCTTCAGGGTGATCGAGATCGAAAGGAGAAAGGGAAAAGATCATGGCAGTGCAAGTAGACGGTGAGAAGTGCACCGGCTGTGGGCTGTGCGTGGATGCCTGTCCGCTTGAAGCCATCAGTCTGCAGGACGACAAAGCGAAAGTGGACGAAGAAAAGTGCACTGAATGCGGCAAATGTGTGGAGCAATGCCCAAACGAAGCGATCAGAATTCCATAGGATGGGCGCCTTTTGAGCGACTGGCCGATCGGTACGACGCGTGGTTCGAGAACAAGAAAGGGCGGCGCATTTTTCGGGTCGAGGTGGATTGTCTTCGCGACCTGCTGGAAGAGACGCCTCGCCCTTGGCTGGAAGTCGGGGTCGGGACAGGCCGATTCGCGGCGGCGCTCGATATTGACGAGGGTGTTGACCCGAGTCCGACCGTCTTGCGATACGCTTCGCAGCGAGGTATCCGGACCCGGGTCGGAAGGGCGGAGGCGTTGCCCTATGAGAGCAATCGGTTTGGGGTAACGCTCCTCGTGGTGACGATTTGTTTTTTGGACGATCCCGCCCAAGCGCTGGGCGAGTGTCGCAGGGTACTGAGAAAGGAAGGATACGCAATTGTAGGGCTGGTTCCGAAGGACAGTTCGTGGGGGGAAGCCTATGCACGGAAGGGCGCTGAAGGACACCCGTTTTACTCGGCGGCCAGGTTCTACACGGCACGAGAGGTTATCGGACTCGCCGAGCGGGCCGGTTTCTACTTGAACCGGGCGACAAGCTGTCTGTTCGAGAGACCCGACCGAACGGTCGAACGGTATCAGCGTCCGAGAGAGGGAGTCGTGGCAGACGCCGGTTTCGTGGGCTTGCGATTTGGGATAGACAACAATGGCGACAAACCAAAACAAAAGGAGAACGACAATGCCGGAATTCGGATCGCCCTTCACAGGGCTGGCAAACGACAGAAAACTCACCGAGGCTGAACTCATAAGGGCCATTCGTTTCATGGTGGCCGCAGAATACGAAGCGATTCAGTTGTACATGCAGCTTGCCGAGTCAACAGACAACAAACTCGCCATCGAAGTGCTCAAGGATATCGCGGACGAAGAACGCGTTCACGCAGGCGAGTTCCTCCGACTCCTCCGTGAGCTTGCCCCAGATGAAGAGAAGTTCTATGCAAAAGGGGCAGAGGAAGTGGAAGACGAGAAAAGAGGACGCGGAAACCATGGCAAAGACGCATGAACTGGTTGTGACTGATGCTAATTTCGACGCGCAAACAAGCAATGGCGTGGTCTTGATTGATTTCTGGGCGCCACGGTGCGGACCGTGTCGGATACAGGGACCCATTATCGAGAAAGTGGCCGCGGTCATGTCGGGTAAGGCCGCCGTCGGGAAGTGCAATGTTGACGAAGAGCCCAAGTCTTCCGAGCGGTTTGACGTGAGAAGCATCCCGACATTGGTCATCTTGAAAGACAAACGAGAGGTCGAGCGATTTGTCGGCCTACAACAAGAGTCGGTGTTGATTACGGCTCTCAGAAAGCACCTGGAATGAGAAAAGCGAATGCCTTTATGACGAGCCTACTGGCAACGTTTTGCCGGGTATGTCCGCTTTGCATTTGCTCACGCCGGTGGCCGAATAGTCGGTTCACGAAAGCGATGAGTGAGATCGAGAGGTCCTGTCCGGCTTGCAGAGCCTATACAAAACTAAAGCAAGGGAAGGGAAGCCGAATGGAAGCCTCGGAAAGCGATGAGTTCTTTGGACGGCTGAACGATCCGACGGCGTCGGCTTCGATCAAGGGACTGTGCGGCGACGCGATGGAGTTCCACCTCGTCATCCGCGACGACCGGATTGAAGACGTTCGGTACTACACGGAAGGATGCGGCAACACCCGCGCATGCGGTCGTGCCGTGGCCCGCCGGGCTAAGGGGCGGAACGTCACGGACGCGCTTTCGATCAGTGCCGGCGAGATCATCCGATCCGGCGAATGCAAACCGGAAGTGGGCCGGCATTGCGCGATTCTGGCCGTGACGACGTTTTACCGGGCAATCGCGGACTATCTGTTGAAGCCATGAGAATTGCCATTGCCAGCGGAAAGGGGGGAACAGGGAAGACCACCGTCGCGGTGAACCTTGCCTGCGTTCTTGCCGATAGCGGCCAAACGGTTCAGTACCTCGATTGCGACGTCGAGGAACCCAACGGCCATATCTTCCTCAAGCCACAGATTACAGCGAGCGAGTCGGGGGGGATTCCCGTGCCCGTGGTGGATGAACAGAAGTGTACGGGGTGCCGCAAATGCTCGGAAGTCTGCCAGTACCATGCCATCGCCGTTCTCAAAAAGGCCTTGGTCTTTCCGGAACTGTGCCACGGGTGCGGCGGCTGTGCGCTCGTCTGCCCGGAAGGCGCCATTCGCGAGGAGAACCGTTCCATTGGGGTGGTCGAGACTGGGCAAGCTAACGGGGTTGCTTTTGTCCAGGGACGCCTGAACGTCGGCGAGCCCATGGCGCCGCCGCTGATTCGGGCTGTGAAGAAGAAAGCGATTACGGATGGGGTCGCAATCTTTGACGCCCCGCCGGGCACATCCTGTCCCGTCGTCACTACCGTGCGGGATGCTGACTACGTCCTGCTGGTCACGGAGCCGACCCCGTTTGGTCTCAACGACTTGAAGCTGGCCGTGGAGATGATTCGGCAACTGGGCATTCGGCACGGCGTGGTCATCAACAGGGCGGACAGCGGCGACCAACGCGTGCGCGATTACTGCGAGGCGGAGAACATTCCCATCCTCCATGAACTTCCCGACGACCGCCGGCTGGCGGAAGCCTATTCCCGCGGGCATATGGCGGTGCGCGTTTTGCCGGAATGGCGAACGATGTTCTCGGACTTATGGAACCGCATAGAGGGGGCCGTAGACCGCGACTCCGACGTGTTGCGCAAAATCAAGGAAACACACCCATGAACACCGCTCTCGACTGCATTCCGTGCTTTGTCCGTCAGGCCGCCGAAGCACTTCGCCTCAGCGTTGCCGATGAATCTCGCCGGGCCGACATCATGCGCAACGTGCTGTCCGAGTTGGTGGGGAGCGATTGGAACGTGTCACCCACGGTCGCGGCCCAGCGCCTTCACCGTAGCATTCGCAAGGCGACGGGAGACCCCGATCCGTACCGCGCATACAAGGAGCGCATGAATCGGTTGGCGCTTGAATTGCTCCCCTGCTTGCAGCGGGAAGCGCGACTTGAAGAGCAACCGAAAACCGCGCTGGTGCGCATTGCACTGGCTGCCAATCTCATCGATGCTGGCCCCAGGACAGGACTATCGGAGATGGACATCCGCACCGCCCTTTGCCGTGCCTGCCGGGGGGAATGTCTGATGGATTCGGCGGGGGATCTGTTTCTGGCGGCGGAGCAGGCCCGGCACATCCTGTTTCTGGCTGACAACGCCGGAGAGATCGTCCTGGATCGAGTTCTCATTGAGGTTTTGCCGGTTGCCAGGATGGTGGTCGGCGTCCGTGGGTCGCCCGTGAGCGACGATGCCACCGTTACGGATGCCGAGATGGCAGGCCTGCCGAACATCGTTTCCGTCATTCCCAACGGTTCGGATGCGCCGGGTACCCTGATCGAGGACTGTTCCGGCGATTTCCGCCGCACGTTCGAAGAAAGTGATTTGATCATCGCCAAGGGCCAAGGAAACTATGCAAGCCTGAATGCCACCTCAAAGCATGTCTTCTTCCTGATGCAGGTCACGTGTTCCCATGTGGCTGCCGATAGCGGCGTGCCATTGGGATCCCTGGCCATCTGTGAACGCAACGGAACGGCGGCCAAACAAAGGAACGTCGTTCTGCAATGAAAAACGAAAGAGGAGAAACCTGAGTATGAAAACGGCGGATGTTGTTGTGGTTGGAGGCAGTGCGGCGGGGGTGACGGCGGCTATCACGGCCAGGCGTCACTACCCAGGTAAAAGCGTCTTGCTGGTGCGGAAAGAGACGCAGGTGCTGATCCCCTGCGGGATTCCTTACATCTGCGGCACGGTGGGCAGTCCGGACAAGAATCTCATTCCCGACGGTGTCTTGGAGAAGGAACAGGTGGAACTCCTTGTGGCGGAAGCGACCGCCATTGACCGCGAGCGGAAGAGGCTAATCACCACGTCAGGCGAGGTCGGGTATGACCGTCTGATCGTTGCCACCGGTTCGCATCCGGTAACCCCACTCATTCCGGGCGTTGAGATGGACGGCGTTTTCACAATTCTCAAGGATGTGGACTACCTGCGTCGGATGCAGGTGCTCCTCAAAACCGCCCGCGACATCGTGGTGGTGGGCGGCGGGTTCATCGGTATCGAATTTGCCGACGAGATCCGCAAGACAGGCGAAAAGACCATTACCATCGTCGAAATTGCGCCCCACTGTCTGAGCCTGTCTTACGACGAGGAGTTCTGCGTCGAAGCCGAGCAGGTGCTGCAGTCCAACGGCATTCGGATTCTGAACGCAACCAAGGTAGCCGGCTTTGTGGGCGACGGCCATGTGACCGGCGTGAAACTCTCCAACGGGGAAACCCTCAAGGCGGACGTGGTCATCCTGGGAACCGGATCGAAGGCCAGCGCTGAACTGGGCAAGGCGGCCGGGTTGCGCATCGGCGCCACGGGCGCCATTGACGTGGATCGCACGATGCGCACTTCCGACAAGCATATCTTCGCCTGCGGGGATTGCGCGGAGAAGGTCTCCTTCTTCGGCGGCGGACACTCCACGCTCAAACTCGCCTCGATTGCCACCTTGGAGGCGCGTATCGCGGGCGCGAACATCTTCGGCATCACCCGCGAGAATCCCGGCACGGTAGGCGTCTGGTCCACCGCACTGGGCGATTTCGCACTCGGTACGGCGGGCCTGACCGAGACGATGGCCAAGGCCTGTGGATATGACGCAGTGGCGGCGACGGTCGAAGGTCCGAACCGCCATCCGGCCGGAATGCCGGGCGGCGCCAAAACCAAGGTCAAGTTGGTTTTTGAATCCAACTCGTGCGTTCTGCTGGGGGGCCAGGTCAGAGGCAACGCTGTCGCCGGAGAAATCATCAACACGATCTCCGCCTGTGTGCAGAAGCGCATGACCGCGGATGACATCGCGACGTTCCAGATGGGGACGCATCCGGCGTTGACGGCCTCACCCATCGCCTATCCGCTGGTGAACGCCGCGGAATTGGCCATCAACAAGATGCGTTTTTCATCGCCCGCTTGCTGACGACGCGAACCGGCATCACAGGAGTAATCGGAAATATGGATTGGAAAGAAATCAGTCGGCGAGTGATAGAGGGCGAGGGGATCACCCGGGCGGAAGCTATGAGGATTCTTCTGTCAACCGATGACGAACTACTGTCGGTGTTGGACGCGGCGTTTGCCATCCGTTTGCGCTGTTTTGGGCGCGGGGTTCGCCTTCACGTGCTCCGTAATGCCCAGAGCGGCGGATGTTCGGAGGATTGCGGCTATTGCAGTCAGTCCGCGCGAGCCAGCGCCAGCGTTGCGCCAAAATACCCCTGGCAATCTCGCGAGGAGATCATCGCCGGGGCGCGTGAGGCACACCGGATGCAGGCGGTCAGATACTGTGTGGTGTCGAGCGGACGCGCACCCGCGGACGCGGAGATGAATGAGATCTGCGAGACCGTCCGCGCCATCAAGGCGGAAGTTCCCATCCAGGTCTGCCTGTCGTTGGGGTTGCTGTCTCCCGCGCAGGCGCGACAACTCAAGGAAGCGGGGGCCGACCGCTATAATCACAACCTGGAAACCTCGGAACGGAACTTTCCGCATCTTTGCACAACGCATTCCTACGCCGACCGCGTGGCCACCGCACGTGCCGTAAAAACCGCCGGTCTCGAACTGTGCTGTGGTGGTCTTCTTGGCGCTGGGGAAAATATGGAGGATCGCGTGGAACTGGCGTTCGCCTTGCAGGATGTGGGCGCCGACTCCATTCCGATCAATTTCCTCGATCCCCGTCCGGGCACGCCTTTCGAACGTTATCCGCGCATTAGGCCATCAAATTGTCTGCGCGCGCTGGCGATGTTCCGATTCGTCCACCCCTCCACGGAAATTCGCGTCGCTGGCGGGCGGGAGGCCTGCCTGGGACCGATGCAGGCGTTGACACTTTATCCGGCGAACTCAATGTTCACCGACGGCTATCTCACAACGCCCGGACAGGGGTATAACGCCGACCTGGCCCTGCTTGCCGCCGCCGGTTTCCGGGTGGACGACTTGACGCAAGCGCAGCGTCCGGCGGAGAACGAAGCGACACCGGGAGAAAACGAATGAGCGATCCTTTAACCCCCTACGGCAATCGCCCGATGGTGACGCCGATCGTGCACGCGGTAAACTACGAGTACCGGGACTTCGAGGTGCTGAGAAAGATCACGGACGGCGAGATCGATGGTTATACGTACCACCGCGACGACAACCCCACCGTGCGTGCCGTGGAGAAGAAGATAGCCGCGCTGGAGGAGGCCGAAGATTGCGTCGTTTGTACTTCCGGCATGGCCGCCTGCACGCTGGTCTACCTGACGTATCTAAAGGCGGGGGACCATCTCATTCTTTTTCACGACACCTACGGTGCGCATTACAAGGTCTCTCTGATTCTGGAACGGTTGGGGGTGGAGATCACATGGCTCAATGCCGATGAAAGCTCCCGCCTGGATCAATACGTCAAGACCAATACGGCCATGATTTTCCTCGAAACCCCCACCAATCCGCTCTGCAAGGTCATTGACATTGCCGCCGCGCGCCGGGCTGCCGACTGTTCCGGCGCGCGCCTGATTGTGGACAATACCTTTGCCACACCCTATCACCAGCATCCGATCGCACTTGGCGCTCATCTTGTGGTTCACAGCGCGACGAAGGCGCTCGGCGGGCATAACGACTTGATGGCGGGCGCAATTGCCGGACCGAAAGAGGACTACGACAAACTCTGGTTTACGAGGCAGGCCATCGGCGCCACGTTGGACGCGTATTCTGCTTCGTTGTTGGAGCGGGGAATCAAGACCTTCGCGCTTCGTGCGGAGCGGATGGCGGCAAACGCACAGGCCGTCGCCGAACACCTGCGAGGACATCCGCGCGTCAGACGATTTTCTTATCCTGGCTTGGGTGATGATCCGGGGCACACCGTGGCGACGAAACAGATGCACAACGGCTTCGGCGGTATGATGGCATTCGATGTCGGGGAAACGCAGGAAGATGCCAAGAAGTTCATATCGGCGCTGAAAGTGGTCTGTCATGCGGTGAGCCTGGGCTCTACAGAAAGCCTGATCTGCATTCCCTATCTTACGACCATGCTCTACTTGCCGCTGGAGCGGCGCACAACTTTCGGTGTGCAATCGAATACTGTGCGGCTTTCCATTGGAATCGAGCCTGTGGAACAAATATTGGAAGACCTTGATCAAGCATTGAACGTCGTATAACGGCGCCCCCGCAAATGAACACAGCCATCGAGTGCATTCCCTGCTTTGTCCGTCAGGCGGCGGAGGCTGTCGAGATGTCGGCCACCGACGACCTGCGGAAAGAGCGGCTTCTCAGACGCTTGCTTCACGAAATCGCTGATGCCGACTGGAACGTCATGCCTGTGGCGATTTCCCAGCGTTTGCACCGGCTGGTCCGCGAGGAGACCGGACAGGCCGACCCCTATCGTCCGCTCAAGGATCGAATGAACCGTATCGCCCTCGATCTGCTGCCCGCCTTGGCCGAAACTGTGCGCTGCCACCCCAATCCGCGCGAGGCGATCGTTCGGCTGGCCATCGCCGGTAATCTGCTGGATGCCGGATCCAAGAACAGACTCGCGCCGGAAGACTTGCCGTCACGGCTTGATACGATATGTGATATGCCGCTTGTCGGTAGTGTCGAGGACTTGTTTCGTGCCGCCGATGAGGCCCGCTGCATCCTCTATCTGGCCGACAATGCCGGCGAAATCGTCTTCGACCGCCTGCTCATTGAAGCGCTTCCCGCCCAAAAGGTCACAGTGGCGGTACGGGGCCTTCCTGTCATCAACGATGCGACCTTGGAGGACGCGGAAACAGCCGGCATTCCCAAAATTGCTCGGGTGATCGCCAACGGGTCGGATGCACCCGGTACACTGGTAGAGGAATGCTCTGAGGAGTTCCGCGCCTTGTTCAACCGTGCCGATCTGATCATTGCCAAGGGCCAGGGCAATTACGAGACCTTGTCGAACACGACCAAGAAAGTGTTTTTCTTGCTCACGGTGAAGTGCCCCCTGGTTGCCACTGATATCGGCGCACCAGTGGGAGCGTTGGTTGTGAAACGAGGTGGAGTTGAACATAAACGGGTTGACCGTGTTCCGGTCCAAAACGTGGCGCAAGGAAATTGACCATGCTCGTTTACGTTGACAACGCCAGGCACTCTTTCGGCAGAATGACGCTGTGCCACCTGATGGGCGACACCGCGGATGAACTGCACAGCATGGCCGACAAGATAGGCATGGAGCGACGCTGGTTCCAGAATCGGCGGGTACCGCACTACGACATCTGCCTGAAGCAGAAAGCGCTGGCGATCAGGGCCGGGGTCATCGAGATTGACCGAAAGCAAACGGTTGAACTGATACACAAACATGGCTGGCTAAACAAGAAGACGAAAAAGAGATCACGACCAGAGTCAAAATGACAACGCTTGCCTACATCTTCCTTTTCGCCATGCTCGGCAGTCTCGGCGCCAACGGCGCCGCGGGAATCATCCTTGCGTTGCCGGAACGACTGACGCGTTGGCTGGTGCCCCATTTGATTAGTTATGCAATCGGCGTGCTGCTCGCGGCGGCCTTGCTCAACATGATTCCGTATGCATTGGCGATTCTCGCTCCAAAAACCGCCATGGCCACGGTTCTGGCGGGGCTGGTCGGCTTCTTTGTGCTCGAAAGTCTGTTGCTGTGGCGTCACTGCCACGAACAGGATTGCCCGATTCATGGCACTAGCGGGACACTGATCCTGATCGGCAACGCCTTCCACAACTTTGTGGACGGCCTTGTTATCGCCGCTGCCTTCATTGCCTCGGTGCCCGTAGGGGTCACGGCATCCCTGGCGATTATCGCGCACGAAATTCCGAAGGATGCTGGCGATTTTGGGATCCTCCTCCATAGCGGGTTCAGTCGCCGGAAAGCATTCGTTTGCAACACGCTCTCGACCTCGACAACACTGGTCGGAGCACTTGCGGGTTATATCGGCATCCAGGCGCTGCGACCGATGGCGCCTTACATCCTGTGCGTGTCGGCCGCCAGTTTTCTCTACATCTCACTGGCAGACCTTATCCCGGGTCGCCGCGGGCGAAAGGGAATCGTCGCACTCGTTGTTGAACTGGTTCTCATCGCGGCAGGGGTGATGACAATTGCTACGTTAAGGATGCGCTCATGAAAGAAATCGTCATCATCAGTGGCAAAGGCGGAACAGGCAAGACCAGCATGGTTGCATCCTTTGCGGCGCTGGCCGGGAACGCCGTGTTGGCGGATTGCGACGTAGACGCCGCCGACCTGCATCTGGTGCTGGCGCCCACGATCCTGCGCCGCGAGGAGTTCCGATGCGGGCACGAGGCAATTATCCGACAGGCGGACTGCATAGGTTGCGGCGCTTGTCTGGCCAGATGCCGGTTTGATGCGGTGAGGCATATCAAAGGCGCGGATGATCCTTTTTTCAGTGGAAGCCGTACATCCTGCGAGAACTGTACGGACGTGTGTGTGCGTTCCTGCCCGGTCAAACTCATGGTGATGATTCGGGCCATGAAAGAAAGCTGCGGCCAGCAAAACGAGCATGCTTTCGTCGTTGATCCTACCGCCTGCGAGGGTTGCGGGGTGTGCGTTTGGGCGTGCCCGGTGAAGGCGATTGATTTCCCCGAACGGCTCAGCGGGGAATGGTACGTGTCTGACACGCGTCACGGCCCGATGGTTCATGCACGGCTGATTCCCGGTGGCGAGAACTCCGGCAAACTGGTCAGCAGGGTCCGGGAAGCCGCCCGGACAATTGCCGAAGAACGGAAGACCGAACTCATCATTGTGGACGGCCCGCCGGGTGTTGGGTGCGCCGTGATCGCTTCGGTCAGCGGCGCGTCGCGGGTCTTGGTCGTGACCGAACCGACACTGTCAGGGGCGCACGATCTGGCGCGGGTTCTGGAACTTACCCGCCACTTCAATATCCCGGCATCCGTGTGCGTGAACAAGTGGGACTTGAATCAGGAGATGACGGAGCGGATCGAGTCCGAGGCCCGTCGGGTTGGGGCCACGATTGCCGGGCGGGTGCGGTACGACAGTTCCGTGACAGAGGCACAGATTCAAGGCAAGGCCGTGGTGGAACTGCGCGGCACGCTGGCTGGAGAGGATATACGAGCGGTCTGGGAGAGAATATGACAATCAGACCTGAAGTTGTGCCATTTATTGTTGTCGTCTTGCTGATCTCCAGCCTGCTCGCCGTTATCGTACCACCTTGGACCTGCACGCTCGTCGGTTGCGTGTTTATCGGGTACTTCCTGTACTTCTTCCGGGATCCGGAACGTATTCCTCCTCGTGCAGAAACCGCCATTGTTGCCGGCGCTGACGGCACAGTGGCCGCCGTTACCGATATACATGAGGACAAGTACCTGAACACCGACTGCGTCCGAATCAGCATCTTCCTCAGTCTGTTCGATGTGCATGTCAACCGGGCACCGATTGCCGGGCTGTCCATGTTCTTGGGATACTTTCCCGGCAAACGTCTGTTCACCTTCCATGAGAAGTCCTCCGACGTGAACCAGCACAACAAGATTCTGATTACTGGCGAACGCACACGATGTCTGGTTTGTCAGATCGTGGGCCCGGTCTGCCGCCGGGTTGTCTATTGGCCCGACCACAACCAGAGTGTGCCGATTGCCATGGGACAACGGATTGGAATGATGAAGTTCGGTTCGCGGCTCGACATGTACTTTCCAAAAGCTGACGTGGATGTTCTGATCAGTCCCGGTACGAAGGTGCGGGCGGGCGCCAGTGTTGTTGCGCGGGCGAAGGGAAGGGAAGTGGAGTCTCATGGTTGATGACCGGATGGTTCTTCTGGCTGCTGGGCTGGTTGCCGGCGTGCTCGGCGGTTTGCTCGGCATCGGCGGCGGCATTGTACTGATGCCCGTGTTGCGCTTCGTCTTGGGGCTACCGCCCGCTGATGCCGCGGGAACCTGCGTGGTCGCCGTATTCTGCACGACTCTCGGAGGCGGCATCAAGCACTACCGTCTTGGCCATGTCCCTCTGTCCGCTCTGATGCCTGTGGTCCTGGCCGGAGTATTCTCGACCATGCTTTTTTCCCTGGTATTTGTCCAGCTTGCCCAAAAAGCAAACTGGCTTGACTTGGGCATCGGGATGGTCTTCATGTTGGTGGCAATGCGGATGCTCTGGGACGGCGTCCAAAGCAGACATCGAGAGACGGGTTCCGTATCAACTCCAAGCCCAACCCTTGGCGGTATACAAACACGCAAGATCACTCTGGGATTTATTGCCGGCGTTTTGCCTGGTCTTTTCGGGATCGGCACGGGCGCCATTCTCGTTCCGGGGTTCTCGTATCTGCTGAGGATGCCGATCAAAGTGGCCATCGGCTCGGCGCTGGTCTGCTTTTGTGCGAATGCCATGATTAGCGCGATGGCAAAATACGCTCAGGGATATGTGCATCTCGGAATTGCGTTACCCGTTTGCCTTGGCTGCCTGGTTGGTGCCCAACTTGGGGCGGCCATCAATCACCGTGTGCCATCTGCTCTTCTAAAGATTCTTTTCGGGCTGGTGTTCTCATGGGTATCGCTCCGGTTTATTTCGACAGGTTTGGAGATTGCGAGATGAAAAACACACTTCATGAATGCCGCGAGATGCTTCGCGAGCTGGTGCGCCAACGCGGACTGGATCATGCGAACGTGGTGGTTCGCGCAAGGCCCCTGACGCCGGAGGAGGCGATCGGATCTCCCGGAAGACGGGATTTCCCGATCCTCGAAGGGAAGGAGCGCGTCATCGAGGCCAACGTCATGGGCGCGCATGGCCAGGCATTTACAGATTCGGCCTCCGACTTCAGCGGCCGGCTCAGCGACATCATGGATTTGCCCCTCGCCGACAACCGCAGCCGTGCCCTCTTCGTAGCCACGATGAATGCCACCCTGCGATATCTTGGCCTTGTAAAGGGCGTCATCCACTGCAAGAACAACGATCCCGAATCCTGTGCGGCGGAGATCGCTGCCGAGGCGCGAAAAACCGGCGCAGGAACGGTCGGACTGGTGGGAATGAACCCCGCCATCGCTGAAGCATTGGTTCGCGAATTCGGAGCGGAGGGAGTACGGATCACGGACCTGAATCCGCAGAACATTGCGACGCGCAAGTTCGGCGTTGTGGTGATGGACGGACGGTTGCACACACGCGATCTGGTCCGCGCGTCTGATCTGATCCTGGTCACTGGCACCGCAATCGTCAATGACACCCTCGATGACATCCGCAGTGCGGCACAGGAGGAAGGCAAGAGGTTGATCGTGTTCGGGATCACTGCCGCTGGCGTCAGTTATCTGGCCGGCCTGGACCGCTGGTGCCCAAAGGCGCAAGACTGAAAAGGGCGAACGGATGCATAATACGTTTTTTAGCAGTAACAAGCGACGCGGATGAAACTCAAATGAATGTGCGAATGACTCTACTGCCCTGTCAGGAGGCTTTGCGCGGCCCATGATGCCGGGCGATACGGTACGCGCTGGAGAAACGATTGTGGCGTCATTCAAGCAACCGGAAGAAGGAAAGGGAACAAAATGACTACCGAGACAAGGTCCGTAGACAGCGCCTCGCTGCAAATGATCAGGCAAGCCGCGAAGGCTGGGATCGAGACCGCATGGGACAGATACGATGCAATGCAACCCCAATGCGGGTTCGGGATCCTGGGCATCTGCTGCAGAAACTGCAGCATGGGTCCGTGTCGAATAGACCCCTTTGGCGAAGGACCTCAGGCGGGAATATGCGGGGCGAACGCCGATACGATCGCCGCTCGAAACCTCATCCGTATGATTGCGGCTGGCGCCGCAGCTCACTCGGACCACGGTCGCGACATTGCCCACACGCTCAATTTGGCAGCGAAAGGGAAAGGCCGGGATTACGCCGTCAAAGACAGCAGGAAGTTGAAGGAGGTGGCAACTCGCTTTGGCATAAAGCTGGACAACAAGAATGAGAACCAAATTGCCGTTGAGCTGTCTGAGGCGGCATTGCGCGAGTTCGGCAAACAAGACGGCACGCTTCTAAGCGCGGCGACCTACGCTCCTCCAGCCAGAGTGAAGGTCTGGGAAGATGCCGGTATCATGCCTCGGTCCATCGACAGGGAGATCGTCGAGGCGATGCATAGAACGCACATAGGAGTGGATACCGACTACAAGAACATTATGAAACATGCGATGCGCACGAGCCTGTCCGACGGCTGGGGAGGCTCGCTCATCGCAACGGAGCTTTCGGATATTTTGTTTCAAGGCCCAAAGCCAATTCGTTTCAGCGCCAATCTTGGGGTGCTTGAGAAAGACAAGGTCAACATAATCGTTCACGGCCATGAACCAACGCTCTCCGAGGTTCTGGTTGCGGTATCCCGGGAAAAGGAAATGGTCAAGCTGGCAGAAGACGGCAACGCCAAAGGAATCAATCTCGCCGGCATGTGCTGCACAGGCAACGAAATACTGATGCGTCACGGAGTTCCCGTCGCAGGGAATTTTCTGCAGCAGGAACTGGCGGTAGTAACAGGCGCGATCGATCTGATGGTCGTGGACGTCCAATGCATCATGCCGGCATTGAGTTCGCTGTGCAACTGTTTCCATACCAAGTTGATAACCACATCGCCAAAGTGCAAGATGGAAGGAGTGGAACACGTTGAATTCCATGAAGATCGGGCAGCCGAGATTGCCCGCGAGATTATTAGGAAAGCAATCGCAAGTTTCCAAAACAGGGGAAAAAAGATTCTTATCCCTGACGAAAAAGAGAGCGCCATTGCGGGATTCACTACCGAAAACATCTTCGAGATACTCGGCGGAAGGTACCGCAGCACCTATCGGCCGCTCAACAACGCAATCATCGAAGGCCGTCTGCGCGGCGCCGCTGGAGTTGTGGGATGTAATAATCCGAAGATTCAACATGATTATGGACACATAACGATGATCAAGGAGCTGATCAAGAATGACGTGCTTGTTGTCACCACAGGTTGCAACGCCATCGCCGCGGCCAAGGCGGGGCTTTTGAGACCCGAGGCGGCTTCGATATGCGGCGCAGGATTACGGGAGATCTGTGAGGCTGTTGGCATACCTCCGGTTCTACATGTCGGGTCGTGTGTTGATAACAGCCGCATTCTGACGATTCTCGCGAGTGTTCTTGCAGAGGGCGGGCTTGGAAAAGACATTTCGGACCTCCCCATTGCCGGCGCTGCGCCCGAATGGATGTCGGAGAAGGCCGTCTCTATTGGAATGTACTTTGTGGCCTCCGGCGTATTTACCGTGATCGCGACTCCCTTGCCAGTGCTGGGAAGCAAGAAACTGACAAAGTACCTGACGGAAGAAATGGAGAACGAAATCGGCGGCAGGTGGGCCTTTGAGTCAGACCCGATAAAAGCTGCGTATTTGATGATAAGACATATCGACGGGAAACGTGACGCACTGAAACTCAGGCCGCTCATGTACGAGCAACCGCTCGCACCCAAAGGACAACAAGACAGAACCTAGAGGCCGATTGAGTCATGAACACCAACGTGAAGATTACCGTCCTGTCAGACAACACGGTCGGCACTCGCGACCTGAGGGGTGAACACGGGTTGGCTTTCTGGGTCGAAACCACTTGCAACTGTCTTCTGTTCGATACCGGACAGGGACTTGTCTTGCCGGACAACGCCAGGGCTTTGTCGCTCGATCTGGATGCCGTGGACACCATTGTACTGAGTCACGGTCACAACGATCACACGGGTGGATTGGCCTCCATTCTGCGCGAGGCGGCGGGTCCGGTGACGGTTCATGCGCACCCGGACGCGCTTCTGCCCAAGTATCGTCAGAAAGCAGCGGGAGTCAATGAGATCAGCATGCCGGCGGAGTGTCGTGCGGCCATCTTCGATGGGCGATGTCAATTTACTTCGTCGCGGCGATCGGTGGAAGTCGTGCCCGGCATCCGCACAACCGGCGAAATCCCGCGCCGGCATCGGGAAGAGGCGATCACAGAGTCCTTCTGTCGCGACCCGGAAGGACGAGAAACCGACCTTCTTCTGGACGACCAGGCGCTCTTCATGGAGACCGCGCAAGGCACGGTCGTACTCCTGGGTTGCACTCATTCGGGCATTATCAACACTCTCGACCACGTGCAGGAACTCACCGGCGGCAAATCCGTTCACGCCGTCATTGGTGGAATGCATCTGCGTTCAGCAACAGACAATCGCATGGCGTGGACGATCCGGGAATTGCGCCGGTTCAAGATCAGCATTCTAGCCCCCATGCACTGCACCGGACAGAAGGCCATCGCCGCGCTTTGGGCGGCCTTCCCAAACACATGCCAAGCGTGCGGAGTGGGTGCCCTATTCGAATTCTAAAAGGAGATGACAGTATGACAGAAGATCAAAAATGTAGTCACAAGAAGGAAACGTCAACCAAGCAGGGGGCCTGTGCAGCCAACCATAAATCGGACGCCGAAAGTCTCGACGAGTTTCTTGAACAGCAGGCGCTTGAGCAACAGATGGGACGTATTCGCCACAAGATTCTCGTGATGTCCGGCAAAGGCGGGGTTGGCAAGAGCACCGTGGCGGCCAACCTTGCGATCTCGTTGGCCCTTGCCGGAAAACGGGTTGGTTTGCTGGATGTGGACATTCACGGCCCCAGCATCCCGAAAATGCTGAAACTTGACGATGCCGCTGTTCAGGTGAAGGACGGGGTCATCCAACCGGTGGAAAAAGCCGGGCTCAAGGTCATGTCCATTGGGTTTCTATTACAGGACAGGGATGACGCCGTGATCTGGCGCGGTCCCATGAAGATGGGCGTCATCAAGCAATTCCTCAAAGACGTGGATTGGGGCGATCTGGACTATCTGGTCATTGACTCCCCGCCAGGAACGGGAGACGAGCCTTTGTCCGTGTGCCAACTGGCGGCGCCGGTGGATGGCGCCGTGATCGTCACCACCCCGCAGGACGTAGCCACCGCAGATGTTCGTAGGTCCATCAACTTCTGCCAACAACTGGAACTGCCGGTTCTGGGTGTGGTCGAGAACATGAGTGGATTCGTCTGCCCCAAGTGCGGAACGATAACGGACATCTTCAAGAGCGGTGGCGGGGAACGGATGGCGGCGGACATGGGTGTGCCATTTCTTGGGCGTATTCCGCTCGACCCCGCCGTCGCGCAGGCATGCGACGACGGACAACCCTTCGTTTATCATTACAGCGGCACCGAAACGGCCAAGGCTTTTGAATACGTCATCGCGCCGATTTTATCACTGTCGGGTCAGGATAAGGAAACACAAGCAAACAGAACAAGCAAACGAGAGGAAAGCATCATGAAGATCGCGATACCGCTGGCTGATGGAAAACTCTGTATGCACTTCGGGCACTGCGAACAGTTCGCCCTGGTGGATGCGGATGAAAAGACAAAGCAAATCACGGGTCAAAAAATGTTGACACCGCCCCCTCACGAGCCCGGCGTGTTGCCGAAGTGGTTGCACGAGCAAGGCGCCAACGTGATCATCGCCGGCGGCATGGGGCAGCACGCCCAGACGCTTTTTGCCGAAAACGGCATCAAGGTCGTGGTCGGCGCTCCTGCCGAATTGCCGGAACAACTCGTGTCTCAGTATCTGGCGGGAACGCTGGTGTCCGGCACGAATGTCTGTGACCACTGAACCCACAACGATCGCCATGACAGCGCTACAGTCAAGACTGCATGCGCAGTGCATTTTTTGCGGCGTTGACCATCCCCAGGGACTCCGGCTCGTGTTCAATACGCACGCAGATGGGCGCGTGGAAGCGGAGTTTCCATGCGACCGACTGTACCAAGGCTATGCTGGATGCCTGCACGGCGGCGTCATTGCCTCACTTCTGGATAGCGCCATGACGAACTGCCTTTTTGCGCACGAACGAGTCGCTGTAACGGGAGAACTCAGCGTAAGATATCTGAAGCCAGTGATCATAAGTCGTCCTGCCATGGTCAGCGCCTGGCTGGTAGAATCCCGTGCGCCGCTTTTCATACTTGACGGCGAGGTTCGCCAGAACGGCGAGATTATGGCAAGGGCGACCGCCAAGTTCATGGAAGTGCGGATATCGGATTCGGGGCTTGCTGTTGGAGTAAGTTGATAGTCGGAACGCAGAAAACAAAACGGAGAGTACATCGTGAACGAACAAACCATAACAAGATTGCCATTGATTGGCGAAAAAGCGCCTTCATTCAAGGCGGAGACGACTCAGGGACCGCTCAACTTCCCGGACGACTTCAAAGGGAAGTGGGTGGTGTTCTTCTCGCACCCGGCGGATTTCACGCCGGTATGCACAACGGAGTTCATGACCTTCGCTTCGATGCAACCAGAGTTCGAGGCGCTGAACTGCAAATTACTCGGTCTCTCGATCGACAGCACCTACAGCCACATCGCGTGGCTACGGACGATTAAGGAGAAGATCGAGTACAATGGCATGAAGAACGTCGAAGTCACCTTCCCGGTCATCAGCGATCTGACCATGGAAGTGTCCAAGGCCTTCGGCATGTTGCAACCGGGCGCCAGCAACACGCAGGCCGTGCGGGCGGTCTTCATCATCGACGCCGAGGGCAAGGTGCGCGCCATCCTGTACTATCCGCTCAGCAACGGGCGGAACATGCAGGAGGTCAAGCGGCTGCTGACGGCCATGCAGTATTCCGACCAGTTCAAGATCGCCACGCCTGCCAACTGGCAGCCGGGCGACGACGTGATCGTGCCGCCGCCTGGATCGTGCGGTGCGGCCAAGGATCGTATGTCCAAGCCCGACCCGGATGTGAAGTGCCTGGACTGGTTCCTGTGCCTCAAGAAGTGCCCGAAGAAATAGCAGACAACAGACGGCAGTGAACGACGTGCGCTGGCACCGCTTTGCGGCGCATGTCGCTGATCTCGCCGACATCAGGAGAAAAAGATGAAAGTCATACGAACGGACGCCGCTCCGGCGGCAATCGGCCCCTACAGCCAGGCGATCGCGGAAGGGGCGCTACTCTTCACGTCAGGACAGTTGCCGATGGACCCGGTCACGGGCGAACTGCGAAACAGCGACATCGTGACCGCCGCTCGGCAGGTCCTTTCCAACCTGCGCGCGGTGCTCGTTGCCGGCGGCGCGGACATGACCACCGTGCTCAAGACGACGGTATTCCTTAGCGACATGGGAAACGTTGAGGCATGCAACAGCGTTTATGCCGAGTTCTTCAAAGCCCCGTTCCCAGCCAGAAGCTGTATCCAGGTGGCGGCCCTTCCGAGGGGGGCGCTGGTGGAGATCGAGGCTGTTGCAGCCCGGAAGTGCAGTTGATGACATGAAAGACACCATGGCCGAATTGATCCGGACCGAAAACCTCAACGTTCTCGAGATGGCGATTCTGGTTACACCCACGGAACTGAAGCACGAATATCCCGCCTCATCCGAGACTCTGAGGATTGTGAGTCACGCGCGCTCCATGATCCGGTGCATTTTATCCGGCGAAGATCCACGCCTTCTCGTCGTCGTGGGACCGTGCTCAATTCACGATCCCGCCGCGGCCATGGAGTACGCCCGGCGCCTGAAAGCGCTCTCGGATGAAGTGGCGCAGGAACTGCTTGTCATCATGCGCGTGTACTTCGAGAAACCCCGCACGGCCATCGGCTGGAAAGGGTTGATTTACGATCCCTGCATGGACGGGTCGGCCGATATCCCTCGTGGCTTAGGTACCGCACGCCGCTTACTTTTGGAGATCAACGCGCTAGGACTCCCGGCCGCGACGGAAATGCTGGATCCCATCGTGCCCCAGTACATCGCCGATCTCATCTCTTGGGCGGCCATCGGCGCCCGCACTAGCGAATCGCAAACGCATCGCCAAATGGCCAGCGGGCTCTCCATGCCCGTTGGCTTTAAGAACCGGACCGACGGTGACGTGCAGGTAGCCATAGACGCGATGCAGGCGGCTCGTAATCCCCATAGTTTTCTCGGCATTGACGAGAAAGGACGCGCCGTAGTGGTGCGCACGGCAGGCAATCCGTGGGGCCACATGATTCTTCGCGGCGCCCGCGCCGCCACCAATTACGACACCCGGAGCGTGGACGCCGCCGTGGAACGTATGCGGGCCGGCAGCCTGCGGCCTTGCATTATGGTCGATTGCAGCCACGGCAACGCCGGAAAACGTTTCGAAAAACAGGAACTTGTCTGGGACTCTGTCTTGGAGCAGCGCCGATGTGGAAACCGCGCCCTCATCGGAATGCTCCTAGAAAGCAACCTGTTCGAAGGTAACCAACGGATGCTTGAAGACCGGTCAGCGCTGAAGTACGGTGTGTCGGTCACGGATGAATGTGCGGGTTGGGAAGCCACCGAGCGCATGCTCCGTCGGGCGGCGGAGGCCTTTGGAAGGATGGGTCAACCGACAGGTGCTTCGGCGGCGGAATGAACGGGGCGGGAGTATTGAGGAAGACATAAATGAAACTCGGAATCGTGATCTACTCGACGGACGCGGAAGCGCTATGGAATGCCTTTCGGCTCGGCGTGTTCGCTCTAAAGTAGGGCGACAAAGTGAAGGCATTCCTCCTTGCCAAAGGCGTGGAATGCGAGCGGCACGTGGAGGAGCCGTTCAAAGTGAAGAAAATAATGCAGTCGTTTGTCGACGAAGGCGGCGAGATTCTGGCCTGCGGAACGTGCCTCAAGTTGCGGAACGCGCTGGGCACGGAACTTTGTCCTCTTTCCACTATGAAAGACCTTTACGAGATCATTCGGGATTCCGAAAAGGTGATCACTGTGTGATGGAGAAACCAATTCCAGCAATACCCTCGTTCGTTGCGTTCGCCAGACTGGCCGACCGCTACGACGGATGGTACGACAGTGCCGAAGGCAGGGTCATCTTCCGAGACGAGGTGGCCTGCATCCAGCTTCTTTGCCCGGAACGCCGCGGGCGTTGGGTCGAGGTTGGCGTCGGCGCCGGCCGGTTTGCCTCGGCTCTTGGAATCGCGAAGGTAGGAGAAAGGTTCCATGAATGATTTCAAGTCCATTGGCGTAGTTCATTCACCGTTCAAGGTCTCCGTAGGAATGCCCATCCAGCCTGTTTTTGCCGAAGGAGCGGAAGGCACGGTTGAGGTGTTGCCGCAATACGCGGACGGACTGCGCGACTTGGAAGGCTTTGAGCGGATTTGGCTGATCTATTGGCTCCATAAAGCGCCGCCCGGTCCGCTGCGCGTGATCCCTTTCCGCGATACCACGGAACGCGGCGTCTTTGCCACTCGCGCGCCGTGCCGTCCGAATGCCATCGGTCTGTCATGCGTGTGCCTACTCGCCATCGCCGGAAATGTGCTCACGATTGGCGGTATGGACATCCTCGACGGCACCCCTTTGCTCGACATCAAGCCTTACGTGCCAAAGTTCGACGCTTTCACGAACAGCCGGGCCGGATGGTGTGACCGCTCGCCAGTGACGTCCCGTACCCATGCGGATGATCGGTTTGCACAATGAATGGAAAGCCAGTCACACAACTGCGGCAGGGCGAATTGGCAACCGTCGTTGCCTTAAATGGCGGCTGCGAGTTCAAGCGTAAATTGCGTAGCGTAGGGATAAAGGAAGGCAAGACGGTGCGGATGGTGGCGAGCCATCCGTTCTCCGGCCCTCTGGTTGTCGAAGTGGACGGAAGGCAAATCACGCTTGGAAGGGGTATGGCGCAACGAATCGCCGTTGCGCAGGAGCAATGAAGACGATTGTTCTCATTGGCGACCCGAATGTCGGCAAGAGCGTGCTCTTCTCACGGCTGACGGGCGTGGATGTCATTGCCTCGAATTATCCCGGCACGACAGTGGACTACTCGAAAGGGCGGATTACCCAGCGCGGGGAGCACATGGAAGTTGTTGACGCTCCCGGCACCTATTCGCTTGAACCAACCAACAAGGCGGAAGAAGTGGCCGTGTCATTGCTGGACAAGGCCGACGTGATCGTGAACGTCATTGACGCCACAAGCCTTGAACGTTGCCTTATTCTGACACTCGAACTTCTGGAACGACGCAAACCGGTCGTCATCGCGCTGAACATGTGGGATGAGGCGCAACATTTGGGCTTCACCATAAATGTCAGAAAACTTGAAAACCTCTTGCAGGTTCCCGTTGTTCCCACGGTCGCCATCACCGGCGAAGGCGTCAAGAAACTTGTGCAACGTCTGGACGAAGCGCGGGTCTCCGAGCGTCCAAGGTTGGGCGGAGAGGACCAAGTTTGGGCGGAAGTCGGACATATCGTCCGCAAAGTCCAGACGGTGGCCCACCGCCATCACACGTTTCGGGATCGGTTGGTGGATGCAACGGTCAAACCCGGAACCGGACTCCTGACGGCTGCGGTAGTGCTTTTTGCGCTATTCTGGCTGGTTCGTCTTGTCGGCGAGGGATTGATCCGGTATGGCGTTGGGCCTTTGTTCGATTTGTACCGCATGCCGATAACAGTTTTGAGCGATTGGCTGGGCACCGGATTTCTTCGCGACATTCTGATAGGAACGCTGATTGACGGCAAAGTTGACTTTATTCAGTCAATGGGCATCTTGACCACCGGCCTTTTTGTGCCCCTTGGGATGGTACTTCCCTACATCATCGCTTTTTATCTGGCGCTGGCGCTTTTGGAAGACTCAGGGTATCTGCCGAGACTTGCAACGGTGACCGACAATGTTTTTCACAGATTGGGCTTGCATGGCCACGGCGTTATTCCCGTCTTGCTGGGCTTGGGATGCAATGTGCCTGGCGTGTTGTCCGCGCGCACCCTGGAAACGCGGAAACAACGCTTCATTGCCGCAACGCTCGTGAGCGTGACGGTTCCCTGCATGGCTCAAACCGCCATGATCTTTGGGGTTCTCGGTCATTATGGCATACACTACATCGTTCTGGTCTTCGGAACTCTGTCGGCAGTTTTTGTTCTGCTGGGTTTGCTTCTTAACCGAACTACACGCGGGGAATGTCCTGAACTTTTCCTGGACATTCCGCCCTACCGGCGGCCAAGCCTTTTGGCCGTCACAAAGAAGACCTGGATGCGTGTCCGGTGGTTTCTGGCGGAGGCAGTTCCTTTCCTTTTCCTCGGGGTTCTGATCGTCAACATCCTGCACGCGGTTGGGTTCCTTGAACATCTGGCCCGCCTAATGTCGCCGTTCATGAAAGTCTGGTTTGGTCTGCCCGGCGAAGCGGTTCCCGCTTTGCTGGCCGGTTTTCTGCGCAAGGATCTCGCCGTGGGGATGCTGGTTCCATTGGCGCTCACCCCCGAACAACTGACTATCGCCGTGACGATTCTGGCATTGTATTTTCCCTGCGTGGCCACGTTCGCGGTGTTGCTCAAAGAATTGGGCGTAAAAGACATGTTGAAAGCCGCGGCGGTCATGCTCTTGACAGCGCTGGTTGTTGGCGGCACGCTCAGGATCGTACTGATTGGGTGGGCCCTATGATCAAGGGGCGCCAATGCCTGTCGGGGCGCCAATGCCTTGCGGTAGGGGCCAAACACTGGTATCGTTGTTCTCCGACGAGGATGATATGCCTTTAGTCCGTTTCAGCGTATCGCTCGATAAGAATCTGGTGGCTGAGTTCGACCGGAAGATCAAGGCCGAGCGTTGTCCGACTCGCTCCAAAGCCGTCGGCGACCTGATCCGCGCCACTTTGGTTCAAACGGAATGGCAGGCGGGTCAGGAAGTCGTCGGCGCCATCGTTCTCGTCTACGACCACCACAAGCGGGACATCCTCCAACGACTGACCGACGTCCAGCACGACTGCCATCACGCCATCCTCTCTACGCAGCACATCCACCTGGATCACGACAACTGCCTCGAGATCGTGGCGGTCCACGGCAAGCCGGATGAAATTGCCGCCATCGTCACCCGCCTGAAAGCCGTCAAAGGTCTGAAACACGTCTCGCTCGCAGCCGGAACCACCGGGGTTCGGCTGCCCTGATCCTCCCTTCTGAAAGACAGGTTTGCGCGAGCGTTTTGTGGTTGCATGGTGTTACGTTTTTATGATACGTGTTATTCCCGTTCCTTCTGAAGGACAGGAGGAAACGTTCAAAAAGAAAGGCGGAAAATGAAACTAACATCACACTTCCTGATCTCGGAGGAAAATGAGTTGGCACTTTTCTGGTATTTATCAGGCGAGTTCGTAGATCAAACGCGCGCCGGTTTCAGGGTGGTAAAAAGCGGCGTGGGTTAAATCTGCGAGGAGTGCGCTGATCG
>CAIYGI010000226.1 GCA_903925685.1 uncultured bacterium
CCTTTGTGGGACCGTTTGTTCGCCCCAAAGAATTCACCACGCCGCTTTACTTGTCACGCGTCAAAAAGTGCCATGTCATTTTCCGGGCAGTTCGCAAAAACATGCGTAATTACAGCACGGGATCAGGAAGTGTGAACTTGGGCTAGACGGGGCGACGGTGGGCGAAGTTTCTTTGGGCGACCGAGTTTGCCCGGCGGCTTCGCACATGGTTGCGCAATTCGCCCAGCGAGGCCTGCGTCACATTTCTGACCATCCGTTTCAACCGCTTGTACGCCTGCGTCCATGCTTCCACATCTTCGTTTTCTGAAGAGCTGAAGTCTCGTAAGGGTGCAGGGTGGAGGTTTGAAGGTAGAAGTCAAATCCGGTAAGCGTGGTCAATACTCAGAGGGCTCATGCGTTACATGACGGACAAATTCGCCCTCCACCCTCCACCTTCCACCCGCCCGCCCTATTCCTTCATGGCCATCAGGAATTCGGCGTTGCTCTTGGTCTTCTTCATGCGGTTGAGGATCAACTCCATGGATTCGACGGCGGGCACGCCGCTGATGGCCTTGCGCAGGACCCAGATGCGGCTGAGTTCGTCGGGATGAATCAACAGTTCCTCCTTGCGGGTGCCGGACTTCTCGATGTTGATCGTCGGGAAAATGCGCTTGTCGACCAGCGTCCGGTCAAGCACAAGCTCCATGTTGCCCGTGCCCTTGAACTCCTCGAAGATGACCTCGTCCATGCGGCTGCCGGTGTCCACCAGCGCCGTGGCCACGATCGAAAGGCTGCCGCCGTTTTCGATGTTGCGGGCCGCGCCGAAAAAGCGCTTCGGCTTGTGCAGCGCGTTGGAGTCCACGCCGCCGGAGAGAATCTTGCCGCTGTGCGGCTGCAGGGTGTTGTAGGCTCGCGCCAGGCGGGTGATGCTGTCGAGCAGAATCACGACATCCTTGCCGCATTCGACCATGCGCTTGGCCATTTCGATGACCATTTCGGCCACCTGGACATGCCTCTCGGGCGGCTCATCGAAGGTCGAACTCAGGACATGCGCCTTGGTATTGCGCTCCATGTCGGTAACCTCCTCGGGCCGCTCGTCGATCAGCAGCACAATCAAGTAGGCCTCGGGGTGGTTGGCCGTGATGCTGTTGGCGATCTTCTGGAGCAGCACCGTCTTGCCGGTGCGCGGCGGGGCCACGATCAGCCCGCGCTGCCCCATGCCGATCGGCGTGAAAAGATCCATAACGCGCATGGAGCGCTCTTCCGGCGTGGTTTCGAGAATGAACCGCCGGTCGGGAAAGAGCGGCGTCAGGTTCTCGAACGGCACGCGGTTGCGGTTTTTTTCCGGATCGGTCTCGTTGATCCGGGAGACCTTGAGCAGCGCGAAGAAGCGTTCCTTCTCGCGCGGGGAGCGGATCTCGCCCTCGACCCGGTCGCCCGTGCGGATCGCAAAGCGCCGGACCTGGGAGGGCGAAATATAGATGTCCTCGGGACACGGCAGGTAGTTGTTGTTCGGAGAGCGCAGAAAGCCGAACCCGTCGGGAAGGATTTCCAGCACGCCCTGGCCGTGAATCGAGCCTCCGACACGCGCGTTGGCCTTGAGAATTTCGAAGATGAACTCGTGCTTGCGCAAGGCGCCCAGTTCGATCAGGCCGTAGCTTTCGGCGATCTTGTGCAGTTCTGGAACCGAGAGCGCTTCCAGCTCGGTCAAATCGAGCGCGCTGGGAGTTCCCTGCATCCGGCGCGGCGGATAGCCGCCGTTATTGGGCTGACCGCCATCGCCTGGCTGACCGCCATTGGGTCCATAGCCGTTGGTCGGCGAATAACCGCCGGTCGGCGGCGCCGCTGCGGCCGGTGCGGCTGTCCCGCTCGCGCCGGCGGCCTGGGCCGCGCCTTCTTCCGAAACGGCCGCCGGCGCCGCGGGGGCCGGGGCGGCGGTGTTGGGATAGGCGGAACCAGCCGCTCCTCCCTCGGGGGGAAACATGGGGGGACGATCGGGGCCGCGATAACCGTGGGCCTGGGGATCGATTGCGCCGTTTTGTTCAGGCCCGCGCGACATGCCTTCGCCGGCTTGCTGCTGGGCGGCAAGCTGTCCGGCCGACTGCGCGGCCAGTTCTTCTGGCGTCATGCGGATTACGCGCGGCTGAAACGGATGAGGCGGGCGCCGCACCGGACGTCCGCGGCGTCGCGGCATCCGGTTTCCGTATCCTTCGCGTCCCATATCAGGTCGTTCTTCATTCATGTTCTTCACTCCTCAGACAACGCCAGACACGCTCAACTTGCTCCTTCAGCAGGTCCATTGCGCCCGCGTTGTAAATCGCATAATCGGCGCGTTCCATCTTGTCCAGCACCGGCCACTGGGCCGCCAGACGACGACGCGCTTCGGTTTCTTCCAGGCCACGCTCACGCAAACGTTCGATCACCACCGCCTCCGGCGCGGCCACGCACACCACCCGTTGCCAGAACGGCGCCTGTGCCGCCTCATACAGCAGCGGAATCTGGGCCATGGCCACCCGCTGACCTCGGGACTCGCAACCGTCCGCCCAGCTTTTCAGTTCCTTCAGCACGGCGGGATGCGTCAGTTCGTTCAATCTCCTCCGCGCCGCGGGATCGTCAAAAACCAGTTTTCCCAGAACGCGGCGATCGACAGCTCCGTCGCCCGCCAGAATGCCGGGCCCAAAGGCCGCAATCACCGCCTCGCGCACCGCCTGCCCCGGCGCAAACAGGTCATGCGCCAACTCGTCGGCATCGATCACGGCGGCGCCGTGTCCGGCAAACAACCGTCCGCAAACGCTTTTGCCGCACGCCAAGCCGCCAGTCAAAGCCACACGCAGCACGGGGAACGCTCCAGTCAGGTTGATAGGCTGAAGGCTGCTAGACTGAAGGAAGAACAGCGAACACAACCGTTGCTATTCGCATCTGACATGCAATCTAACGCCTTGAACAACCTTTAGAATTAATTGCAATGCATGAAATTAGGGGAATTTCAGCGAATACCGACGCCTGTCCCGTCTTGGAAAATGCCGTTAAAGAGCCGCATGAAAACAAGGTGCGTGGGATAAAAAAGCCGGATTTTCCAGGGCGCCAATCAAATGTGACGCGAGGTTATAGGTTTCTCCGCGCATTGTCAACAGAAATCTTTGCCGCAAAATGGCTCAGGTGTAGCGGATCACTTCGTCCACGGTCGTGTAACCGTCGAGGATGTTGCGTATTCCGTCCTGGCGCAGCGTGCGCATGCCCAGTTCGATGGCGCGCTGGCGGATGATGAGCGTCGGCTGCCGCTGGTTGATCAGATCCCGGATCGGGTCCGAGATGCTCAGATACTCGTAAATGCCCTTGCGCCCCCTGTAACCAGAACCGTTGCAGTGGGTGCATCCGGCGCCATAGCAAAAATTCCGGTCGCCGACATCGGCTTCGGTCAGTCCCAGCTGGTCCAGCTGCTTCTGTTCCGGCCGGAAGGCGGTCTTGCATTGTTCGCAGATGCGGCGCACGAGCCGCTGTCCGAGCACGGCTTCGAGAGTGGATGAAATAAGGTACGGTTCCACGTCCATGTCGATCAAGCGCGTGATCGCGCCCGCGGCGTCGTTGGTATGCAGCGTGCTGAACACCAGGTGACCGGTGAGCGAGGCATGAATGGCGATATGGGCCGTGATCAGGTCGCGGATTTCGCCGATCATCAGGACATCGGGGTCCTGGCGCAGGAAGGCGCGCAGCACGCGTTCGAAGCTGTTGCCGACGTTATCGCTGACCGGCACCTGCACAATGCCGTCGATCTCGTACTCGACCGGATCCTCGGCCGTCAGCAGCTTGTTCTCGATGCGATTGATGCGCCGCAAGGCCGAATAGAGGGTGGTCGTCTTGCCGGAACCCGTGGGCCCGGTCACCAGGAAAATACCGTTCGGTTTTTCGATGTCCTGCACGATGCCCTGGTACAGGTCGTCGGGCATGCCAAGATTTTCCAGTTCGAGCGAGACGATGCCCCGGTCCAGCACGCGCAGCACCACGCTTTCGCCGAACTGGGTGGGCAGGGACGAAACACGGAAGTCGATCTGGCGGCCGGCCACGTTCATTTGAAGACGTCCGTCCTGCGGCAGACGGCGTTCGGCGATGTTCAAACCGGACATGACCTTTATGCGTGAAATGACAGGCAGCGCCAGCCGTTTCGGCGGCGGCGCCATTTCATAGAGCGCGCCGTCCACGCGGTAGCGGATTTTGAACTCGTTCTCGAACGGCTCGAAATGAATATCCGAGGCGCGGTCGGTGACGGCCTGGTAGAGCACGAGGTTGACGAACCTGATCACCGGCGCCGAACTGGCGGCTTCCTCGACAAACTTCTCGTTCACGCCTTCCTTGCCGATCTCCACCACATGTTCCGTGGCTTCGAATTCCGACTCCAGCGCGGAAAGCATCTCGGTCACGGGCGCGCTTTCGTCTCCGTAGAACTGGTTGACGCACATTTTCAAGTCGTCCTCGCGCGCCATCACCAGGGAGATGTCCCGCGACAGCACGAACTGCAATTCGTCGAGCGTGGCCGGGCTCATCAGATCGTGAGTGGCGAGCGTGACCGAATCGTTGCCCATTTCCACCGGCACCACGTTGTACATGCGCGCCACACTGGCTGGAATAATGTGGATCACGTCGGGGGGGATGTCGGTCGCCGGCAGGTTTATCACCCGCGTGCCGAGCCCCTCGGCCACCAGCTGGAGCAGTTCGGCCTCCGTCAGGATCTCCATGTTGAGAATCACGTCGCGAAAGGGCTTGCCGCTGCGCGTTTGCTCCTCGCGGATGTCCTGCACCTGCTCGGCGCTGACCACCCCGTGGTCGAGCAGCATCTGAAGCAGTGGTTCGTTTTGTGTTGCTGTGGCCATCGTGCAACTACCTGCGCTTTCGCTGAGTCTCTTCCAGTTTCTGGACGATGGACTCCGAATCCTGCGCCTTCGTGATCAAGTCCTCGTAGCGAATCTTCCCCGCCTGGTAAAGGTCCATCAGGTACGCGTCCAGCGTGATCATCCCGTATTTGGCGCCGGTCTGAATTTCCGAGGTGATCCGGAAGGTCTTGTTGTCGCGGACCAGCGACTGGATGGCCGGCGTGGAAATCATGATCTCGAAGGCCGCCACGCGCCCGGGTCCGTCGGCCCGCACGAGCAGGAGCTGCGAGATTACCGCCACGATGCTCGATGCAAGCTGCGTGCGAATCATGGCCTGCCGGTCGGTGGGAAAGGCGTCCACGATGCGGTCCACGGTGCGCGCGGCGCCGGTCGTATGCAGCGTCGCGAACACCAGGTGTCCGGTCTCGGCCGCCGTGATCGCCGCGCTCATGGTTTCCAAGTCGCGCATTTCACCCACCAGCATCACGTCCGGGTCCTGGCGCAGGCCGCGCTTGATGGCCTCCTCGAAGTTCGGAACGTCAACCCCGATTTCGCGCTGGGTCACGATGGATTTGCGATGTTGATGATAATACTCGATCGGATCCTCGACGGTGATGATGTGGCAGTCCCGCTCGATGTTGATCACATTCAACATGCTGGCCAGCGTGGTCGTTTTGCCGGATCCGGTCGGACCCGTGACCAGGATCAGGCCGCGCGGGCGGAAAAGCAATTCCTTGATCTGCAGGGGCAGGCCGATGGATTCGAGCGACAGCAGTTTCGAGGGAATCTGGCGCAGAACCATGCCCACATGGCCCTTGGTTTTCAAAACGCTCACGCGAAAGCGCGCCTGGGTGTTGAAACTGAAGCCGAAATCCGTGCCGCCGTTCTGCCGGACGCGCTGCTGATGATCGTCCGAGGTGATGCTCTTCATCAGCCGCTCGGTGTCTTCCGGCGTCAGGGCCGGCAAGTCCAGCGGTTGCAGTCCGCCATTGATGCGCAAAATCGGGGGGGCGTCCACGGCCAGATGCAAATCCGAAGCGCCCTCGTCCACAACGAGTTGCAGCAGTTCGCTCATTTCAACGTTAGCCATTAGTCGAAATCTCCCATGGTGACACGCATGACCTCGTCCAACGTCGTGATCCCCGAGACAACCTTGCGCAAGCCGTCCTCGCGCAGCGTGCGCATGCCGAGTTCGCGCGCGCGGGCGCGCAGATCGGTGGCCGGGCGCTTTTCGAAAATCATGCGCTGAATTTCGTCGGTGATCAGGAAAATCTCGAAGATGCCGCTGCGGCCGCCGTACCCGGTCAGCGCGCACTTGTTGCAGCCGTGTCCGCGGTAGAGCTGCACTTCGGCAAACTGTTCGGCCGCCGCCCCCAGCAGGCGCAGTTCGGACGCAATCGGCTTGTACTCTTCCTTGCAATAGGGGCACATGTTGCGGACCAGCCGCTGGGCCACCACGGCGCGCAGCGACGATGCCACCAGGAACGGTTTGACGCCGATGTCGATCAAGCGGGCGATGGCGCTCGGAGCGTCGTTCGTATGCAGCGTACTGAACACCAGATGACCGGTCAGCGCCGCCTCCGTCGCAATGCGCGCCGTTTCGTTGTCGCGGATTTCACCGATCATCACGATGTTCGGCGCCTGGCGCAGGATCGAGCGCAAGGCCACGGCAAAGGTCAGCCCAATGCTCTCGCGCACATGCACCTGGTTGATGCCGGGCATCTGATATTCGACCGGATCCTCGACGGTGATGATCTTGCGGTCGGGCCGGTTCACGAAGTTTAGACAGGCGTAAAGCGTCGTCGTCTTGCCGGAGCCGGTCGGCCCCGTCACCAGCAGGATGCCGTCGGGCAGCCCGATCAGGCGGGTGAAGGTTTCCTGGTCGTCGGCCAGGAAGCCCAGTTTCGGCAGCCCCAGCGCCAGGTTCTGCTTGTCCAAAATACGCATCACGATGCTCTCGCCGTGGCTCGATGGCACCGACGAAACGCGCAGATCGAGTTCGCGCCCCTTGATGTTGACCTGGATGCGTCCGTCCTGCGGCACGCGCTTCTCCGAGATCGCCATGTTGGCCATGATCTTGACGCGCGAGATGATCGCCGACTGCAGGCGTTTCGGCGGGCTGTCCACTTCATGCAGCACGCCGTCGATGCGGTAGCGCACCCGGAAGCGCTTTTCCATCGGTTCAAGATGGATGTCCGAGGCCCGGTTGCGATAGGCCTCGAAAATGATCAGGCTCACCAGTTTGATGATCGGGACATCCGACTCGGTCACTTCGGTCTGCTGGACGATGTCCGGCGTGCCCGACGACACCATGTCCACCGTGCCCTCGGCCAACTGGTCGATCATCGTCTCCATGGAAGTCTCGGCGCCGTAGTAGCGGTCCAGCGCCGCCTTGATCTCCGCCGGTGGCGCAACCACACCCTCGACCGGGCACTTCAGCACGTAGCGCAGGCTGTCCAAAGTATCCACGTCGAGCGGATCGCCGATCGCGACCGTCAGGGTGTTGTCGCGCTTGGAAACGGGAATCACCTTGTACTTGCGCGCCACATCGGACGGCAGCGCAGCCAGCATTTCCGGGGAGGGTGGGTGATTCGACAGGCTGATCATCTCCATCCCGAAACGGGCGGCGAGCACCTGCAGCACATCGTGCTCTTCCAGGATCTTGGCGGCGATCATGGCGTCGATCCGCGAGGCCCCCTCGGACGTCTCGAGCTTGCGGGCGTCTTCGGCCTGCGTGGCGGTGATCAGCCCCTCCTCTTGGAGGACTTCCAATACATATTCGTCGTTACCCGTCACGCCATATTCCTCCCGAGATACTGAAGAAATGCCGCAAAAAGCCTTCGGTGTTCAGGTTTCAGGAATGCTGATCAGTAGCCGCAGAGGTACGTTTCGACATACCGACATCATTTGCATATCTCATGTCTTCTACCACTTTCTTTTGTCGCACCATTGTGGCGGCGCCTATTGAAGCGCATGGCGACAACATACGAGACGGAAAACAGGAGACTCAAGAGGATCACCGGCAAGAGCATAACTTTCGTGCCGCATGCTAGTAGATTGGGAACCATGGCCCAGGTCAAAGTTTGTCCGCTAGTCTGCATTTCCGAGTCTGCGAAAAGCAACCACACCCCTAATGCTGCGACTGAACTGAACAACAATATCGCAGCGAATGTCATCCGGAAATCGTACCGAACCCGGTAACAATTTCGCAACACAATGCCACCCCCGAGAAAAATGCTAAGCAGAAATCCAAGTGTCCCGAATGCGGCGAGGAACCCGTTCTGAACGCCATGAAACCACCACCCTGCCATCATGATGATAAAGACAGCGAGAGACGTCCACAACAGTGGCAGTGCCGACACACTAAGGAATTTGGTTAGTCCATGCATAACGCCTACTTATCGCATTTTGAAGGATTCTGCCATTGCCAGTAAGACAACGCCCGCCCAACGAGATTCTGCATAGTACGGTCTCTTAGAGATGTCGGGGCGTACGTGTCCGGCGAGAATGGGTCAGGCAAATGGAACCCTGGCCAGCCAGCATGGGCAAAGGTATCCTGCAGTTCGTGTAGGGCTTGTCCAAAGCCTGATATATCACCTGCATCGGCCGCGCGAATGGCATCATTGAAGACGTCGTTTTGCCGTCTGTTGCCCAGATAATTCTGGAAATGATGCGGATTGCCTTCAAGAGTGAAAGGCCCGAGTGCCCCTTCATCCATCCCTTGATCAAACTCGGCAATAAGCCAAGAATCATGTCGAGAGATGCCAGCAGCGATGGCCCACCGGCGCGTCCATCCAAAATGAACATCTACTCCGTATAATCCGGAAGGATCGATTTTGTTGATTGGGTCATTATCGAAAGCACAATACTGATTGAGCCCGCCGCTGATCCCGATGGGGTCATTGGAGAGCCACCGCCCCGTGATCGGGTCGTAGAATCTCGCCCGGAAGTAGTAGAGACCTGTCGCCCAAGAATACTCGCGCCCCTGCCACAGGTAGCGGTTGCCCACGGCCGACTTGGCCAGCGGTTTCCCGTCGCCGTCGGACACCCCAAGCACCCGGCCCCAAGCGTCATACCGGTATTGTTCGACGATGACGCCGGAATTGTCCGTCAGCGCGTGGACGCTGCCTAACCGGTCCGTGATGTAGAAGTACGTCCGGGCCGTGCCCCCGGTCGTTACCTTCATCGCCAGGATGTTGTCGATCCCTGGCCCATAGACGTAGGCCCTAACCACGCCTCCCGTGACGTTCAGATCGGCCACGATGTGCGGGCCGTCGTACACATGCCAGTTCGTGACGCCGCCGCAGGCCGTCCAGGTGCGTTGGCCGAACGTGTTGTATCCGTAGTTCTCGGCGACACCGCCGTTCGTCGCAACACTGGTCAGACGATACGCACCGTCCCATGTGAGTGACCGCGTATCGGAGTAGTCCGTGCCGCGGTACACGATGTTGGTGGTGTTGCCCGCTGCGTCATAACCGTACGTGGCATTCGTCACCACCGTGGCCCAGAATGAATTTGTGGCGTAACCCACATTACCGGCAGCGTCACGAACGGCTGCCACGACTCGTTGACTACCGACGCCCAGCGACATCGTCGCCCAGAAGTTCGAGCCGGAGACCGTTGGCGTCACCGCCACGATGTTGCTCACCCAAAGTTGCCCGAAGCGGTCGTCGGTGCCGATGGTTTCGGACGAGACGCCCTGCACCTCCGTGACGCATGCAAGGTTAGTTGAAAGGACGGACGAGCCCAGCAAGCGGTCGCTGGCGTCGAGTATATTCGTGATCGTGACCGAGCGCCCGCCCAGGTTCGCCGTGCGTCCGATGCGGTTCCCGGCAAGGTCATAGGACCAGATCGCCGAGCCGTCCGGGCGGGTCTCGGAGGTCAAACGGTCGAGGTCGTCGTACGTGTAACCATTTGTGCTGCCGTCCTCGCGACCGACGCTGGTCACGCGACTGCCAGCGTCGTACGTGTAATGCCAACTGCGAACAACGACGCCGTTGGTGTTCGCCCAAGCGGCATTGGTTAGTCGGTCGAGGATGTCATAAGCCCACGAGGCCGTGATTCCATTCGGGCCGGTCATCGTCTTGGCCAGTCCATTGTTGGTGTTGTAGGTCCAGTTCCATTGGCCGACCGACGAGGTGACGGAAGAGGCTCTGCCGGCCAAATCGTACGTCCATGCCAGCACTCCGGCGGGCGAAACAACATTGGTAACAAACCCGGCTGGGGATAATTTCCAAGCGCACGATGCTGAAACGCCAGCCGCGGAGGCGACCGTGCCCGTGAGGCGACCGGCAGAATCGAAGAAGTTGGACAGACTGGAGGTTTGCGGCTGGATGCTGGAGGCGGACACCAAGCGGCCGGCATGGCTGTACGAGAATCGGTTGGTCAGACCGGGCAAGGTTTGCTCCACAAGTCGCATGTCGCCGTCGTAACAGTTGCTGACCGTGGTGCCGTCGAAGCGGGTCACGGCGCGCACCAAGCCGCCAAGTCCGTAGGCCACGGTCATCTGCTGGGAGGCGACGTTTGCCACCTTTACGGGACGGTCGCGGGCATCAAGGGTGTAACGTTCGACGGCGCGGTTGAGGGGATCGAGGATCGTCAGAAGGTTGAACTGGTTGTCATACTGGCACTGGACTGTGGTGCCTGCGCGGGTCACGGAGGCCAGTTTGCGGCTGGGCAGCCAGGTGCAGGTGGTTGTTCGTCCGAGGCGGTCAACGGCATTGGTCAGTCTTCCGGCGACATCATAGGCAAAACTTTCCTGTATGCCGTCCGGGTAGGCGATGCCGTGGACGAGGCCGCGTTCGTCCGTCGTACACCGGGTGACGCGGGTAGTGCCGTTGCCGGGCATTGTCACGCTGAGAAGATGGCCGAACCGGTCGTTCTCGAATGTCGCGGCAGGACCGGCGGCAGGAATGGCAGAGGTCGCAAAACCGTAGTTGTCGTAGGCGCACTTCAACCACTGGCCGTCGGCGTTGGTGACGGCCAGGAGCAACCCGTTTGTGGACCAGGCAAAAACCGTGGTAGCCGTGGAAACGCCAAGCGAAACACCTGCCGCAGTCAACAGTCCGTTAGTGTAGGCGAAGGTCTGTCGAACGTTGTCGGGATCGACTACAGCGGTGGGTAATGCCAGGTTGGTGTACCATGCGAACATCCAGAAGTTGGAGGGCGTGGTGTTATAACCTATGGCGAAGTTTGTTGGATTGTGTTGGGTGTCGAATTGCGTCCATAGTTCGAGGTGTTCGCCGGTGACCGCGTCGTCGGAAACGAGGTTGGTGACGTCCAGGAAATGAGGATCGTACTGTCGACGCTCGACGGGGTTGTTCGTGGCGTCGGGTCCGCTGCGCCGGTTCACGCGCATGGTACTGGGATCGAATTCGTATGCGAACGGCAGATTAGTCCCTTCGCGTTGGTAAGTAACGATGGCAGTTCCGGCAGTGGGACAGGTGGAGACGATGTGCGCGTACCCAGTGGAATCCATGACCATGCCCACGGCTAACCCCGTGTTGGCATCGTAACTGTAATGGGTAATCGCGGCGTCGGCCCGATGAATACTGGTAAGCCGACCCGTCGTACCGGCCGCGTAATCGTAGGAGACGACCGTCTGCCAGGTCGCGCCATGGCGGACCACATTGGTGAGTTGGCCAACGGAATCGTAGGCCAGCGTCAGATACCAGTTTGTGGTGGGGGTCGATACGGATGTAATATGGGCACCCGTGTCATACGCGAAGGCCAGATACTGGCCATTGTTGTGTTCGGCACGGGATAGAACCGTCCCGAGGGGATGGTTGCTATAACTGAGGTTAACCGCGTTGCCTACGAGATCCTGAATGGCCGTGAGCAGACCATTCGTACCGAACTGTAGCTTCTTCCCTGACTCTAAGATCAGCGTGAAGGTTCCATTTGCAGCCTGTCTGAGTTCCCAGGCATTCTCCAGAGAACAACGAAAAACGCCTGTCGTATGCAAAACATAGTCGAAACCATACTCGGAGCCATCGCCGGTACGAACCTTGAACGTTGGGTCCGATCCGGTTATGCGCCAATTGAAGGTGTGTGTCCGTTTGCGCCCCAGAGGACCGTCGTTGTTCGAGAAGACACTGTTATATATGCGGCCGAAGACCAAGTCGATTCCCGGAGCGGGAATGCCCAGGTCCGTACACTCCTCAACGACCGCACCATTGACGGGATTAATGGGCTCTCTTGTCCAGTCAGGGCGGGCCGGGTTATTGGTGTCCGGATGAGACGTAGGAACCCAACCTGAGGCAGACATCCAATTCATGTACATCTCATCGAACGTCTCCCCTGAAGCTTCAACACCCCCCCAAGAACACAACCACGAAGGATAAGAATATGTGCCACAAGAAGAACCATACCCGCCTTCCCACTGAGTACCCCAATAACGAGCAGTCTCGAGAAAACCAGCAGGATCAAGAAAATCCACGTTCGGAATGGGTGCTGGATAAGCATGAGTCCTTGGAGCGTACCCCAGTACACAAAACGAAACAGTAAGCAAAAACAAAACCTTGGATAATTTCACGGCACCCATACAACCCTCGTTCCGTTGACTGGCGTTTGAATGGAAACGGCCGGCGGGTCGGTGTCCGGGTTGGTCGGAACAGTCCCGGCCTGGTATTCCTCCAGATTTGTGTATCCGTCGCCGTCTGGGTCGTCATCAGGCGCGCAGTTGTTCGTGCCGCCGAAGTTCGCGATCTCCCACCAATCCGGCAGAGAGTCATGATCCGAATCAACCGATAAATCGAAACTAAACACGTATTTCGCCTGGCCGATATTGACCATGGCGAAGTCGTTCGTTTCCGGTTTTCCGTCCCATGGATAATGTCCCTGTATTCCCGCCGGCAGAGAATTGGTCAACCCGAATGCATATAAGCGGTCGTAAAATGGGGCGGCAAGATGTTTTACCTGTCCGATATTGACCGGGAAGTAATTGTTGGTTGTCGAAAAGGCGTTGATGCGGGCGGTAAGACCGGTGTCCGGCCCGATTGTCCGACTCACTTCCGCATAGGCATTCGACGCCAACCACTTGAGTTGCCCTTGATTGACCGGTGTATAATCCTGCGCCGGGTTTTGATTCAACACCCCGCGAGTGATCCACCATTGAGGAGTTTGGGCGAGTGCATGGTTTGACGCCAGGCATAGCCAAACGACCGCTCCGGCAAGCGGAGTTTTCAATTTATTAAGAGACGCTTGATGGTTCATGGTTGTTGTCTGTCATCCATACTTCCGGCTCACTGATTTGTGTAACAACCCATATCCAAATCGCCCTTGCGAGGTATGTATTGAATATCCATCTTGCCCATGAAGACGTTGGTACTGGAGGCGCTGGATTGCATGATGCCGTTGGCGGAAATTGACAAAGCGGCTGTATTGGTGGAACCGGTTATCGCATATCTCACGATCACGATGCCGGAACCGCCTGCGCCATTAGCACAAGGGGTAGCGCCATTGGCCGCACCACCGCCGCCGCCACCGCCAGTATTGGCTGTTCCTGGCGATCCGGCGGCCATTCTGCCGCCGCCGCCGCCGCCACCTGAACCTCCAGCGCCTGCATTCCAATTGAAGCCACCGCCGCCACCGCCACCACCATAAACCACAGGAGAACCGGATATTGAATTGGTTACGCCCGACCCGCCGGCGCCGCCGGCATTTACGGCTCCGTTGGCGCCCACCGTCCAAACTCCGCCACCGCCGCCAGCCGCGGCATAGCCTGAACTCAAATAACTGCTCCCGCCAGCGTGTCCTTGTCCATCAACGCCACTTCCTCCCAAATAATCCGGTTGCGAGCCACCGCCAGCGCCAGAACCACCGCTGGCCCCGTTCGTCATCCTGGGGGCGCCACCACCAAAAGCGGTCGCCGATCCAAATGCGCTATTGCTTCCATTCACTCCCCCCCACATATCACCTCCACTGCCGCCAGCGCCAACAACAACGCTTACCGATCCACTTGCCACATAAGATGCGAGATTAGTTACACCACCTGCACCGCCACCACCGTAAGCCTGATAAGCATAACCAGAGCCGCCTCCACCGCCGCCCGCCACAATCAACACATCGCAGGTCAGTGCGTCACCAGTCACGACAAAATTATTGGTCCCCACATTCGTGAATGTATGAATGCGATAATTGTCGTTGGTGGTGATTGTTCCCCCGGTTGCCGTGCTGCCCCTTGGGAAATACAGGCTCCCCATGACCGTGGCGTCTTTTATGATCGTCGCGTTATCCACGAACAAATCGTTCGCCTGGGCGGAAAATGCAATTAAAAGGGCAAGCGTTGACGTTGTAATTTGCGCTGTTTTCATGCTTTCTTAATCTCCACGTTTTACACTCTCTACAATCTTACGGTTCCTTCGATTTTCACCGTCACGCCTTTGCCTTGAATGTTCAGGTCCTCATGGTAATTGCCGGACTTGATGATGACGATGTCGTTTGGGGAAGCAATCGAAAGCCCGCCGTGAATGGTCTTTTTCGGCCCTTTATGGGCGGAAATGTGCTGTGAATGGCCAGTGAAATTGTCGTTGCCTTTCGCCTGATCGACGTAAATCACACCGGGTTCGTCGTTCTGTCCGTGATTGTTGCCGTTGCCTGGGTTGTTGTCGTCATCCCCGACTTCCGGATGATTGGATGAATTCCCGACGCCAGGACTGTTGGTGGAACTTCCGCCGCCGAAACATTCGTCATAATCGGTAATTCCGCTGCCGTCGGTCGAAACCATGTAATCCGATGTTCCAATCTGGCGTTCTTGATCGGCATCGAGTTCATCTCCGTCCTCGTCGACATATAACTGACTTTCGAAAACCGTCACCTCGCCGGTTCCGCGCCGAAGTTGAACAACGGCGGCATTGGTACACTCAACCAACGGCAGGTCCAAACGCACGAACGCTTCCTGATTACTGCCCGTCATCAGGTTGCCGAAAAGATCGCCGTTGCCGACAACCGCGCCGTTGGTATCCAGCAAGTCCACGTAGAGCGAAGAATTGCTGGTGTCCAGATAATGCACGGCGTAGCGCAGATTATTTGTCAGGATTGTCCGGTCAAGCTCGACGGACAGGCTTCCCATATCCGGCGGTTCCGTGGCCGCCACATGCCAGGCCGATTGCGTCGTCGCAATGTCCACAAGCCATTCGCCGCCTGTCTTGTACGCGCCCAGGCACCATTCCGGACGCACATAATCGTAGCGATCCCCGGTCGTGAATTGAGGCGCGCCCCACTGAATATAGGCGCGGCTGATCGGATTGGAGTCAATCGAATCGACGAATCCATCGAGATCGGTATCGGGTGCCCGCGGATCGACCATCTTAACGGACTCTTGCAGGTTGTTCAACCCATCGCCGTCAGAATCCAGATGGGCATCGGCGCAATTTTCGGGATTGAGGCCGAAGAACAGTTCATAGGCGTCCGGCATGCCGTCGCCGTCGGTATCCGGGTCTTCCGGGTGGTGGTCGGCCACGCCGATCAATGCCAGGGCGGACACCAGAAGCGGAACACCCACCAGTAATGAGCGATGTTTCATGATGTTTTTTTCAGCGAGCCTCACGAAAATACGTTGGCACCCGGGTTCAATAATTCAATGGGAGTTACAATACACTTATATGGATAACGCACAACCAAAAAAACTTCGATAAAAGAATTGCCGGGCCGCTACCTCTTCAGACGCTCTTCCAATAGTTGGACCGCCACCTGCGGATTGGCCTTGCCGCGGCTGAGACGCATCACCTGGCCCGTGAGAAATTTGAGCGCCACGGCCTTGCCGCCGCGAAAATCCTCCGCCGACTTGGCGTTTTCGCGAATCGCCTGGTCCACCAGCGCCTGCAGCGCTCCGCTGTCGCTCACCTGCGCCAGCCCGCGCGTCTCCACCAGCGTCCGAGGCGAGCCGCCGTTGGCGAACAACTCGCCGAACAATTCGCGCGCCGTGTTGGAATTGATCGCGCCCGCCTCCGTCAATTCAACCAGTTCAGCCAGCGCGGCGGGCGTGACCTTGACCGCGGCGATCTCCTGGCCGGTCTCGCCGAGCCGGCGCAGCATCTCGGTCATCACCCAGTTGGAGACGATCTTGGGCGCCTTCGATCCGCGCGCGGCGGCTTCGAAATAGTCGCCCACCGCCTTGTCCGCCGCCAGCACGCGGGCGTCGTACTCGGGCAGGCTGTACTCGCTCGCGAAGCGCGCCCGGCGCTGCCGCGGCGTCTCGGGCAGCCCGCGCGCCCAGTCGGCAATCTGGGCCTCCGACAAGACCACCGGCATCAAATCTGGCTCCGGGAAGTAGCGGTAGTCGTGCGCGTCTTCCTTGGTGCGCATCAGGAACGTCGCGCCGGCCTCCACATCCCAGCGCCGGGTCTCCTGAACCACGCGCCCGCCCGCCTGCAGCAGCTCCTCCTGCCGCTCGATTTCGGCCCGCAGCGCCAGCAGCACGCTCTTGAAACTATTGAGGTTTTTCAACTCCGCCTTCGTGCCCAGCGCCGTCGCGCCCGCCGGCCGCAGGCTGACGTTCACGTCGCAGCGCATGTTCCCCTCTTCGAGATTACAGTCGCTTACGCCCGCGTACATCAGCGTCTGTTTCAAACCCTGCAGGTAAGCCACGGCTTCCTCTGGCGTGTGCATCGCCGGTTCGCTGACGATTTCCATCAGCGGCGACCCGGCGCGGTTGAAATCCACTCCGCTGCAGGTGGCGAAGTGCATGTTCTTGGCCACGTCCTCTTCCAGGTGAATGCGCGTCAGCGGCACCGTCGCCAGCCCGCCGGCGCCTTCGATCTCCACGCCGCCGCCCAGGCAGAGCGGCTGGTCGTACTGGGTGATCTGGTAATTCTTGGGCATGTCGGGATAAAAATAACTCTTGCGGTCGAACTTGCTGCGTGGATTGATCCGGCAGCCCAGCATCAGTCCGCTCAACACCGTCAGCCGGATCGCCTCGCGATTCATCACCGGCATCGTGCCGGGATAGCCCAGGCAAACCGGGCAGACATTCGTGTTGGGTTGGGCGCCGAAGGAGGTCGCGCAACTGCAAAACATCTTGGAGCGTGTTTTGAGTTGGACATGCACTTCCAGTCCGATCACCGCTTCGTAACGCGCAGCGCTCATTTTCCGCCCGCCTCCGCCCGCCCTTTGCCCGCCGCATGCGGCGCCCGCCGCCTGTGCCAGACTGTCGCCTGCTCATAGGCATGCCCCGCGCGCAGCACCCGCGCCTCGCCCAGCGCCGGACCCAGGAACTGCAGCCCCACCGGCAGGCCCGCCGCCGTGAATCCGCAGGGCAGCGCCAGTCCGCAAAGCCCGGCCAGATTGGCCGTCACGGTGAAAACGTCGCCCAGATACATCTTCAGTGGATCGCCGCCGGTCGCGCCCAGCCGGTAGGCCGCCGTTGGCGCCACCGGACAAACGATCGCAGCGCAGCGCTCGAAGGCCGCGTCGAAGTCGCGCCGGATCAGGGTCCGCACCTTTTGCGCGCGCAGATAGTAGGCATCGTGGTAGCCGCTGCTCAATACATAGGTACCGAGCAGAATGCGCCGCTTGACCTCGGCCCCGAAACCCTCCGCGCGACTGCGCAGGTAGAGTTCTGTCGCATCGCCGGCCACGGCGGTCCGATGACCGTAACGCACGCCGTCGAAACGCGACAGATTGGCCGAGGCCTCGGCGCAGGCCACAATGTAATAGGTGGCGATCGCATAGCGGGTGTGCGGCAGGCTGATCTCCACCACCTCGGCCCCCTGCCGCCGGCATTCCTCCACCGCGGCGGAAACCGCGGCCTCGACCTCCGCATCCAGTCCGCCGCCAAAGTATTCGCGCGGCATACCCAGCCGCATCCCGCGCAATCCGCCGGCAGCGGGCAACCCCGCCTCGTAATCCTCCGCCGGCGCGGGCAGCGAGGTCGAATCGCGGGGATCGTGTCCGGCCATGACACCCAGCAGGCGGGCCGCGTCGCGCACGTCGCGTGTCATCGGACCAATCTGATCCAGCGACGATGCGAAGGCCGTCAAACCGTAACGCGAAACGCGGCCGTACGAGGGCTTGAGTCCCACGCAGCCGCAAAAACCCGCCGGCTGCCGGATCGACCCGCCCGTGTCGCTGCCCAACGCCGCCACCGCCTCGCCCGCCGCCACGACCGCCGCCGAGCCGCCACTCGATCCGCCGGGGACATGCTCCAGGCTCCAGGGATTGCGGGTCACCTGAAAAGCCGAGTTCTCCGTGGTCGAACCCATCGCGAATTCGTCCATGTTCGTGCGTCCAAGCAAAACCGCGCCCGCCGTTCGCAAAGCCGCGACGGCCGTCGCATCGTAGGGCGCGACATAACCCTGTAAAATTTTCGAGGCGCAGCCGCAAGGCTGGCCGGCGACATTCAGCACATCCTTGATCGCCACCGGGATGCCCAGCAACGGCCCCCTGCGGCCCGCGGCACGGGCGGCATCGGCGGCGCGCGCCTGCGCCAGCGCATCCTCCGCATCAACCGACAAATAGCCCCGAATTGTTCCGTCCACCTCCTGAATGGCCGCCAGCAACTCCTTCACAATTTCCACGGACGAACAGTCGCCACTGACCAAACGGTCCTGCAACTCGTGCGCCGTCAGCATTGGAAGTTCCGCCATGCGTTCCCCCACCCCTAAATTACTCGACGATCTTGGGCACGATGAACTGGCCGCCACTCTGGGCCGGCGCATTGGCCAGCGCCTGTTCCTGGGTCAAACCGGGCTGCGCCAGATCCTCGCGGAAAACGTTTTGAATCGGCGCCGCATGCGCCGTTGGCTCTACGCCCTCCACGTCCAGTTCCGACAATTGCCGCACGTAATCGAGTATCCCGTCCATCTGCGCCTGGAACTGCCGCGCCTCTCCGGCATCGAGATTCATCCGCGCCAGATGCGCGATGTAATTCACATCCATGGACTGTTGGTCGCTGTTAGAAACCATGCGCGGATTCTCCAACCAAACCGCCGGCGGCGTCATTACCGCCCGCAAGCCGTGATTATGCACATTGCCCGCACGGACAGCCATTGAATTTATGAGGTCGTTCGGTGGTCAGTGCTTTTTTAACCAGTGCTTTTTTAACCTGTGCTTTTTTAACCTTGCCTCGCCGCTGAAAAGTACGTATACATCTTGCTCCCGAGTGCATCATGGCATTCGCTTTCGGAAGCGTAGCTCAGTTGGTAGAGCAGCTGACTCTTAATCAGCGGGTCGCGGGTTCGAGTCCCGCCGCTTCTACCACCCATTTTCTTTCAAGTATGCGTTAGTTTCCTAGCATTTATCGTGCTTATTGGCCTAACGCCTTGCTCGTTTTCGCTCGTTGTCGCGGCTCACTTCTCCTCTGTCGGACGCAGAATCTGACCCCACTTTGACCCCACTTGACCCCACGCAAAAAGAGTCTTATTTCATCTGAATCGCAAAGAGCCCCCACGGTGTGCGCCGTTTGTCGGTGCTCCGATCCGGATTTGGTGAAGGGGCGAGCTGGAAAGCGCCAAGGACGACCTGATAGTATAGGCCGCGCTGTAGAGGGATTGACGGGACGATGGCGTCGCGGGTTGGCACGGGGGAACCGGTCGGGCGTGGAGGCGCGAAGCGCCGGAACGACCGGGCGGCGGCAAACACGTCGCGGTACCGGCGATTTACCGGTCCGGCAAATGCCAGATACGCCGCTCGGTCTCGACCAGGCGGCAAGAACCAGATGAGTGACTGAACGAAACGGTTTTACAACGTTTCGATTCCCGATGATCGTGTCTATTGACCGCACACCTTTGATGAGGGACCCTGCGCCCTCCGATCCCTGTCAGCCCAGTTCCGTTAGAAAGTCAAGCAGCCAGGCGCTGAATTCCCCAGTCAGATCGGTCGTTATCCTCAGAGGCTGATCATTCACGGTCTTGTATGTCGGCGCAAGCCAGTAACCGTCCGGGTTCTGCTTGCTCATAATGTATTCGGTGATTTTGCGATTCGTCTCTTTGTAGCGCGAGTCACCGGTAATATTGAAGAGAATGGCGGAGCCCCATCCCAGCTTTCCCACCGGTGACGACGCCACCACATCTGGCTGGCACGACATGAGAAAATCGTATATTTTTACCGCCCCCTTCAAGTAGTTCGCATCCTTCGTCACCGTGTATAGCTTGGCCAACGCGACCAGTGGAAGTCCAACCTGCCAGTAGTATTGGCCCGTCTTCTCTGCATCAACCACATAGTACAGGGACTTGTCCTCATCGAAACGCGTCTGCAGCGCCCCTTTGGGCTGCCAGCGCAGATAGTAGCGGTTTGGGTCCTTTTGCATATGGGCCCACGCCAACATTGCATCCCCAGCTTTGGCTGCCGCATTGAGGTCCCCGCACATTAGGCCTCCCAGACATATGCAGGCCGTGCTGTTCGAGTCCAGAAGACCAGACTTCCGGTCCACTTCATAGTACGCTCCGCCAGTGGTTTCGTCCTGACACGTCTTCAGGAAACCCAAAATGCGTTGCGCCAAGTCGAACCGATTCAGCGCACAGGCGCCGCGAAGGAACCAAAAGTTGGGGTATATCTGGCAATAGTAGCGGGTGTACGACCCCGCGCTGCGCTGGGTCCGGCTGTTCATGAAGTCGCCTTCCTCCGTCATGAAACGCTTGACCGAGTAGTTCATGCATTTTGCGGCGGCAGCCGGTTCGCCGGCAATCCGAAGTGGATACGCATCCTTATAGTAGGCGTTGACGTCGTCCTCGTTGCCAAATTGTCCCTCGGCATTCTGTTGGCTGATCAACCAGCTAACACCCCTTCTGGCAGCATCCATGATCGGTTCACGTTTCGTCTTCATCGGCTTCTTCCGTTCTTCTTGTTCTTGCTTAGCGCCGTCTGCAGTTCGTTCAGCCTGGTTTGGGACGCAGCCCTCAGAAAAGCTGCATCACCCCCGCCGGCAATCAGTTGGTAGCCCATCGCCACCGCCGCCTGCGCCAACGGACCGTCGCCCGCCACCGTGCCGGCGTACTTGCCCGCCTTCCGGGCCGCCTCGGCCGTTCTTCTCATCGCGGACCGCGACTGCTCATGTTCAAGGATTGGCGTGCCGAGCGGGATGCCCATCCGCACACGCATATCGGCGGGGCTGAAGAAGAGAACGTCAATGCCTTCCATCCCGGCGATTTCTTCCGCCGCCTCGACGGCTTCCACGGATTCGATCTGAGCCACCACCACCATCTCGCGCTGGCGGTGGTACTCGGGACCTTCCAGGAGGATCAGGCGCCCGCCGCCGTAGGAGCGGTTGCCGAGTGGCGGAAAGCGCAGCCCCTCGACGATGCGGCCAGCCTCCTCTACGCTATTGACGAGCGGCACCATGATGGCGCTGGAGCCGATGTCGGCGTAGAGACCCAGGAGCCCCGGCTCGTGAGTCGGCGCGCGCAGCATCGTCAAGAGGCCCAACGAATCCGCCGTGCGCTGGCAGTCTAACATTGCGTTGTAGTCTATCTGACCATGCTGGCCATCTATCCATAGAAAATCCCAGCCACAGGCCATGCTCTCCACGATCCCCGCCGCAGGCAACGCCTGCGCCAGGCCCAAGAGCACCTGCCCGCTCGCCAGCCGTTGCTTCATTGTAGTGCCGCTGCCGAGTAGACTTGGGCGTTGCCGCCCAAGCCTCTCACAGACCCGGACGTGCAGATTTCCCGTATCCGGTTCTTCGGGCGGTGGTTTCGCCTGACGGTTGCCCGTCTGTCCGAGTGATTCAAAGCCCCTGTGCATCGAGTCTCGTTTCATCGCTGCTATCTCCTTACTAAGAATACCGTTTCTGGAGCGATCAAGGTCGCTCCCGCTTGCACTCCGTATGAGTCCACCGTGTTTTTCCCGGTCCTTCACGTAACGCTTACTGCGATTCCGCCATCACTTGTGTTTACGCTCTTGCGGACTCCCGCGTCAGTTGGCACACCCGTCGCGGACCGGGCTGTTATTGCCCGGTATCGGCCCCTGTTCCGGCATACTTCGCAGAATTGAACCGTTGAACCCTGCTCGAATTTTGTGCCTCTACTTCACGCTCAACTGCCCGAAGTTCCACAGGTCAAGAAAGCCTCTGTTTGTCTTTGGAGGCGCGGAGGCGGAGAATTCCCGAACCGTCCCCCGCACGCGCTGCCGACCGAGGTTGAAATACCAGGGACTTTCCGCCGTCGGCTTGTGGCCCGCGATGCCGATCCATGGAGTGGTCGTCGCCGCCTCGTCGCCCGCCACAGGCACCCGCAGTTCCATGCTCCAGTACCCATCGCCCACGTACGTGGCCGCCTTGGCGCCCGAGTTCCAGAGCATATTGATATTGTTATCGTCGACTTTGCGATCCGCGTCCGCGAGCACGCCGTTCGGGCCGATGGCGAGCTGATAGTACGCGTGCAGCTGGGTCTCGACGATCAACTCGATGTCGTCCCCGTCCCAGACGACAGGATTGTCCGGTTCACTGGTTTTGATGTTCAGGCCCTTGATCTCCGGCTCTTCACAGCGAATGCCGAAATAGAACGCCTCGTCATCGCACCAGGCGACGCGGAAGGTCGTCGTCAATCCATTGGTCGGCGCCTGGCCGGTCTTCAGGTCGACCAGGGAATGCTCGGGCAAATCCTTCCAAAACGCCTTATCCAGTCTGCCGTCCAGTTTGACCGGGGGCTTGCCGCAGGATGGCGCCGTGAATTTCAGATCCATTCTCCGCCCCTTGGCCAGTTTGGCCATCCGATTCGTCATTGGCGCGCAGTAATCCAACAGCAGATCGACACGCTTGCCATAGACGCCATCGCCGGCGGCCTTGCGCGCCGCCGCCAGCAATTCGAGCGCCTTGCCGATCGGCGCCGCGTCATGGAGCATCTTCGTCCAGTTGGCCTCGGAATATTCGGTGAAGGCTTTCATCTCTTTCGCCGCCGGTCCATAAAACTTCTCGTAGTACTCGTTCAGCAGCGTCTCGATGTCCTGATTCGCGTCCCAGTAATAACGCGTCGTCACGTACACGTTCAGATGATTAAACGCGGGCGCGTGCATGTCGAAGCGCTTCTTAACGTCTTCGCAACCCGCATCGGTCAACTCGATGTAGTCGCCTTGTGAAAGGCCCTTCAACGAACGCAGATCCTCGGCAATCGCATGGGGGTAATAGGCCGGCAGATGCGACGAGCTGTCCAGATAATGGCAGTAAATATGCAGATTCCCCGGCGCCAGCTTGTCCAGCCATCCCTTGCGGATCTCCAGAAAGTGGGCGTACACTTTAGGATCGTTGAAATTACAGCGGGGCTGGACAATGCACACCATCACATTGGGGCTGAACCTGGCGATATTTTCCGGCGGCAACTTGGCCGTGCCATACGCGCCGCTGATTATTTTCCGGTCCGGGTGCGTCTTGTACACCTCCCGGGCCACGCGCTCGGTGAACCCCCACACAATATCCGACAATTCGCCCTCACCACCTCGTTCCGGTCTGCTTTTGCCTTTACACAGGTAGCACTGGCACAAGTTGCCGGCCCAACTCCCGTCGTTCGGCCAGAGGGAGAGATACTTCAGGTCGGGATAAGTATCGAACACCGTGCGGGCGTATTTCACCGTGTTGTCGACCAACGCCTGAGACGAGTAACAGGGGATCCACTCCCAGCTCTTAAGATCCGGCCGATGGTTGGCGTAAAACTCCGGATGCGCCTGCTTCATCTCTTGCCGACCGAGCACATTGCCAAACCCATGCGGACCTGGAATTCCCAAGGTGGCGTCCTCGCCACAGCGCAGCTTATACAGCAGGCCGTCCCGGTTGCCGCTTGGAAAAGTGGGCGCATAGTCGCCCAGATTCCGATACGGAAAATCGGGCTTGACGGTTTTGTCCACATGGGTCAGCGCGATGGATGCGAGTTTGGGCAAGACCTCGCCCAGGTCGCCGGGCATGTACCAGCGCGCGCCCAGGCCGCGCAGAAACTCGTACGCGGCGTTCAACGTCCCGCGCTCGTCATGCTCCCAGAGGTCGATGGCCGGACTGTAGCCCCTATAGTTGGCTCCACCCATGAAATCAAATGGATTAAACCAGTGCTCGCCGGTGTGCGCGTCCCATTCCTTGAGCGCGCGCTGGGTGTCTTTGTAATTTTGGGGAGTATATTGGGGCAGCGTGAAGTCCTTGTCATGGCCCAGGAGCACCAGATAATCCTTGCCCGAGACCATCCGGAATGCGCCCCACTTGAGTCCTTCGTCCGTGATGTTGAGCTTGTCCGTGTGCGCGCTCCGCCCCACGTAGATGTGCGCGGGCACGTCCGAACCCGGCGCGTTCGTGATCGCCAGCTTGGCCCCGCTGATCTTCTCGATGTAGGTCTGCAATTCCGCGGCAGCCAGCTTGACCGCCCGCAGAGGCTTGTCGGCAATGACAATATCGGCGCCGGGTTTTCCATCCCGGACCAGATACGTTTCAGCGAACGCCGGCTGGACGGCCAGCCACCCGCACACGCCGAGAACCCACAACGCCCCTCGCCCCCATGCCGATACCGTGCGTATTCTCATCGCAGACTTCCTCCTGATTTTGTTGACCAACTCGTTGCGACGCATAGTCTTTTATTGAAGCCCTCAAGAAAGTCTCACCACGAAGACACGAAGTTCACGAAGGCCAATGAATATGATGGTTTTGCTTGATCACTTCGCCGGCTTGCCGAGTTTTTCCAGCGCCATTTTCGCCTTCGCTTTGATGGCCGGGCCGCATTTTTCGGCGGTGATGAGCGTGTTGTAGACGGCGATGGCCTCTGCGGTCTTGCCGGCTTTGGCGAGCGTGTCGCCCAGGGCGAGGCGGGCCTCTGGGGTGCCGGAATTGTCCTTGAATTTATCGTCGCAGCTCTGCCGGTAGGCGGCGATGGCCGCTTCGAGTCTGCCAGCCTCGGCGAGCGTCTTCCCTATGGCGACCAATCGATCCTGCTGCCAACCGCCGCTGGTGCTCATCCTGTTCAGAACTTCAAGCGCCTCGTCGTACCGCTTCTGTTCCCGCAGATAGGCGGCGGTGTCGAGAAAGCTGAACATGAAGGCTGGATCAAATACCGATCCGCCGCGTATAGATGTGATCTTCATCTTGGCTGCGAAGGCCTTCTCCTTGTTCTTGAGAAGCTGTCCCTCCATATCGGCCAGCGCGCGCAAGATTGTCACTTTCAGGCAATCCGTGTTGATCAACTCCGCCGCCTTTTCCAGGTCTTTCTCGGCGGCCTCGCCGCTGCCCGTTTTGTAGTACGCGTAACCTCGATAGTACAACGCCATGCTCCGAACATCTTCATCCTTAGCGCCAGCCGCGTTACCGCTATAGAGGGACACGATCGCGAGTCGGCGCGGCGGCCAGGCGGCAATGTCCTCCTGGCCAAAGCCACTGACGATGCCCTTGTAGTCACCCGCCGCGAACATAATTTTCATTTGGGCATACAGAGAGTAGGGCTTGTCGGCGATGGCCTTCGCCAGCGCCAGTCCCTCTGCCAATTTGTCCTTCTGGAGTCCCACGGCAGCGGCGATGCGGGCCTGCCATAGGTTTTTTTCGAGGGGATCTTTGGCTGTGGCGGCCAGTTTCTCGAAGGCCTCGCGCGCCTCCGGGTATTTCTGCGCGCTAAATCTATTTTCCGCCATGCGCTCCTGGTATCCCCGCTGGAAGTCCATGTTGAAATCCGCGGAAAAGGCAAACGACGCCCCCAGCAGCATGAACACCGAAACGCTTCGCTTCAGCAACGAACGAACGACAAACCGCTTCATACTATTCGTGTTTTTCATCGTCTCCTCCATGGTAACTTCTTATTCAGAAGTCAGAAGTCAGGATTCAGAATTCAGAATGGCCTGCGAATAGGCCTCCAGCAGTTTACTAACTTCTACCAACACGGTCATTAACTCGGAAACGTCACAGTAGTCAAGATCCCGTGCAAGAATCAGGTAGTAGCGTGATTCTTCGAGGGAGCCTTGCGCAATGTTGAGAAAGCGGAGTTTGTCTGCTTTCCCCCGTTTTCTGAATCCTTCCGCAATGTTTGCGGCAATAGATACAGCGGCACGGCGACATTGAGATGACAAGCCGTAGGTTTCCGACCGGGGAAAAATCCGCGACAAACGGTAAACAGCAAGCACGAACTGGTGGGCCTTCTGCCAAACCACCAAATCTTCAAATGTCTTCGCTGGGGCTCTCATTCTGACTCCTGAATTCTGACTCCTGAATACTGTGCGATTGCCGCTGTCCTCCTTTTACTTCCTGGAATCCGGATAGCTACCCAACCAATTGCTCTGGAACACATGGTAATAAATATAATTCTCCTTGTTCTTGGCGATCGGCTCGATCTCTTTCCAGAGCGCACGCATCCGGTCGGCCGCTGCCTTGTCCGTCTTACTCCGGGCGCCCACCTCCAGCGCCTCGATCAGCTTGCGCGTGAAATCCAGCCCGACTCGCACATAGGCAAGCCGCTGGCGGTAGATCTCAGGCGCTTTCGCCACCACTGCATCCGCCCCGTCCAACAGGCTGGCGGCCCGTTTGAAAAACGCGGCGTCATAGACCTGCAAATACGTAAGCTTGCCGTCAACCATCCGGTTGCGCGTCTCCTCCATCAATGTCCAGTAGGCCTTCACTTGCCCGGCCGCCGGCCCGAACCCGCGCCGGTAATAGTCGTCCATGATCGCGTACCCGTCCTGGCGGGGATTCCAGGCTAGATGCGCCATCAGGTAGTACAGCGGCCCCTGCGTCGGCCAGCACTCGTCGATGTGATCGAACTGGATGCCGGTACAGTTGTGCTCGGCCATGAAGCGAAAGGTCTCCGTGGCCCGCCCAAAGGGCACGTCAGGCAGCATTTCGTACATGCCGCCTTCGCTGGGCAGATTGGGCCGATAGTACATTTTTGCGCCGGTCGCCGCCCAGTCGGCGAATTGTTGCGAACTCTTCTCGTTATCGTAACTCGCGGGATCGCTGTCTCCCAGACCCGCGAACCAATTCGAGACGTGCGCCACAATCACGTTGTCGTCCGGCTTGTTTTTTACCGGCGCCGGCCGGGTCGGACCGTAACCAAAAATCTGGACGTAATAGTCCTTGCCCGGGTAGCGTTGTTTCAGTTTGCGCGCCAGTATGTTGGCGAACATCACGTCCCGGTCGCTCAGCGCCACGTATTCCTGGACCATGCCGCTCCAGGTCATGAGCCGCTTTTTCGCCCCAGGCACGTCCCAGGCACGGCATTTTTCGCAGATGCAATGTCCGGAGGTATTGTTGTCGGTAAAAGCCGCGCTGAATATGGTCCGCGTCGGATCGTTTTCCAGTAGCTTCGCCACGTCGTCCAGCCACTGGTCCCAGACGCCGGGGTTCGACTGGCAAATCTTTTCGCCGCCGTGGCCAGGATAACCGCTGCGCGTGCCGTCAGGCTGAAGGGCGAAATACTCCGGATGTGTTTCGTGGAACCGATCCCACCAGTCACCGAAACAGTGCGTGACAAAAAGGATGCCGCGGTTGGAGGAGTCAAGCTGCATGCGCTGGAAACGCCCCCACTCATAGGTGCCTTCGGTGCGAATGTTATATGGCGCTGACTCGCTGAGAATCCCGCCGCGCATACGAATCTGGGGATGATAGCGGTATTCGAACGGCGCGAAGGCAATCTTTTCCTTCTTTATAATGTCCTCGCCAATCGCGCCCGGCCAGAGCCAACGCACGTCCAGATCCTCCTGGAGAAACGTGAACACCGCGTTGATTGTGCCGAATTCCTGCTGCCAGTCCTTGAGATTCGGCTTGTTGAAGCGGTCGATCACCGCCAAGTGCTGGGGATCCCACCGGTCGCGCCCGGCGATCACCAGGTTTTTGCCGTCGCAGGCGATCAAGATCTCTTCCGGGTGCTTGAAGTCAAAATCCGTTTTCGGGAAGAGTTCCTTCAGCTTCGGCTGGTATCCGACCCAGATGGCATGCGCCGGCACGGGATTGGGCAAGCCTTCGATGACCTGCGGCTTCACGCCGCTGATCTTCTCGATATAGGCGGCCAATTCGTCCGCCACCTGCCGGGTTCTGGGCGGCGCGTTCGAGAACACGATGATCGGCGCCAGGCTCGCTCCCTTGTCAACCAGGACCAGCGGCGCCGCCCGGACTTCGGAGTCCTTCTGTTTCGCCTTTTCCAGCGCCTCCGCGCGCCCGGCGGCCACCACGAGCAGCGCCACGCCGATCCCCAATATCGCTATTCCATGTCTCATCGCGCTTCTCCTATTACTTTAACCACGAGGGACTGCCTTAAAAAACGCAACTGCTCAGAAGCGAATGGCGCTTACTTAAGTAAGCGCCATTTAATTCCTTCACCGCTTCTCAGCAATCAGGAGACAGAATTCTGTATTCTGAATTCTGTCTCCTGACTACTGAGCAGTTACGCTTACCGGATAATGAACATCGTGCCTCTGCTCACGTATTCGTAGCAGCCCATATCCACGATGCCGGAAACGCGGTCCTTGCGCGGTTGGCCTTCCAAATCCGTCGCCCCAATCATCCAATCCTGGTTCAGCCCGGTGTTGATGCAGGGCGATGTGGATTGCAAATGGAAATCCTGCCCCGCGGAATTTACGAACCGCGGATCGTTGGTGGTGTTGCCCGAGCCGATCCAGGCGGCTGGAGATAAATTGGTGGGATAAAAACAGGTATTATTGATCGTGTTGGTCAAGGGTAAAGTATTTGCGGTTGCCGAGGCAAGATACAAATCCATGGTAACAGATGAATCAGATGAATTGGAACGAACGATCGAATTTTGTATGTTAAAAATCGCATTTGAAAAATCACCCGATGCCCAGTTTCCACCTATGCCGCCACCATCAGGGGCGGAATTACTGACAATCGTGCAATTTTGTACTTGTACTATATAACTTGAGAGTACCGTCTTCTGGGGGTATGGTTACGCTGAATGCTTGCCTTGTCGAGTCTTAAGTTGAGAGAGTTTTAAGGCGAGGTCTACCCATCGATCCACGAGTTTCCGGAACCGTTTGAAGTTGGCGGTTTCGCG
>CAIYGI010000227.1 GCA_903925685.1 uncultured bacterium
ATAACGGACGGACCGGGTATCCGGCCCTGCCTGCCAGGACACATTGGTGAGGCGGCCGGCGGTCCAGGAGTAAAGCGTGGTGCTGGCGCCGCATGTCACGCTGGCCAGGTCGAATGTGTTGGGGGCGTAGGTGTAGGCAACCGAGGTCGGAGGTCGGAGGTCAGAGGTCAGGTCTTCGGAGAGGACACGGGACGATTCGCCGTCGTAGGTCCAGGACCAGGTTCCGGCGGAATCCGTGCGGTTGGTCTGGCGGCCGAGGGTGTCGTAAGAATACTGGATGTCGGTATCGGTAGGATAGTCCACCTTCGCGAGTTGGCCCACGGGTGTATATGTGAAACCCGTGGACTTGCCAATAGCGTCAGTTCGATTTGTCAGCCAGCCGCGAGCGTTGTAGTCGTACCGGTATAATGAGTTGTCCGGGTAAGTCTTTTTCGTCAGCCGACCAAGTTTATCATAAGCGAAGAGCGTGCGATTGCCCACGCCGTCAACGAGATTGGTCATGCGCCCCAGTGCATCGTAAGCGTAAAACGCCGGGACACTACCCGCGCCGGTCTTTGCCACTTTCCGCCCCAACGTATCGTAGGCGTTGGTCGTCACGCCGCCATCCGGGCGAATGACCCGCGTTTGCCGCCCCATCGCGTCGTACGTAAACTGCGTAACGTTGGTCAGTGGGTCGGTCACTCTGGTCGTCTGGCCGGCCGCGTCGTAGGCGTAGCGCACGGCCTGCCCCAGACCGTTGGTGACGGCGATGCGGCGGTTGAGACTGTCGTACGCGAAGGCGTTGGTCACGCCCGTCCGCGAGACTTGGCGGACGAGCCGCGGGCCGTCATAGGAACTGCTCGCCGAACTGCCGTCGGGATAAAGCGTCGCCAGCACCTGTCCCGCGGCATCGTACCGGTAGGCCATGGTCAGTCCGTACGCGCTGTTCGTCGCGAGGCGTCCGGTGAGTTCTTCGTACGCGTTCTCCTGAACCGCTTGGCCATTGGCGTTGCGGAGGTACTTGACTTTGCTGGGGTGATCCGCGTCGTACTCCCAGGTGTTGGTGCGGCCCAGGGAGTCGCCGACCGCCACCTGGCGGTTGATCGCGTCGAAAACATAGACGGTCGTCGCGTCGGCTTTTTCCTGCGCCGAGGCATTGGCGGCCAGCGGGCCGATTGTCCTCACCACGTTGCCCAACAGATCGTACACGGTCACGCTATATGAGCCGTCGGGTAATATCGTCTTCACCGTACGCCCCAGCATATCGAAAACTTTGGTGGTCGTATTGCCCAAGGCATCCGTGGCGCTCACCTGCCGGCCCAGCGGGTCATGGGAATAGGCGTCAGAAGTCAGAAGTCGGGAGTCAGAAGCATAACGCGAGACTTTGATCAATCGGGAGGCGGAGTCGTAAGTGTTGGAGGATATTGTGCCGTCGGGGTAGATCGTCATGAACTGGCGGCCAACGCTGTCCTCCAGGTACGAGGTCTCCCGTCCGAGCGGATCGATGGTTTCGGTTAGCGCCCCGGAAACGTCGTACGCCTTATGAACGAAGTTGGACTGGGCATCGAAGGTCAGGATCGGGTCGCCCGCCGGGTCGTAGGCGTAGCGCGCATAGGCCACCAGTGTGCCGTTGCTGGTGGTGACCGCGCGGGTATCCAGCCGTTTGTCGTGGTCGTAGGTGTAGGCCGTGACGTTGCCCCCGCGGTCCGTGTGCGTCGCCGTGCCGCAGCCGCAAACGGCGTAGTCCCAGGTTTCGGCGATGCCGTCGGGGTAGACCAGATTGGTCTGGCGATTGAGATCGTCATAAAAATGCCGCACCACGAGCGCCAGGTCGTCATTGGTGCCAGGCGCACCGCGGTTCAGGTAGCCGGTCTCCGTGTCCAGCCGGTTGACGGCGTCGTAGGCGTAGAATGTCTTGTTGGTCAGGGCGTCGCAGCGGGCGATCAACCGGTTCTGGCCGTCGTATTCGTAGGTGGCCAGAGTCCGGTAATCGTTCGTGGTCGGTCCCACCAATGTCTGTTCCGTCGCCGGCAGGAAGTTGGTGGTGTACGTGTAGCGGCGTTCGGCGTAGTCGCTCGCATTGGTCCCGTACCAATCGCGCGTGAATGCCAGTTGCACCACGTCGTCCCAGAGGTTGGTCGTGCCGCGGTCATCCTGCTGGTACCCCGCCAACCGGCGGGAGAGCAGGTTGCCGGAGGCATCCTTTATCTGGGTCAGTTGCGTGGCGATCCGCCACGAGTTCGTGAAGTAGGTGTAGGTATTGGTCGTGACCGTGAGACCGTTCGTCAGGCTGTCGCGCGCGATCGTCGTCACCGCATCGCCGTAGGCGTTGTAGGTGTGCTCGGCCACTGCGCCGTCAGGATCGACCTGCTTTTTCAACTTGCCGTCGATCGCGGCATTGCCGGTGTGGTCGTAGTAGAGGCGCGAGGTGATCCGTCCGAGCGCGTCGCGCGTCTCCACGATGGGTTGGCCCCAAGTGTAATTCCAGTCCGGCGTATTGGAAACCACGCCGCCAAGCGGATTGCGCACCGCGATCGCCGAGGTGGGTTCGCCGCCCCAGGCGTACACGTCCTGTCCGCCTTCGGGGCGTGTGACGGTGATGGTGTAGGCGGCGTTCGTGCTGCCCGCATACGCGAAGGTGGTCGTGTCGAACGAGCCGGAGAGATTCGGGCGGGACAGTCCCGTGATGCGCCCGCTGCTGTCGTAAGCATACTTGAAGGTCTGGCCGCCCATGTCGGTGACCTGAACCAGGAGATCGTTGGTGTAACTGAAGACCGCCTGGCGGTTGCCGGTCACGTCGAGAACGTTGGTCAGGTAACCGGCCGGGGAGTAACCGAACTGGACCACGTTGCTGGCGGCGGTGGCAATCGAGTCCAGGCGGTTCGAGACGTAGTTCAGGTTCAGTTCGATGCCGGTCGCGTCCGCCACGCGGCTCAGCCGGTAGCGGCTCGCGCCTTGCGGTTCGAAGGTGTAGCGCCCCCCGGAACGAACCCACACCAGCAGGTTGCTGCCATCGGACGCCATCCGGTACTGCCCGCCCAGGCCGGCTTCGCCCGGTCCCATCCGCTCCGTGAAGACGCCTTGTCCGTTGTCGCAAAAGCGGTAACTGCGTCCCCCGCCGACCTGCAGGTAGCGATTCGTGCCTGCCGCATCGATATGGCAGTCGTAGTCGTGCTGCCAGCGGTATCCCACCGGCCAGGTCTCGTTGGAACGCGAACGGCCGTCCGTCGTGTCGTAGAACATCGTGAACTGGAATGTCGGCCCGAGCATCGTGTCGAACCAAATCGGCGTGTCGCTGATCCGCACCGCCATGCCGTCCAGGGTCAGATACGGCGTGCCATGTCCCGAGGAACATGCGACGCCGCATGATTTCTTGTCGCCCCCGCCGCCGCCGGTAAACTCGCATGGCGCGGCGAAACACACAGGCCCCCCAGGCGAAGGATTGGGATCGGGACCGGGTTGCGGCCCGGGCAACGGTGGCGCAGGCGGCGGTGGCGATGGTTGGGAAGGTGGTGGCGCCGGCTGCGGTGGGCAACACGTCGTGCATGGCGGAGGTGTGGGTGCCGGCGTGCTGCACGCCAACACCGCCCCGGCCCAAACGAGACCTAGCGGCACGGAGAGAACGGCAGTCCGAAACCGATTCCGGCATCGCGGCGTATGCATTTGATTTTCCTTCTTCTTCTCGAATCGGTAACTGTTCTTCTATTTCGGAAGCAAATCCATGTTGGGACTGACCGCCGCCGGTATGGCCTTGCCGATCAGGCGGGTGTAGCCGGCATAGCGGTTGGTTGTGAGCCACGCTTCGTACCAGGTCAGTCGTTCGACGTACTGCTCCTTCAAGTCCTGCTCGATGCCGGGACGCGACCGGGGCGCGCTGTACACGAAGCCCCCGCGCAGCACTGGTTTGCCTGAAGCGAGAAGTGGCGCGGCAACTTGAGCGAACCGTGGCTCCGACAGGGCGTTCAAGCCGTGACCGGAGTACAGGTAGTACCCTTGGACGTCGTTGCACAGCGCCCGCGCCCAGAGGGGAATCCGCTCGCACGAAGTGGGATCGTCATCCAGGAACAGCCAAGCGAACGTTTTGGGCGCCAGTTCGCGGACTAACGCGCCAACCGCCCGCAACGCCGCGATGGCATCCGTTTCGTTGTTCGCGCAGGAGAAGTTGTTCAGGGTGGTGTAGTTGAGAACGACCGAATGGACGGCGGGCAGGGCGTACGCGAGGAACGGCCTCAGTTCCGCGATCGCGGGTTTCAAGACCTTGCCGTCCAGGCGGATGTCCAAGGCCAACACCGGCGGTTCGGCAAAGGCACCCAGGCATCCGCGCGTCCACTCGGCCAACCCGTTGGTCTCCGCCGGCGCCGCATCCACGGCCCAGACGGCGCGGAAGCCCGCTTTCGAGAAAGGCGCCAGAATCGTCCGCGCGGCGGCAATCTGGTTGGACAATGCGTCGCCGGTTTCAATCCCAAACCGCACGGGTTCGATGAACTTGAGCCCGGCAAATGCGGTGGGATGTATTGACGATTGCCGATTTTCGACTGGGGATTGAGCGTAAAGCGCAAGGCCGGCTGGGAACAGAACCGCAAGCGCGAGTAGTTTCGATATGCGTCTATTCATGTTGTTCCTTTACCACAAGATACGTTCGCCTTCGTCTGGAGTCAGAATAGTCAGGAGGGGGCCGTTTGGACTACTGCCTTGGTCGGCCACCAGCGGGTTGGTCCCATTGGCGATCTCGGCGCCGTCGTTCATGCCGTCGCCATCGCTGTCGGCGTTGAAGGGGTCGGTGCCCAGTTGCGCTTCCTGCGCATTGGTAAGGCCGTCGCCATCGCTGTCGAGTGTGCGGTCGTCCACGGTGGGGTTCGTACCGAGCCGGTGCTCCTCGCGGTTGTTCAAGCTGTCGCCGTCGGGATCGGCTTCGCCTTCCGCAAAGGCGGCGATCTGGTCCGCGTCGAGCGGCGCGGCGTAGAATGCGACTTCATCCATGCGCCCGGCCCAGCCGGTGACGCCGGGCAGGGCGCTCGCGCCGAGCACAAGGTCCCCTCCGGCGCCGGGCGCGGCGACGAGGCTTTGCGCGGCGCCGGCCGGGGCGCCGTTGGTGTAGAACGAGACGGTCGCGCCTTGGACGACAACGGCGATATGCGTCCAGCGGTCCGCGGGCAGCGCGGCGGACACGGAAACGGTGTCGGCGAGATTGGAGGCGGCGCCGCATGCGAAGATCAGGCATCCGGCGGCTGGATCGAACGCAAGGCGGAACGCCCCCGCGCCAGCGGTGGTTTCGCGGGAGACCAGGCAGTGGGGCGCGTTGGTGGCGGCGTCGGGGTCGGGGTTGACCCACAGCGTGAGCGTGAACCCGTTGGTGGCATCGAGCGAGGCGTTGCCAGGCACCCGAACGGCCGCCTGCGCGCCGTCAAGTCGAAGGGCCGCGCCGGCATACCCGGTGGGATCGTGCAGGGCGCCGTTTTCGAGGCCGCCGTCGTTGGCATGGATGGGGTTGTCGTCGTACGCCGTGGAACCGCTGGTTTCGTCGAAGCGCCAGCGGCTGACGAGTGTGTTGGTGTAACCGGCGGCGGGGTTGAGTCCATAGAGAACTTCCCAACCGTCGGGAAGTCCGTCGCCGTCGCTGTCGGGATTTTGTGGATCGGCGCCGGCGAGGTGTTCGGCGGTATTGTCGAGGCCGTCGTGGTCGGGATCGGCGTGGGCGTCGGCGGGGTCGAGCGGGTTGAGGCCATGGTCGACTTCCCACTTGTCGCCGAGGCCGTCGCCGTCGGTGTCGGGATTGTAGGGGTCGGAGCCGAGGGCATATTCGGTGGCGTTGTCGAGGCCGTCGCCGTCGAAATCGAGGGCGGCGGCGGGTTCGTCGGCGGAAACGTACAAGTCGTCCAGGTACGCGGCGGCGCTGCTGCCGAAGCTACTGTTGGCCACGCAGATCGCGGAAAAACTGTCGGCGATGGGGTCGGCAAAGGGGATGTTGTCGAGCGCCAGCAGGCCGTTGACGCAGGCGAGGTAGGTGCGGTTGCTGTAGTCGAGGCGGAAGTCGAGGCGGGTCCAGTTGGTGGCGAGGACGGAGAATACGCGTGTGGACTCGCGCCATGTCCGGTTCGTTATGTCGTAGGCGAACAGATGTCCGCCCGCGAAATACGCTTTGACGGTATTGGTCTCGCTGAGGAGGGAGGCGGGCGGTTCGCCTTGCTGGACGCAGAGCATGAATCCGCACCAGACGGGATTGCGGCCGACGGCGCCGAAGTTGCCGTCCATGCGGGAGATGGGCGCGTTGGTGTCGTCGATTCCGGGCAGGCGCACGGACTGCAGGCCGGCGTGGCTCACGTCGTTCACCACGCGCACGGCGGCGGTGGCGTGCCAGCCTTGCTGGCCGTCGAGGGCGTTGGTGACGTAGCCTTCGGCTGGCTCGAAGCCGGTGCGCCAGGCATTGGTTCCGGCGGCGGCGTCGAGGCGGAAGAAGGTGTTGCTGGCGAGGGGTTCGAAGCCCCAGCGGATTTCCGCGCCGTCGCTCATGCCGTCGTGGTCGGTATCGGGATCGAGGGGCTCGGTGCCGTATGCGCGTTCGGCGGCTTCGTCGAGGCCGTCGCCGTCGCGGTCAACGTCGTCGGGCACATCGAGGCTGACGTGGATATCGTCGAGGCTGGTCCCGGCGGCGCCGGTCACGAGGGCAAAGCGGGTGAAGCGGTCGGCGGCGGGGTCGGCGAAGTGGAGGCCCGAAAGGCGTTTTTCGGGACCGACGTAGAGGTCCCAGAGCCGGTTGGCGAAGTCCTGGCGGATGGTCACACGCGCCCATTCGCCGGAAACGGCGGCGGGGCCGGTGGCCGTGACCCACTGGTCGCCGTCGCGGGCGGTCCAGCGGCCGTCGGGGCCGGGCAACGCGATCGAGACGACGCCGGTGGGCCAGAGCGTGGGCAGGACGGCGGGCGGGGCGTGGAGGGAGTACGCGATCCAGATGTCGGCGTTGGTGACGGGGGTGAAGAAGCGGCCGATGGCGGCCACGCCGTTGGTGTCGGCGGTCAGGGCCACGGACTGGGTGTTGGTCCCGGCGCCGGAGGAGACGACGGCGGCGCCGCCGCGGGGCACAACCCATCCTTGGACGCCGGCGAGGACGCCGGTGGCGTAGCCTTCGGAGGGTTCGAAGGCACAGGTCCAGGGGAGGCCGGAAAAACTGTCGGCGTGGAGGGGATCGAGGGTCCATTGCACTTCGTCGCCATCGGAGAGGCCGTCGCCATCGGTGTCCGCGCGCGTGGGATCGGTCCCGCGTTGGAACTCTTCAAAGTTGGTCAGTCCGTCGTTGTCGAAATCGTCGTCGCCGGTCTGGTCCAGATTGCCGAACCAGGCCAGTTCCCATGCGTCGGGCAGGTTATCGCCGTCGAGGGATATATCCACGGGCATATTGGTCGAGATGCTGAGGTTGTCAAGATTGCCGCGGCCGCCTTCGATCGCAAAACTGCTGAAGCGGTCGGCGGCGCAGCCGCAACCGAGGTCTTGGGCAACGAGGCGGCCGTCGAGACAAATCAGCCAGGTGCGGGCGGAGTAGTCGAGATGCACGGTCAAACGCGCCCAGGCGCCTTCGACGAGGGGCGTGTGATTGGTCAGCGCGATCCACGGCGGGTTGGGGAGACGGTGTCCGTCCTGCACGCAAATGCGACCCCGGGTGTCCACGCAGAAGGCCGCGGATTCGCCAAGGGCATTGGTGGAAATCGATATCGGTTGGACCCGCATGCGCAGGTCCACCCATACGGAAGTGGGGCCGTCGGCGATGATCTGACTGGCGCTGGCGTCGTTGGTGGTGGCGGCAAGTTCACACTTCCTGATCCCGTGCTGTAATTACGCATGTTTTTGCGAACTGCCCGGAAAATGACATGGCACTTTTTGACGCGTGACAAGTAAAGCGGCGTGGTGAATTCTTTGGGGCGAACAAACGGTCCCACAAAGGA
>CAIYGI010000228.1 GCA_903925685.1 uncultured bacterium
CGACGTGGCGGACCTGGCCATCGTGTGGGATGCTACAGAATAAAAAGATTACAATAGCGCAAATATAAACTTGCGCGCGGCCCGGCCGCATGTTAAGTTTAACAGCATGTCGGTGATCATGAATGCTGGTAATGCTGAACCCGACGGCGCGGCGATGCACGTTTCGATGGAGTTGGTCGCGCGTGAGTGCGGGGTCAGTTTGATGACGGTCAGCCGGGCGCTGCGCAATACGGGCGCCGTGCAAGCGAACACGCGGGAGCGTGTCCTGAAAGCGGCCCATACGCTGGGGTATCACCGGCGGAGTCGGGCGGGTGGCCGGCCGGGGAATCGTCCGTCACAGGCGCGGCCGGCCGTCGAGGTGGTGGTGAGCGGTCTGGGCCGGATGCAGCCGCTCTTCTACACGGCGTTGCTGACGGGGATCGAGCGCGAACTGGTCGCGCGCGGGTACGATTGCATCGTGCGGACGTGCGGTTCCGATTACCGGGGGTTTCTGACGCTGGTCGCGGCGCTGCAAGCCTCCACGGCGGCAGGGACCTTTCTGATCGGCTCATTCACGCGCCGGCAGTTGAGCAGCCTGCTCGACGTGGCGCCCGATGCGCTGCTGGTCGACAATCCTGGCGAACCGGACTTGGATTTACCCCTGCAGTCGGTGGGGTTCGACAACCAGGCGGCCGCGCGGTTGGGGGTGGGGCATTTGCTGGCGCGCGCGCGCCGCCGGATTCTACTGGTGCGCGGCGATCCCGGGCATTACTTCTCGCGGGCGATTGAAGAGGGCTACCGCGAAGCGCTGCGCGCCGCGAAGCAACCGTTCGCGGCCGAGTTGCTGCTGACCGCGGATTTCAGCGCCGATGACGCCTTCGCGAAGGTGTCGGAGGCGATCGAGCGCGGGGTGCTGTTCGACGGAGTGTTTACGAACGACGAGATGGCGTGTGGGATTTACCGGGCCTTGCACCGGCACGGCAAGCGGATTCCGGAGGACGTGGCGGTGTGCGGGTGTGACGGCATCCCCTTTGGGAGCCAACTGATTCCGCCGCTGACGACGGTGATTTTGGACTACAGCCGCTTGGGGCAATTGGCCGTGGAGCGCTTGCTGGCGGACAACCGCCAACTGTTCACCGATTCCCACATCAAACTCCAGCCCCGCCTGGAGGCGCGGCAGAGCGCTTGAATACAGAAGTCGGAAGTCAGAAGTCAGAAGTCAGAAGTCGGAAGTCGGAGGTCGGAAGTCAGAAGTCGGAAGTCAGAATAAAAGGAGGCACGATGAAGACGACGGTACGAGCGATCATTGTTTTGGTGGTCTGTGGCGCGGCGAGCTTTGCGCTGGCCGACACGCATTATGTGGCGCAGAACGGGCAGACACCCAGCGGGACCTACACCAATGGCTGGGGGTCGGCGGCGAGTAATATCCAGGCAGCCGTCGATCAAGCGGTAAACGGAGACACGGTCTTGGTAAACACCGGGGTTTACACAAGGGCGTACACTCCGGTGGTGAACATTACCAAGTCGTTGACCTTGCAAGCCGCCGCGACCAATACGGCCGTGATCATCAACGGGAGCAGTCAGGCCTACCAGGGCATAAATGTTGGGGTGCCCGCCGCGGGCCAAGTCGTCATCGATGGCTTCACCGTTACCAACTGCGGCGTAAGCAGTATCAATGTGTACGGCGCCGGAATCTGCGTCACCAACGCGGGGGCGGGCACCGCCGTGGTGCAGAACTGCGTGATTGTCGGCAATAAGCAAGGGAACACGGCAAGCGGCGGTGGCGGTGGTATCGCGGGCCTCATGCTGTCTGGAGCCGATTTCGTCGTCGTGGTGTCTAACTGCGACATCGTTCGCAATTCTTCGACTTGCAACGGCGGCGGATTGTATTTCCAAAATGGCCGCTTTCTCGTGGACACCTGCCGGATCGTGAACAACCAGGTGGATGCTTGGAACCCCTTTGCCGATCCGCCCGTCGCGGCGGCCAACTCACGGTCCGGGGGCGGACTCACCACATTTTACACCGCCGCTGGCTCGGTCATTCGAAACTGCCTGATTGAAAGCAACAGCGCATCCACATGGGGCGGCGGCGTGTTCATCCGCTACAACGGAGGAGTGCGGCTGGAAAACTGCACGATCCGGCGGAACATCTCCTCCACCGGCAGCGGCGTCTTTATTGGGGGAATCTCCAGCGCTCAAACCAATATTTTGCGCAACTGCCTGATCAGTTACAACATGGCAACAACCAATAATCTGACTAATTACGAAGGTACTACGCCCCGGGGCGGTGGCGTGCGGCTGGGTGGCGCCGGCCTGGGAGTCAGCAGCAATGTCCTGATTGAAAGCTGCACGGTGGTCAGCAATTCCGCGCTTTACGATGGCGGCGGCGTCTTTATCAACAGCGACAGCACTAATAATACCGCGGTGCAGAACACGATTCTCTATTACAATAAGGCCACCACCGTGCCGGCCGGCTCCAATTTGACCGGCACGGCGTACTTTACCAACTGCCTCGTGGAAATCGGGACCGCCTTGACGGGGAGCGGCAACATTACCAACAAGGCGCCCGGGTTTGTCGATGTTGCGGGCGGTAATTTCCGGTTGGCGAGTGGTTCTCCCTGCGTCAACACCGGGACGAACCAGGACTGGATGTACGGGGCATTGGATTTGGACGGCAAGAGGCGCCTTGATGTCCACTACAGCATCGTGGATCGGGGCTGCTACGAATATGTGCCCGTAGGCACGCTGTTCATTATCCGGTAAGCGTAACTGCGCAGTAGTCAGGAGAGCCTTTTGCAAAACTCCCGCGGACGACACGGAGGTCGTCCCTCCAATGTTGAAAACAGGCCGTTTTCTCCGTCTTCTGGAGGGTCGGGCTCCGTCCCGACCGTTCTTGTGGGAGTTTTGCAAAAGGCTCATGAGACAGAATTCAGAATCCAGAATAAAGGGGATCGTCGTATGTCCGCTCAACTGCTCGCTTCATGTCTTGTCGCCCTCGCCTTGCTCGCGCCCTCGGCCGGCCGCGCCGCCGACTTGACCCTCGCCGCCAAGGGCAAATCAGACTACCAGATCGTCATCCCGGATTCGTCGCCGTCACCGGAGATAGGGAAGAGGATGGCTGAGATCGCACAACTTGTCCAGAACGCCTTCAAGGCCAATGGCTTCGAGATCGAGATCGTGCCTGAAGCCAAGCGCGTCCCGGACAAACCCGGCATC
>CAIYGI010000229.1 GCA_903925685.1 uncultured bacterium
CCCTGCGGCCCCACGCGCGTCAATGGAACTCAGGCATTTATGGGCACTACAAACCGAAACCCACACGATATATCAGGGACTTGCGACTGAAATCGAACCGATTTTGCCCGAAACCGTTGAGTACCCGCGAAACTTGGGTTAACTACGAAACACGCGAAAAGCGCGAAAAGGATTGGGTTCTGTAACTTTCTTCCTTAAATAAATTTCCGTTCCCAATTTCGCGCCTTTCGCGTGTTTCGTAGTTCTTATTAGAGCTTGCCGGGCTGTTGTGCCATGTTTCGTAGCACGATGCGGCGGAAGCCGGCGCGGCCCGATTTAAGTTCCCGCGAACCGCGTGTGATCTTGCACAGACTCACGCCCAGCCGTCCGGCGATCGCCCGCTGCGTCAGCCCGGCCTCCAGCATCCGCACCAATTTCCAGCGCAGGGCGATTTCCTCCCGCTCCCTCGGCGTCAGCAGGGCCGCCAGCACATCGTCCACCTCGGCCTCATTGCGCAGTCCGGCCAGCGCCTGCACGAGATCGCGCAGATCGGCCTTGCCCTGTTTTATTTGCCTTATAGCCACGTCCGCATCCGTTGCCCCTCGCTCGGCCATGCGTTCCCTTGCGTGAGGATGGAGTTGCACATTCATAAGTTCAAAACGTCCCAGTCAGTCGTTCGTCTTCGCGCCGAAACGCCAAGGCGCAAAGACTACCACTGTCCTTGAAACCTGCGGTGACGGTGCGGGCAGCGCTCTTTTCTACCGCAACCGCGCCCCCACGGCAAGCCGGAGAGCGAGGTGGAGGGCGATGTGGAGGGTGGATGGTGGAAGGGCGGGGGACAACGCGCATGTGCCGCTCGCGCAGGTGGAAGGTGGATGGTGCGAGGTGGAGGGTGGAAGACTTACGCGGATGGCACGGATAAAGAAGAAGATTTGACGCTCGCCACCCGCAGGCGTAGCCTTCAGTTGTGTTTGCAACGCTCCGGACATGCATGCAGATATTCGGATGCTGCTGTCGATTCCGACCTCATTTGACCTGTTGACTCGCCGTCATATTTCCGGTAATTACGACGCCATGAGTACATCACGGTCCTACATACGGTTGCTGAAGGCGCCCCGGCAGAGCTTCTTTCTGTTCGGTATGCGGGGCGTTGGGAAGAGCACTTGGGCTCGGAAGGCGTTCCCCGATGCTCACCGATTCGATCTCCTGGACGAGGGTTTGTTCCAAAGTTACCTGCGCGACGCCCGCCTCTTTGGTCGGGAATTGCTGCGTATTCCGGCAGGCCAAACGGTTGTGGTGGACGAGGTTCAGCGACTTCCCGCCCTCCTGAACGAGGTGCATCGGTTCATCGAGAGCCATGGCCTGCGGTTTATATTGATGGGATCGAGCGCCCGCAAACTGAAGCAGGCGGGCACGAACCTGCTGGCGGGGCGTGCCTTGCGGCGGGTCATGTTCCCGCTGTTGCCACAGGAACTCGGAGCGGATTTCGACATTACCGAAATACTGCGCTTTGGCAGCCTGCCCGTAATCTGGCAATCGCCGGCCAAGGCGGAAAGTCTCGATGCCTACGTGCAGTTGTACCTGAAGCAGGAAATCCAGGCGGAGGCCCTGGTGCGAAATCTGCCGGGATTCGCGCGCTTCCTGCCCATCGCGGCCCTATTTCACGGCCAGGTTCTGAGCGTGGCCGGGTTGTCCCGCGACGCGGGTGTGGCCCGGACAACCGTCTCCGGCTATCTAGACATCCTGGCCGACACATATCTGGCTTGGCTCCTGCCGGCGTACGAAGCCAAACTGCGGGTCAAGGAACGGAAGCACCCAAAACTGTACTGGGTGGACCCGGGAGTCATGCGGGGGGTGAAACGGGAACTCCATCAACCGGGCGAACTGGAGCGCGGCGCGTTGCTGGAAGGTTGGGTGGGCGCCCTTTTGAAAGCCTACGGAGAACCCGGTTGTGGCCTGGGACTGCAACATGACGGTCTGTTCTACTGGGCTCCGGCCGAAGGCGGCACCGAGGTCGATTTCCTGATCAAACGCGGCGCCGAGTTGACAGCCATCGAGGTCAAAGCCAAGGAGTCCCTGGTTCCGCGCGATTTCAATGGACTGAAGGCTATCGTCGAACTGAAAGGTATTCGTCGCCGGCTGGTTGTGTTCCAAGGCGATCGCCCCTTTCGTACTGAAGACGGCATCGAAGCGGTGCCCATCCGTGATTTCCTGCAGGAACTGGAGGAAAAAACTATCTGAAGTTGAAACATCCTTGACGCATTCACAACGGCCGACGTAGTATTCCAACGTTTGCACGAACGCAAACGCCATTGAAGATGAAAACGAGTAGAAAAAACAATGATGTTGAAATGCAGGAGGAGTATGACTTCTCGCACGGTGTGCGGGGCAAATACGCCAAGGAGTATGCCAAAGGAACGAATATCGCCATTCTCGATCCAGAGGTGGTCAAATTTTTCCCCGACTCCCGCAGTGTAAACGAAGCTCTTCGAGCCCTTCTACCCATCATCCGAAACCATGCCGCGGCACGTTGATTCCATGCATGGAAACCAGAACTTGACCAACAATCCGCCGGACTCGAAATGGCCTTGGCCCATTCGCGACGGCCGACGTAGTATTTCAGCGTTTGCACGAACGCAGACGCCATTGAAGTGGAGACGCTAAAGATAGGCGCCTTTGCGCGCATGGCATAGGAGGACACCGCATGGGGTTTTGGAACACCGTCTCTCGGCGCCAGAGCGATTCCGGGGAATCGCTCGTATGCAATGTTGAATGTCGCGCCCTGACCCCAATTGCACTGTTGGGAGCATTAGCACTCGCCATTTTGACATTCAACATAGCGTTTTACGGGCGCACGTGGGCGTGATGAAATTGGGGCATGGTGAGACCGTTTGGAATGGCGATAGTGTTCAAAATTCGTCGAAGGGGCCGAGGTTTTCGACGCCGTAGAGCTTTTCGGCGTGCCAGTTGACGGCCAGTTCGAAGACGGCCAGACAGTCTTCCGGCGACTGAAGCGTACTCGCCTGCGCGGGCGGTTGCAGGTAGTTGGGGCCGGTGGCCAGCAATTCCAAAATCCACGTCCGCGCGGTTGCAGTGAGTTCCTGCGTCGCGGGTTTCGCGGCCAATGCCAGCCGTTTGGCTTCAAGACACAGTTCGGCAAGTTTCTTAAGTTGGCGCTCCTGCTGGCGGGTCGGAATGACGATCGGCATCTGTCGCAGGTCGCCAATCTCCCATTTCTGGGTATGCTTGATGAACTTCATCTTGAGAAAGCTGAAGATGTCGCTGTTGAACACTGCCAGGAAAGCCAACGTATCGAATGTCTTGCCGACAGGAGTCAGACGCATGCTGTCCGCATCGAAAATGCAGGGATTCTGCCAGCGTGATTTCAGCGCGACATGATTGGCGACGGCGGTCCACGTCACACCCGGCGTAAAGAAAAACCTATGCCCTTGCCACCGCGCTTTGGGCGAAGATGACAACCAATTGACGGCATTCTTCGACCAGTCGATATAGAGTGGTTCGTTGTCGGACCAGCGGTTGCCTTCAGGATCGCCTTTGCGGAACGGAGCGAAGATACCGCGACCGGAGAAACCGTTGTAAATGGCGGCGACACGCAGGGCGTCGGCGGGATCGGCGTATTCTTCGCTGGATCGCAGTCCGAGTATGTTTCTCGGATTACCCGGTTTTGGTTTCCGTGTGTAAAGCCAACGCACGGCTTCCTGACAGACGGCGCAGAAGGTGGCATCGGCGATAGTCTTGGCTTTGGGGTTGACCGCACGCGATCCCTTAAGCAGATCGGTTGTTTCCGCCCATAAGTCTTGCAGTTCAGGAATTTTGCGCCAGCGTTCCCAGAGTTCCCGTTTGCGTTGTTGCCAAGCGAAGGCGAAATCGGCATCCGATACAACCAGCGCGGCGGGAACGATGCGATAGAGATCGGTCTTGTTGAAACCAAGGCGAGTGTTGTCGAAGGTCTCGCACAACGGCTCTACACACGCCTCCCATGCGGCAGCGTCGGCCAACGGTCGCGCGGGGTTGCCGCCATGCTGTTTCAGCAGTTCCATGAAACGGTCGCGCACAGGCGTATCCGCGAGCCAGCGGCGCGTCCAAGCCTCGCGCTTGACCGTGAGTGCGGCGGCTTGCGGGGTGCCTTCGAGATAACCGAGAAAACGGGCGTTATTGGCGGTCCGCATTCCCTGTCCGCCTTCGGCGATCAGTCCGACGAGCGTTACGTCGCCTGGTTTGAGGGTGGCGTGGTAGGCGGTAATGGCTTCGCGGTTCTGGTCGAATTTCTCCGAGGTCTCGATGCGCGGCAACCACTGTCCGGTCAGCGTTTTAACCGATTGGTTGAACCGGTCGTAGAGCGCGAGCGTTCCGTGTCTGGGCTCGAAAAAGACACGTTTGTGCGCGTCGCGATAAATTGCGGTCGGCACGTGGTGGAGGCGCAGGGATTTGAAGGTTGTATGCGTGGCGCCCGACGGGACCGCTGGGAAATCCAGCGAAGATGAGAGCGGCAGTTCCGGCAGTTCAAGATCGGGACGAGTCATCACGCCTTCTTCACGGCGCGGGCGGGCTTGCACGAAGAGCGTGGAAGCATCTGGAGGCGCGGGATGGGACGCATCCGTTTTTTCTGCGACAAAAATCGCGGCGTCCACCGTCACGTCGAACGGATCGCACTGGCCGAGGATGTGCAGACGATTGTCCTGCAGCATCTGACGCATGTGGGCTTTGCTGGCGAGGGTGAAAAAGGTGTCGGAAACGATGAAGCCGAACCGTCCGCCGGTCCGCAGGAGCGAGAAGCCAAGTCCGGTGAAATGGACATAGAGGTCGTCCAGGTATCCGTCGCGCGCGGCGAGATGGTTGCGCCAGCCTTCGCCGGTACTGGTGTGCGTGGAGACGTATGGTGGATTGCCCAGTACCGCGTCAAAGCCGGCGCGGCAGTTGGGCAGCGGCGTGCCGTCTTCCGCATGGAACACGTCGGGGAAAAGCAATTGCCAGTGGAACGGTTTGAGGGTTTCGCGGATCGTACGCGCCTGTTTATCGAGCGTATGGGCGGTTTTGGTCACACGCGGACGGTCGGATGCGGGAATGGCGTCCGGCGTGCAAAGATGCTGGAGTTGCTCGCGCCATTCGAGATCGGTCAATTGTCCGTTGGCGCGGGCGAGATGTTCGGTCCATAGGTCGGCCAGCGCCACGAGCGGGGCAAGTTCGTCCCGCACCTTGCGCCATGCCTTCTCTTTGTTTTTGACGATCTCCATTTCGGTGCTGGCTTCGGCTTCGATGGCGAGGTTGCGGCGCACGGCGGCGGAAAGCAACGCGGGCAGGTGGCGGGAGAAATCGGCGTAACGCTCCGCGTCGCCGGGCGCGGCGGGGAGGCGGTTCATCTCGTCCGGGCGGGCGTAGATCAGCGAGTTGCCGCACATCAGATGGTGGTCGAGAAAGTTCAGGGGTTCTTCGGCGGCGATACAGGTGAGCCAGAGGGCGAGTTTGGCCAGTTCTACGGCCATGGGATTGATGTCCACACCGTAGATGCAGGACTCCACGATACGGCGACGCCAGTAGGCGGTTTCCGCCTGCTCCTGTGGCACGCCGGGCGGCACTGGGGTGAGGCCTGCGTCAAGGATTGTCTGACGCGTGCGGCGGTCGGCGCCCGTGGCGACAATTCGTTCGGTCATGCGACGGGTGGTGGGATGGTCAACGATCCTGTCCGCCAGCCATTCCACGGCCCGCACGAGAAAGTGGCCGCTGCCCATGGCCGGGTCCAAGACGTTCAAACGGAGCAAGGCATAGGCGAAGGCGTTGTCGCGGCGGCGCTCGTCGGATTTTGCGGAACGGGCGCGTTGGACATCGGGTAACGCTTCGATCTCGTCCAACAGGGGCGTGAGTGTCTCGCGGACGAGAAACTCGACGATCCAGTCGGGCGTGTAGATGATGCCGTCGCGGTGGTTCTTTTCGCCGGACTCGTCTTTCAGGCGCAGGCGTCCGGTTTCGCGGACGAGGCGACCGCCGAGCAGCCCTTCGTAAATGTCGCCGAGCTGGCGGACGTGCAGACTCGCGTAATCTATCGTCTCGTCGGTCAGGATGCGCAGTTGCCTGTCGCCGGTCCGCGCTGGTGGCTGGGCGAAGATCAATTGTTTGAGAACGGCGGCGAGACTGGCGTCGCCAATGCGCCAGTGATCAATGAGCGGGTGGTTGCGGAACAAACCGCCGTTGTAACGGGTGACGCCGCAGGTTTCGTTGCGGGACGGATTTTTGCCGTCTATCAACTCGAAAAGCCGTAACAGGCGTTCGTAAAGATCGGTGAAAGCGTTGGCGGCGAACAATTCGGGTTTGCGCAAATCGTCCGCCAGTCGCACGAGCGAGAATTTTTCGATGTATTGTTTGTTGTGTCCGAATCCCGACGCCCGCACCGGCAAAAGGCCGCGGCTTTCGGCGTAAAGCACAAAGAGCAGGCGGTAAAGGAAGACCAGCGAGGCATCGTAGATGGCCGTGTAATCTTCCTGGGGTATGGCATTGTCCGGATGGTTGGCGAACGCGGTGGCCAACTCTTCCAAAACATTGAAAACGCGGCGTTTCAGGTTGCTTTCAAGTTCGGTCTGAAAGCGCGCGGCTTCCGTCTGGATATCGTCCAAACCACATGCGCCGTCCGGACGGCGCACGAAGGCTTCGGGGCTGAACAGTTTGCGGAAAATTTGGAAATCGGCGGGCGAGCAAAGCGAACCGTCGGGATTTACCAGTATGAAGGAAAAATACGCGTCGGCGGATGAACGTTCGGTGTATAGACGCCACTCATTGCCGTTGGTCAGAATGGCCCAGTTGAAAAAGCGTTGGCCACGCTCATCGCGGGCGAGACGGAGATACTCCTGAATTTGCTGGCAGGGGAATAAATGCGGAGTTTCCCGTTTCGAGACTGCGTCGAGAGGATGCCTGAACCGTTTCGCTTCGAGTACGGTCAACGCGAGTCGCACGGCATCGGTGTCCAAGGGGGCCGTGGCGGCCTGGTCCAAGGCATCGCGATTGAGATAGAGGCTATAGTCTGGTTTCTTGCACGCTCCGGTAAACCCACGGAGCGTGTTTTCGGTCATGAACTCCCAGCCCAATTGGGAGAGAATTTTGTCTATGAAATGGACGCGTGTATAGGGCTCGCCGGCTTTGACAAGTCCGGCGCGATTGTCTTCCAACAGATCGAGCACGAACCGATAACACGCGTCGTCGTCCGGTTGATTGGCGGCCAGTTTTGTCAGATAACCTTGTGAAAAGACGCCCTTGCATGTGTAGACGGGCGTCTCTTCTTTGACGAATTGGAATACCTGCTGCATAAGAATGCGGTCATCCTACAGCATCACGAAGGGGGCTTCAATATCCGCGGCGATAATTTTCTATAACTGTCAAAGTTCAGATGTGATAAAAAACACCGAACACTGAACACTGAACACTGAACACTGAACACCAACTCCGCCTCCAAGGAACCCAAACGCCATGTTCTGGATCATAAGCGGTGGTTTGTGGATGTTGCTGCTGTGTACGCTGGGGCGCGGCTTGTGGCTGGCGCGGCGGCCGGTGGGCCGTCCTGAGGCGGGCTTATGGCTGGCCTTGCTGGTTGGCGGGGCGCTGTTCCTGGGGCGTCCGCATGAGGACATTTTGGGCGCGACGGACCCCGGGGCCTACCTGAACTCCGCCGCCACCTTTGGCCGACTGGGCGCGTTAAGTCATGTGGAGCCCCTGCTGGCCGATGTACCGCGGGAGGTGCGCCCGGTTTTTTACTACGGTCACTCCGGATTTTTTGCGACGCGCGATGTCTGTCTGCGTGTGAGCGACGTTTCGACCGCGCGCTTTGGGCCTTATTTCCAGCCAGCCTATTCCATGATGATGAGCGTGGCGGCGCGCCTGGCCGGTGGACCGGCCATCTTGTGGGTCACTCCGCTGCTGGCCTGGCTGGCCGCGCTGGCGCTGGCGCTGCTGGCGGCGCGGGTGCTAACCTGGCGCGGGGCGCCAGCCTGGGCCTTCGCGATATTTATCCTCAACCCGGTGATGGCATGGAATGGACGCTGCGTGCGCGCGGAGACGGCGGCGCTGGTGTTTTTGCTGGCCGGCTGGGCGCTGCTGCTGACGGCCTGGACGCGGCGTGAAACGGCGGCGGGCTACTGGCGTGACGGATTGCTTGGTTTGCTGTGTTTGAGTGCCGCGCCTTTTTTTCACATTACGGCCTGGTACATCGTGCTGCCGACCTGGGGCCTGGTGCTGGCCGCCGCTGTCCGGACAGGCCGTCCGGCGCTGCTGGCCGTGATTCCTTTTGGCGCAGTTTGTCCGACCCTCTTTATGCTGCAAGTGCGCTATGTTACGGACTGCTACAGAATCTGGCGCTTCGTGGTCGCTGCGGGTTCCCATCCTGCCCTGCTGTCCGGCGCCGCCGCGGCGGCTTTGGCAATATCTGCCGCGGTGGCCGGGTGGACGTGGCGCATGCGCCGATCTGTGACGCCGCCGCGGCCCGCCGCCAACTGGTGGTGGGCGCTGTGTTGCGCTGGCGGGCTGGGGCTGATACTTGCCTCCTATGCCGCGCGTTTGAACACGGGCCAGTTGCCGTTCTTCAGCGCATATTCTTCCGCCTACTTTTGTCTGGCCGACCTGCGCGGGTTGATACGACTGATTGCCTGGCCGGCCGCGCTGGCGGGACTGGCAGGCTGGATCTTGCTCTGGCTGCATCGCGATCCGGCACGGACCTCGCGTACGCTGGTGCTGGCCGCCTTCCTGCCGGCGCTGTTGATGACGGGCTGGATGTACGACTACATGATGGAAACCCGCCGTCTGATGCTCGGCGCCGTGCCGCTGCTGGCGCTGTGCCTGGCTGGCGCGGTCGCCTGGGCGGGCTCGGCGGGCGGCGCATGGCGCAGAACGATCGCCGTCGCCGCCGGGATCGCGGTGCTGGCCTGTGGGCTATGGAACAAGCCTGCGCTTGCGACGCAGATCGATTACCGGGGCTTTACGCGTTTCCTGGGCGGCGTGGCGCGCGAAATCAACTCCGTCAACGGCATGGCGCTGGTCGAGTATTCGCGACTGGGCGCGCCGCTGGAGCATATCTATGGCGTGCCGCTGCTCAGTCTCGACAACGAAAATCACGGCGATTATCGGATAGCAGAAGCGGCCTGGGAAATTGTGCTGCGCCGCCATCCGGATCGGCCGGCCTTCTATTTGACGCCGTTCCAGCCGCCCCACAGTCTGCGCTTCACCTTCGAACCAGTCCGTGACTTCGCCTACAACTGCCGTCTGCTGCCCTCGGCGCGTGAACGGGTGCCGCTCCAGACGGAAGCCTGGACACTGGCTCTGACCCTCTACCGCATGCGCCTGCGCGACGCCCCGTCCGTTTCGTCCGTTAAGTCCGTCACCTCCGCCACGGCAGCAACCGGCTGGTGGCCGGCGGTAATTCCCATGGGCGTCGGCAACATGGGGCTGACCGGCTTTGCGAACCTGCGCAGCGAGCGACCGGAAGTGGCGGTAACGGAACTGGCGGCGGGGGCAACGGCGACGGGCCGCCCGCCCGCCGCGGTCTCAGGCGCAGAGGGCCGACCTGCGCGCGCGGTGATTTTGATCGCGGCAACCCTTGGTGGCGCGCCGTTCCTGGTGCCGGATGTGAACGATGCGACCGGCGGCGTTTGCCGCACCTCGTGGCGTCCGCTCGACAAGGTCTGGTGGATTGGGCAGACGGCCATGCCGGATGATGGCGCGGAGGCGGTGACGCTGACCGTGCGGGCGCGCGGCGCGCTGGCCCTTGCGGCGGGGTTTACGGTCGCCACCGACAGTTGTACGCGGCTGACGTGGCAGGGGGGACATACCGGCAAGTTCACGCAACCTCTTCCGGTGCCCTGCCGCTGGGCGCGGACCGAGGCGGCGGCGGTGGCGCCGCTGCCCAGGGACGGCGGTTACGGCGTGGCCCTGCTGGCCGGGCCGGGTGCCGCACGAGCCGTGACGCTGAATGTGGCGGGAACTGCGCTCGACGTGGCGCCGCGGGATTGGAACTGGGTCGCCTGGCCGATGCCCGCGGCGGAGACCGCAGGCGAACGTTTGCTGAATCTGACAACCACCCCGCCTTGGGATCCGGCGCTGCGCGGCTATCCGCGCGACCTGGGGGTGCTAGTGCGGCTGATCGCGCTGGCCGGGTGGGGGGAGAGTGGTCAGCCTGACGATCACAGGTAAGTGGTCGGAGTAGCCCGTGATCCAGTGATACCTGCCGGTCGCGGGATCGCGCACTTCGTTGAACTGTTTGGGATGGCCGGCCTCGTCCAGCAGCGGCGCATCGCGCAGCACGCGGAATGAGTCCGGCGCGACACGCCAGCCGCCGGGCGGAATGCCGGTGGTCGCCAGCAGCGCCTGCGTTACCAGCATGTTGTCAAAACTGTGCCAACGTTTGCCGGCGTTGTACCAGTAAGTGCCGCGCTGGTCGGCTGACAGTCCGGCGCTGAGGTTGTAGAGGGCGGTGGAATTGGTCGAGCCGCTAACGGCGGCCGGCGGCAGGGCGCGCAGGGCGTTGGTGAAGGCCGGGGTGTCGCTGTCCCAGTTAAAGTCGCCCACGATCAGGATCTTCGATGCCGGCTCGGCATGGAGCAGCGCATCCACCGCCGCCCGCAGTGTGCGCGCCTCGCGCAAACGGATACCCTGCGTCATGGCTTTGGCGCCGTAGTTGGATTTCCAGTGATTGACGATCAGCGTCAGCGCCGCGCCGCCGATTTCGAAACGCGCCACGATGGGCTCGCGTTGCTCAGGTTCGGCTCTCAGCCAGTTGGTGGCGGCGGGCGGGTAGCGACTGAGCAGCGCGTTATCTATGCCGCGCTTGTCTGGGCTGTCGCGATGGATCAGGTAAGGGTAATCGAGTTTGTAGCCGTCGCGCAGACGTTCCGCGAGGTCGGCGACAACGCGGCGGTTTTCGACCTCCTCGATGGCGAGTATGTCGGGCGTGACCGCGGCCACGATGGCGGCCAGATGGTCCAGCTTGAGCGCGTAACGGGATTGAGTCCAGTGACGCCAGCCGCGCGGCGTATACTCGTCGTCGCCAGGATTGCCGGGATCGTCGTCCGCGTCATACAAGTTCAGGACATTCCACTGCATGACGACGAGTTCATGTGGCGGGAGGTTGGTGGCGGTAGCGGCGTCAACGCGCCCGCCGAAGGGGGCGAACAGCAGCAAGACACACCAGAAACGGCAAGGGTTGGTTTTCATTCGCCTGTGAAACTATTCCAGATAGACCGTACGATAACCGAGTCGTCCATCGCTGCGCACTTCGTAGACGCGGAAACTGGACTGGCGTCCGTAGTAGGTCGCCATCGGCGCCGCGATGTAGAGCGGCACATGGCCATCCCATTGCAGCTCGTCGCGATGGAAATGGCCGGTGACGACGGCCTTGACGTCGTAGTGGTTGATCAGTTCCGTCCAGCGCGCATGTGCGGCGGCGGGCCAGCCAGGGCGCAGGCGGTTTTCGTAAAAATCCTCCACGGGCGGGGTATGGGTGAAGACGATGACCGGTTTGCCGGAGGCGGCCTTAAGTTGCGTTTCGAGCCAGGTAAGCGGGGCGTAGTCCGGCGTCTCGACAGTCCCGCGCAGCGGTTCGGTGTAGAGCAGCAGGAAGACCACGCCCTGCACTTCGATATTCGTGGCCAGCGGGCCGAAGGTGCTTTCGAAAACGCGCCGTGTTGCTTCCAGGCGACGCGGCGGCAGATCGTGGTTGCCGGGCAGCACGTAGTATGGAACGTGCAATCCGTGCAGCAGATTGCTGGCGCTGGACGCGGTATGGCCGTTGTCGAGATTATCGGCGCCAATGTCGCCGGTATGGATCACGCAGGCGATTGGCATGGGCAGGCGGTTGATGGCATCTATCATGCGGGCGGCCAGCGCGGCGTGGTTGGGTCCGCCGTCCAGGTGGGTGTCGGTGATCTGGACAAAGAAAAAGCCATTGCTGGGAATCTGCCCCGCGGCAGCGACCGCGAGCGAGACGAAAAAACCGAGCATGAGCGGCATGCAGCGTGTGCGCATCAGGTAACGCTATGCCGGACAGGGGATTCTGTCAACGCGGGATGAGTGAGGGACAAAAGGGACAAGAGGGACGATAGGGACCAAGGGGGCGGTATATTTGGCGCCGGGCTCAAGGCTGGACCCTTCAGTTCGATTCCGGCATACTGTCGCCATGAATGCGCGTATTCAGACCGGTCACAAAGGACGTGAGCCTGTTCCGCCTGAAGGGCGATCGCTTATGCGTTTTGGGACGATCACATGACAACGGCGAATGGCAGCGCTACCGGCAGCCAGCGGATCCGGATGGTGATCTGGGAACTTGCGCGCAACGATTTTCGCGCGCGCTTCGCGGGTTCCTATTTCGGCATCCTATGGGCCTTCGCCCAGCCGGTGGCGACGATTCTTTTGTTCTGGTTCGTTTTTCAGGTGGGCTTTCGCGCCTCGCCGACACAGGATGGGGTGCCTTACGGGTTGTGGCTGGCCGCGGGGCTGGCGCCATGGTTTTTCTTTGCCGAGGCCTGGCTGGCGGCCACATCCGCCCTGCCGGAATACGCCTATCTGGTCAAAAAAGTGGTCTTTCGGGTTGAGCTCCTGCCGGTGGTCAAAACCATTTCGGCGTTATTTTTTCATCTGGTGTTCGTTCTGGTGCTGGTCGTGTTGAGTGCGCTGCTGGGTCATCCGCCAACCTGGCGCCTGTTGCAACTGCCATACTATACCGCCTGCCTGCTGGCGCTTGTGCTGGCGCTGGGGTTTATTTCCGCCGCCATCCTGCCATTTTTCCGTGACTTGAATCAACTGCTGGCCATTGTGCTTCAATTCGGCATGTGGCTGACGCCCATTCTGTGGCCGGTGACGATGGTGCCGGAACTCTATCGGTGGATTTTTAAACTGAACCCCGTGGGTTACATCGTGGAAGGATATCGCGATGCGCTGGTGGGGCACGCCTGGGTCTGGCAGCATGGCCCGACCACGCTGGGCTTCTGGGTATTGACCTCACTCCTGGGGTTGCTGGCCATGCTTACCTATCGCCGGTTGAAGCCCCATTTCGCGGATGTGCTGTGAGACGGCCATGAAAGACGAGCCCATCATTCATGCCGGGAACCTGAGCAAGGTCTACAACCTTTACGAACGGCCGTTGGACCGGCTCAAGGAGGCGTTGCATCCGGGGGGCCGCAAATATCACCGGGAATTTTACGCTTTGCGGGACGTTTCTTTCGACGTCCAGCGCGGCGAGACCTTTGGCATTATCGGACGCAACGGCTCGGGCAAGTCCACCTTGCTGAAGATTCTGGCGGGCGTGCTGACGCCGACGGCCGGGCGGATTCAGGTGCAGGGGCGCGTATCGGCGCTGCTGGAGCTTGGCTCGGGTTTTAATCCGGAATTCACGGGTCTGGAGAATGTCTACCTGCAGGGGACCTTGATGGGTTTTACCCGCAAGGAGATGGACACGCGCGCGCCGGCGATCGAGGCCTTCGCGGAGATCGGCGAATTCATGCATCAGCCGGTGAAACAATACTCCAGCGGCATGTTCGTCCGCCTGGCCTTTGCCTGCGCCGTCAGCGTGGAGCCGGAAATTCTGATCGTGGACGAGGCGCTGGCGGTCGGCGACGTTTTTTTTCGGAACAAGTGCTTTCATCGTTTTCATGCGCTGAAGGAGGCGGGCACGACCATCCTGTTCGTCTCGCACGACATCGGCATGGTCAAGCAGCTTTGTTCGCGCGCGCTCTGGCTGGAACACGCGGCTTTGAAGATGTGCGGCGACAAGGAGGAGGTTTGCCGCGCCTACTTCAACACGATTCTGGAGCACACAAGGGATGCCGCCGTAACAACCGACGGCCCGCCCGTTGACGGCGTGCCGCAATTTCCCGTGCGCAGGATGGAGGGACGGCATCTTTTTCCCCGTCCGGCCGCGCCGGGACGGGACGATTTCGGTTCCGACGATGCGGAAATTCTCGCGTACTTCATCTGCGAAAGGGGCGGCCAGCCCGTCCAAAGTCTGCATGTGCGGCGCGATTACGAATTTCATCTGCTCGGGAAGCTTCACCGGGATTTGGATCGCCTGATCTTCGGCTTCACGCTGGAAAACGAACGCGGCCAGACGGTGTTGTCGTGCAATACCTTTACCCAGGAAGGACGGGGCATCGTGGCCCGGGCGGGTGAGGTTTTGGAGGCGGTGTTCAAGTTCAGGCTTTCCCCGCTCAGGCAGGGTGAATACCTGATCAGTCCCGCCATCGCCAGCGGAATCCAGCAGCAACATGTCATGCTGGCCTGGCGGCATAATGCGCAGGCCTTGCATGTCGAAAATCCCGGTTATAACCTGGCCCTGTTGGAAATGGACCATGATGATGAAGTGCGGGCATATGCGTCCGATCAGATAGTTCTGACCTGAACCGGGATGGGAACAGCTTGTGATCACATATAAAATAATAGCCGCGGTCGTGGCGGGAGATTCCGCGCATGTGTAATCCCTGGTGCCGGAAGTTCGTGCAGAACTCGCTGCCGGACTGGCCGCAACGGCCCGAAGTGCTGGAAGTCGGTTCCCGCAATGTCAACGGCAGCGTGCGCGAGTTCTGCGCTCCGCTCGCCGCGCGTTACGTGGGCTGCGACCTGGAAGCGGGCGCGGGCGTGGACAAGATCGCCGACGTCACAAAACTGAGCTCGGTCTTCCCGCCGGAATCATTCGACGTGGTGATCTCCACCGAAATGATGGAGCATGTCCCCGGCTGGCCCACGGCTTGGGCGGAGCTGCTGGCCGTGCTGCGCCCAGGCGGACTGCTGATCCTGAGCACGCGCTCGCCCGGTTTTCCGCTGCACGATTTTCCCGGCGATGTCTGGCGTTTCACCGGAGCCGACATCCGCCGGATTCTGGAAGATGCGGGGGATATCCTGCGGATGAATGACGATGACACGCTGGGTTACGCCTGCGGGGTGGGGGTGGTTGCGCGCAAGCGGGCCGGCGTGGATCTCGCGCGCTGGCGGGAATGGTTGGAGCGCGAGGTCCCACTCTACAATATGCAGGCCTGCGGTGCGCTCACGCATGCGGAGTTTACGGCGGGAATTGCCGCCGCCGGCGCGCTCGGGCCGCTGCGTCAGCGCGTCACCGAGTTGGAACAAAGAGTTTTTGACGCCCAGATTGAAGTGTTGCGCAGCCAAAACGTTGCGGCGCAACTGACGGCGCATGAAACCCTGTTAATGGCGGAGCATGAGGAGGAACTGGCGCGCGTCGCGGTGAGGATTCGAGCTCTCGAAAATTCGCTGCTGGCGTGGCGCAATTCGCTGTTCGGTCGGATTGCCCGGGTGGCGGATTACGGATGGGAACTTGCCTGCCTGCCGGTGCGCGCAGGGCGTTATCTGGCCGATCCGAAACTGCGCGCCCAGGCATTGAACAGTCTTGGGCGGCGCTGGCAGGCACGGCGCGGACGCAAGATCGCGGAATTGCCGGAGCTGGCGTGGCTTTTCCGGAAATTGGATTTTGATGTGCCGGTTGGTCAGGTGATAGCGCTGTTGGGGCCATATCTGACGTTGCGGGACGAGGCGCGTTATCGCGCCATGATCGGGCCGCTGATCGCGGCCGGCGCGGGTGCGCCATCGAAGGTGCTGCGCGCCCTGGACCAGGCGCAGACGCTCCCGCCAGCCAGTCGGCGCATCCTGTTCGTCTGCGGGGAGTTTCCCAACCCGCAGCATGGCGGCGGCGGGCGCGTGGCGGATTTCATCAAGGTCTTGAGCGTCCATCACGATGTCTATGTGGCGGCATGGTACGACCGCCGGCGCGATCACGACGCCTTCGTCGCACTCGCGTCCTACTGCCGGCGGCTGCGCGGCTTGAGCTTCGAGGATCTGGAAGGCGGCTGCGCAGGCAAGTTGCTGGACCTGCTGGGCGGCCAGCCGGCTGACATTGTGCATTACGAGTGGCCGCGTTCGTTGATCAGTCTCGACCGCTGTCTGGGACGTCATCACATCTATACGCACATGGAGTCGGTGTCATGCAGCCTCTGGATGGATCTGCACCGCTTGGAACCGCTCGCGCCGGAATGGCTGAAACGGCTGGCGCAGTTGCTGTCCATGCTGGGGGTCGAGGCGCTTGACGCAAACCGGGCGGATGCGCAGGTGGTGGTCACGGCCAAGGACGGCGAATTTTTGTCGCGCTTTGCGGCCGGGCAGACCTACTACGTGGTCAACCATGGCATCAACCGCGAGGAGTTCGATCTGCCGGATCGTGCGCCGCAGCCCAGTACGCTCGTCTTCACCGGCAATTTCGTGCATTATCCCAACGTGGACGCGGTGCATTATTTCATGCGCGAAATCAGGCCGCTGATCCTGTGCGCCGTACCGGAATTGCGCCTCTGGCTGGTCGGCGCCAATCCGCCGTGCGAACTGCAGCGCTACCACGATGGGCGCGCAGTGACGGTGACCGGGCGCGTACCGGATGTGCGGCCTTACATTCAAAAGGCGGCGGTATGCATCGCGCCGCTGATATCCGGCGCGGGCCTGCGCACCAAGGTGGTGCAATATTCCGCCTTGCGCCGGCCCTGCGTCGCCACGCCCATCGCGGTCGAGGATCTTGGATTCGAGGACGGACGCGAGATCTTTATTGCCAACGGGCCTGCGGCGTTCGCCGCGCGTGTCGTGGAACTGCTGCGCGATCCGGCGCGCGCGGTGAAAATGGCCGGACAGGCGCGGGCGCGGGCGCTGGCGTGTTACGACAACCGGCTGATCGCCGAACAAGGTCTGGGCAATCTTTACCGTCTGCTCGACCTTGGAAAGGGGCAAGCATGAGTTTCAAAGGTTGGCTGCGCGCGGCATCGTTCGCCTGCGGCAATCATCTGGTGGCGCGCCTGCCTTCGTTCCACCTGCGGCACGCCTATTACCGGCGCGTCCTGCGTTATACACTGGGAAGGGACTGTTGCATCCACATGGGATGTTTCTTTACGGGCGAACGGGTATGCATCGGGCCGAACACCGTGCTTAACCGCAACTGTTACCTGGACGGCCGCCTGGGCGTGAATATCGGCGCAAACTGCAGCATTTCGCCGGAGGTTTACATCCTTTCGATGGATCATGATCCTCAAAACCCCGATTTCGCCACCTGCGGAGGAGTGACGACGATCGGCGATCATGTCTGGATCGGGGCGCGGGCGATCATCCTCGGGGGCGTGACGATCGGGGAAGGGGCGGTGATCGGCGCGGGCGCCGTGGTAACCAAAGACATCGCGCCGTGGCGCATCGCGGTTGGCAACCCGGCGCGCGAGATCAAGGATCGCAACCGCGAGATCCGCTATCGTTGCCGCTATTACACCTGGTTCGACACCGACATTCAGACGGACGTGTGATGAGACAAATCCTCCAAGCGATCGCGCGGCGTTTGGGCCTGAAAACGCCGGACGGGAAATCCGCAACCGACGACCGCCTGCGTCTGCTGCCGGAAGGCGGGCCCTTGCCGCCCCTGCCGCCGCCGCCCGCCGGGCCCTGCGCGCGGGCGGGCATCGTGATCGTTTCATATTTCGGACTCCCCTATCTGCGGCAATGCCTGGAGAGTGTTTTACAACGCACGGTCTGGCCGGATTTTCGCGTGGTGGTGGTGGACAATGGATCGGACGATGTCACGCTGGATTATCTGCGCGCCGCCGCGGCGCGCGAGCCCCGCTTGAAGGTGGTGTTTAACGGGAAGAACCTGGGGTTTGCCGCGGCCAATAACATCGCATTGCGGTTGCTGGACGACTGCGAAACGCTGGCGCTGCTCAACAACGACACCGTGGTGCCGCCGGAGTGGCTTGGGAAACTGGTGCGTTATGCGGCCCAGCCGGACCTCGGCCTGGTTGGCCCGGTCACGAACTGGACCGGCAACGAGGCGCGCATTGATGCCGGCTATAGCACGCTGGCCGGGATGGAACGATTCGCGCGCGATTATGGCGCGGCGCATGCGGGACGGATATTCGATATTTCGGTGCTGGCGATGTACTGCGTCGCCTTTCGCCGCGAAGTGTTTGCCCGGACGGGCGAACTGGACGAGGCCTACGGGGTGGGGATGTTCGAAGACGTGGATTATGCCGAGGGCGTGCGGAAACTCGGCCTGCGGGTTGTGTGTTGCGAAGAGATTTTCGTGCATCACTATGGGATGGCGAGTTTTTCAAAGTTCGATCCGGCGGAATACCAGCGCATCTTCGAACGCAACCGCGATTACTTCGCCGAAAAATGGGGGCATCCGTGGGTTCCATTCAAGGCGCGCCGCCAGACATAGGCGTCATGCATCCCATGACGATCGAGGTTTGTCCCGAAAGGGGATGCGCCGCATGGCGTAATGACTCAAACACGCAGCACGGCGATTAACGCCGCCGTTCGATTATCGTTTCCGTCGGCTTAAGGCCCACAGAATGGCGGCTGCCGCAACCACCCACCCGGAAATCCCGAGCCAATCCGGATGGCGTTTGTCTTGATTGGCCTTGAGCGGCGGCGCGGCATTCGGTTTTTGCGGGACGGTCCTGTCGATGGATGCGGATGGAAGGCGGCGGATGTTCGGGTGATCCTGCGCGCTGGCAGGCGCCGGGGTGTTGGAGACAACCGCCTCGGAAGCAACCCGCGGCGGCGCATTGCTCAGTTTTGCGAGGATCTCGGGAGCCTTTTCGCGGTAGAAGCGGGGCATGCGGATGATTTCCTGCCGTTGAAAGGCGGGAACGCGCAGGACGATGTCATTCAGCTGTTCGCGCGACAAATTGGCAAATCCGAAGCGGGTGTCTTCAGGGAGACGGAAGGGAAAGGTGGTGATGGAAGAGGCCAGGCGCGATGCATCCATGTCCTCCTGGCGGAGCAGATCGTCGACGAACTTGCGATTGATGGTGAAGGATTCCGTCGTGCCGTTCTTGTCCTTCACCGTCACCCGGACATACGGCGAAGCAAGACTATCCTGCGCCACGGTCACCAGCGAGCCGTTGACATCCGTACATTGGAAGCCTTCAAACGGTGCGCCAGCCGGCGCCTGGGATTGATCCGGAAAGGTCGAATTTACGATCGTGTCGAAATTCGTGGCGACCATTTCGGGATAGGACCGGAGCGCTTTGCGCTTGATGTCCGGGGTCATCCCGTTGTGATTAACGACCAGTCCCAGAAACGAGTCGGAAACCAATACGATCCCGCCGTTGTCGGAGAATGTGACGGAATAGACCCCGGGAGTGGAGGGAACCTGCTCGTAATGAAATCCGTCTCCGTTGCCACTGGGTGCAAGGGAGACGGAACCCGACAACGCGGCAGCCGTTTTCCTGTCGGCTCCCGCGTTATCGGCATTGCCGAAAGACAAACTTGACGCCAGCAGGATGCCGCTGACGATCGCCCAGTGAATTCTCAGAATAAACCTTTCGGCGTGAGGACTCTATATTCGGTATCCGTGTTTGAAAACACGGATTACATCATATGATCCAGCGTGGCCATCGCTTCGACGTAACGCCCGAGGCCGGAATCGTAGATGTATGCAACGTGCGTGGTATAGCCTGAGCCAGGGCCTTGCGCCGTGTACAGCAGGTAGGCGTCGTAGCTGATAAAACCGCCCGTGTTACTTTCCTGATACCCGATCGAGTAGTCGTATATGAAACCATAATACGAACTGCCCGTGTAATCGAAATAGTAACGCTGACTGAGGGCCATATACGAGGCCTTCGCTGTTCCCAGCGCGCCAAGAATCATCATGACCGCCACTAACAGAATCGCACCCTTTTTCATTGCTGTACTCCTTGGTTTTACTAAGGCAGCCCCACCATGGCGCTGCCAACTGTTTTAAACCTAGCAGATCAACCTCAAGCGCGCAACTAATTTGTACTGTTTCTCAGGGCATGGTTTGACGTGTTATTTTATCATACCGGCAATTACAGCATCTGATCCAAAAAGGCGAGCGCCTCGACGTAACGCCCGGCGCCGGCGTCGTAGATGTATGCGACATGCGTAGTCATCACTGTGGCATTTTGAGCGGTAAACGGGAGGTAGGTGGAGTAGGCAATAAATCCAGGCGTTACGCTTTCCTGATACCCGGACGAATAGTCGTAAATGAAGGCATAATATGAATATGAGGCATAGGTGAAATTGCACCGCTGACTCAGGCTCACATACGAGCCCTCCAGTCCAGCCTGAGTCACTGTGAATACCCGCGTGAGCCCTCCGCCCGCGATCGTGATCGTGCCGGAACGGACGCCGCCGCTGTTGGCGGACAAGCTGTAGGTTACCGTGCCGTTGCCGGAACCCGTTCCGCCGCCCGTGACCGTTATCCAGGCGGGGTTGGCCAGGGCCGTCCACGAGACATTGGCGGAGACCCCGATTGCCTGGCCGATGGCCGCCGCGCTGGTGTGAATGCGGCTTTCCGGGCTGATGACCAGCCACGCCGTCGGCATAGGCGTGCCGGTGCCGGAGAGCGCCTTGGTGTTTGTTCCGCCGGTGGAATCGCAGTTGACCGTCAGGTTGCCGCTGTAGCTGGTCGCCGCAAGCGGCGTGAACATTACTGTCACGTTCTGCGAAGCTCCGGCTGCGACCGTTCCTGACCAGTACCCGATGAAGCCGGCAGGATAGGCGATGCCGCTGACCGTCAGCGTCGCGCTGCCCGTGTTGCCGATCGTCAGCGTCGCCGTACCCGTCGAGCCCACCGCCACGCTGCCAAAGTCAAGATTACCGCTCAACTCGACGATCCTTGTAATCGTCCACTTGGCATACAGGGTCTGTGTCGCCGTGATCGTGACGATGGTTGCGGAGGTCACCTGGGCGCCGGTTCCACCCGCCCCGGTCCACCAGCCGTCGAAGGTGTAACCCCCGCGCGTCGTGGTTGCCAGGGTACCGTATGGCGCACCGTAGGTCACGACCATGGACGTCGGGCTCGGTGTCGTGCCGTCCTGCGCATCGAAGTTCACGGTGTAGGTGGGCGACGCCGTCCACTTGGCGTACAGGGTTTGCGCCGTTGTAATCGTGACGGTGGTCGCGGAGGTCACCTGTGTGCCGGTTCCTCCCGTTCCGGTCCACCAGCCGCCGAAAATGAATCCCGTGCGCGTGGGCGTCGGCAAGGTTCCGTAAGTTGCGCCATTCGTCACGGTTGCGCTTGCCGGAGCGACCGACCCGCCCTGCGGGTCAAAGGTCACGACGCAGGAGGTGACCGTGCTGCCGCCAAGGGTGAAGGCGGCGCCGGTGATCCAGGCGGAATCCGTGCAGTTGTTGCCGGTGAGTTTCAAGCGCACGGCATAATTCGTTCCGGGAACCGCCGGCAGCGTCCATGCATAACTGGAGGTGTTGGTGGGCGTTGTAACGAGTGGGCTCCATGGGGCATCGACGGAAATTCTGATGTCGTCCACCCACCAACCAAAGGATGCATACCCATCGTCGTCCGCTTCGCGAAAGCGGATGGAAACCGTCTGTCCGGCGAAATTGTCGAGCGGAATCCTGGTTTCGATGAACCCTCCACTCGAACCGCTGAACGCGCTGCGTCCACCGATGGAACTGCCATAATACCCGCTGATTGTTCGGTTATAGCCGTTCAGGCTGGCGCTGCCGCCCAGGTCGACCCAGGACAATCGATTGGTGCTGATTTCGACCACGCCTCCGTCGTAGGAGTCTTCCAGATCGTAGTAGTGCCAGAACGAAAGAACCGCGCCGTTGCTGACGGCAATGTTCGAACGGGTCAGGTACTGATCGGCGATGACCGTGTCGTCTTCGGCGAACCAGCTTCTGGTGGGACTATGACTTCCAGTTGAGGCGATAATCCAGTCCGAACCGCCGGCCTTGCTTGTGACCCAGCCATTTACGCCGGATTCCACCTGATCGTAGAAATACGAACTTTCCCCGGTCCTCTGGCTGGTGTACTCGATGCGGGCCGCCGCATTGGGCGGCGCTCCATTCCGGTTCCACTGGACATTGATGGTCGCGCCTGTCGCCAGAAGCTGTCCCCCGGCCGGATAAACCAGCGTCGGGGTCGGCAGCGGGAACGCGACCAGGATCGACTGATTCACAAAGCGGGTATAAAACGCCATGGCATGCGGTCCGGTGGGGTACAGTTCCATGGCCGCCTTGACCGTGGCGTTGGCCATGTCCCGCATTTTCACTCCGCCGCCGATGCCGAAAAAGGATTCGATGACGATCGTATCCATCTCGGTTCGGGGCCGGCCCGAACCGATCAAATCCCGGAATGCCTGGTAGAGAGGCGTGCCCCAAAGCTGGTCCGAATAGTTGTCAATGCCGTTGATGGTTTCATGGGCCACGTAGGTATGACTGGGGTCGTAGGTGAGGTCGGTCCGGTCGAGAAAGCGCCCGCTCCAGGAGTCGGCGCTGTGACCGTCCCAGGAGAAAGCCCAGGCTGGATGATAGGTCGATCCGTTGACGCAGGTCCAACTGTACGAAGCGCCCCAATAGTCGCCAAAACCCTCGCCGATGGCGCCGGAATCGCCCCCGCCGAATGCCGGCGTGGTGTCGAACGTAATGGCATGCCCATACTCGTGCAGAATCACATCGGCGTCTTCGGGATCGGGCACCCCGCCGTGTCCGAAGGCGAGCAGGTTTTGCGAGGGAACGTAATGGGAGTTGTCCGCCCCGTTGAGGCCGTCGGAATCGACGGGGATCGGAAGCGCCTGGATCGAGGTCGTGTTCGAATAACCGAGCGCCTGAAGGTAGCGCTGATTTTGATCGATGTGGAAATAGCACATCGTGTCATTGAAGGCATTGTTGCCGCGCGCGGCCGTCCAGTTTCCGTTGACGGTGGTCGATACCGGCGTGGCCGGCGGTTCGGAAGCGGTATTGGTTATGGAAACCCAGGGGCCCTGCAGGTAATAGACCCCCGCGTCCAGGGTGATCTGCCGCAGGGTCCTGCTGACATAGGCGGCGTTGAACGAGGCCGCCGGACTGGAGTCGATCAGCGCGTCGTTGGCCAGCGCCGTGCGCGGGTCGGGGTCGAAGACCAGTGCGGTTCCGTCCACCGTGGTCTTGTTTGGCGAAGCGGCGACTTTGGGGCTGGGTTGAGCGGCGGCGCTCTCCAGGCGGAGCAACTCGGACTGCAGGGATGTGACGGGGCCGTTGTAGGCCGAGAAATCAGGGACCTGGTCAGGCGCGTACTTTTCGCTGATCTCATGCCGCCGCACCGATATCACATCGCCCGACTGCGCATCGATCTTATGTTCCCAGTACCCCAAAGGGGCATCCACGACGAGCAAGGTCTTGTAAATCAGACGGAATCCCGTCTTGACCGGCATGTACATCAAATCCGCCCGTGGATTAGTCTTCAGGCTGCCATGCACGCGCAGATGGTTCCAGGCCTTTTGCAGGGCCTGATCCTTCCCGATAACGATTTTCGCAACCGGCACAGGCGCGGCGACGGGATAAGTGTTGTTGTAAACCTGAAAGATGGAACCATCCGCTTTGCGCTGGGAAATCACGATTTCCGCACCATCCACGGGCAATCCATTCAGCACCTGCCGGTAGCGTGTATGACTGCCCAGCAAACTCTGCCGGACGGTCACGAGTTCCAGATTCGACAAATCCGCGGGAAGTTTGAAACGGGCGCTTTGTGCCAGCAAATATTCTCCGGCGGACTTGGCCTTCGATGCGGAGGCATCCGGAAAATCGAGCCGTGGCGTGCCGCGGTAATCCTCGTGCCATGAAGCTTTGAGTTCGACCGAACCGGCCAATAGCTCCGCGCACAAAGAAGAGACGCCGATCATGATCGCCATGCAAGAGCTGGTTAAACGCATGTTTTCTTCTCCTTAAGGTACGGAACTAACCGTCATGGACGGAACCTGCTTGAGGCGAACCCCGGCTCGATTTCCGTCGGGTTCAGCCGAGACAGGGACCGCCAAAGCGGCAGCAACCGCGCGTGATTCTCATTTCGGGACGGCAAGCCGGAAATTACAGGTTCTGATCCAGATACGCCATCGCCTCGGTATATCTGCCGACATTGGAATTGTAGATATAGGCGACGTGCGTGGTGATCGTCGGCGCGGCATAAAGTTGCGCAACGAACGAGAGGGAGGTGTTGGCGCTGATGAATCCTGGCGTCGCGCTTTCCTGAAAGCTGGCCGAGTAATCGTAAATGAAGGCAAAATAAGAAGATGCCGAATAGGTGAAATTGCACTGTTGATTCAGGCTCACATACGACGCTTTCGCCGCCGTCATCGAGCCCAGAACGATCGCCGCCGCAACCAATAAAACCGCGCTTTTTTTCATTGTTTCCGCACTCCTTTGTGTCGCTGGCGGTTCCATGGAGCCGCCGATGGTTTAAGAATAGCAGGATTGTCCCGCGAACGCAACTACAACGTTGACACTACAACGTTGACGCTATAACGTTGCGTTTTTGCACGGGAAATTGAGTAGCTTCCGCCACCTGCGCACCGGCAGCGACGGTTTGTAAGCCTTGAGCTTGAGCGCGGGCTTTTCCACCGTGAAGTAACTGATCATGCCGAAACCCGTGGCCAGCGTCAGCGAACACAGGAAGTACGGGAAAAATCCGGCGCGATTGATCGTTGCCAAGGCCAGAATCTGCTGGATTGGGAAGGCGTACAGGTAAAGTCCGTAGGAGAAATCGCCCTGACGGTCGAAGGCCGTGATCGGCAGACGGCAGGCGGCATAAAGGACAAGATAACTGATGCCGATGGGCCCGGTCGCGTGGCACACATTGTAATGTAAACCGCAAAGCGTGACGATCAGCGCGGCTATTCCCAAAAACCGGTTGATGGGAATGTATTCCCTGTAGAGAAACATGATGGAACCGGCGAAAAAATAGACCGCCAGTTTAAGGATCATGATGTCGACAAAACGCGGCAGGATCTTCGCCAGCAGCGTGGGATTTTCGCCAAACAAGGCATACACGAGGTACATCGCCGCCGCGAACAGCAGCGTGAATGACCGCCAGCGCCGCGTGCATCCAAAAATACCGAGCGCCGCCACGCAGAGGTAGCATCGGAATTCGTAGCCCAGTGTCCAGAGCGAGCCGTCAATGGCGCCTTTGAAGGGATTCCGCTGCAACAAATCGCCGATCGTGTTGAGGTGAATGTCAAGCAGCCAGTTGGCTTTCAAATAGGCTTGCACGGGGCTTCCGTACAGCCCCACAACGCCATCGAGCGATCCGCGTTCCAGCCAATAGGCAAGCGGCGCGAAGAAGCAGACAATTACCAGCAGGCAGGCCCAAAAACCCGGCATGATGCGGAGAAAACGGTGCCAGAGATACTCGGCGATCGATCTCGACGAAACCTGGCTGCGGGTGATCAAGAACCCGCTGACGATGAAAAAACAAATCACCCCAAGGGTGCCGAAATGTTCCCGGCCATGGCTGAATTGCCAAAGCGGCTCGGTATTGAACCCGCCGAGGGGAAAGGAATGCGAGAAAACCACCATGGCCGCGAAAAAAAAACGCAGAAAGCCGATGGCGTTTTTCTTGGGATTGAACACCGTTCCGAGCGTTCCGCCGCCTGCAAGGGCGTGAACGAGCGCTTTCCAGGCGTCGGGTTTGCATTTCGACGGAAGGTTCCTGGAAAAAGCGCGCATGGCTGCGATGATTTAGGAAAAGGCCTGTGAAAGCAAGCATCCGTTTGGGTTTCAACCGGGTTTCACCTTGCGCGCCAAAATTCATGATGTTAGTCTGCCAGACAAACGGAGGTTCACGCCGGCATGAGCACAGATACAACACAAACGCGTGACGGCGACGATGCCTATCTCCGCCGCATGCAATCGGAAAAGGATCATTTCGACCGTGAATACAGGAATCATGGGCATGATGAAGTTCTGGTCCAGCATGTGCCGCCGGTCTGGCAATTGCTGGAGCAAAAAGTCGAGCAGTTGATCCGTGCCGAGACCGGCGGGTTTTTTCTGCAGGACTATATTGCGCAGATCATGAATCCGCGGACCGCGCCGCGAATGATCAGTCTGGCCTCCGGACCGTGCGGCCTCGAACTCGACATTGCAGGCAACCTGCACGGCGACTACGAAATCGTCTGCGTGGACATCAATCAGGGGCTTTTGGATCGCGGGCTCGATCAGGCGCGCCGCAAGGGACTGCATCTGACCGCGCGCGTGGCCGACTGCAATCGCCTGGAGCTTGAAGAGGGCGGCTACGATGTGGTTATGGCCTTCGCCTCGCTGCACCATTTCGTGGATTTGGAGCAGATCTTTCCGCGCATCGCGCGCGCATTGCGGCCCGGCGGTGTTTTTGTGACGATGGATATCTCTTCGCGCAACGGCTATCTGATGTGGGATGAAACACTGGCGACCGTGCGCGCAATCTGGTCGTTGCTGCCCGATCGTCTGAAGATCAACCATACGCGTTTTTTAAAGCCCACCCTGACCCCGGACTACGAAAACGTGGACTACGGCGACAACAGTTTCGAATGCGTGCGGTCGCAGGACATCCTGGGCCAGCTCGACCGGCATTTCGATCCCGTGCACTATGTGTCATATTATGCTTTCTGCCGAAGATTCTTCGATCCCATGTACGGCCCCAATTACGATTTGAACCGGCCGCTGGACAAGGCCGTCGTGGAACTGGCATGGGCGTTGGACCAGGCGGCTTTGAGCGAGGCGCGTCTGCCGCCTGAAACTTTTTTCGGAGTGTTTCGTCCGGCTGGAGAACTTGCCGGGCCCGCGGTTGATGAACGAAGAGTCAGACTCCGGCGCGACATTCATTCCCTGAACCGGTGTTTGGCGGCGTCGACTTCTTCCGGAGTTTCCAGGAGCTGGGTTCAAAAGATTCGGAAGCGGCTGCGCTCGATCATGAAATGAGCAAGTACAGGCCGAGTCATCTGTTTGTGTTCTGCATGATGGCGGCCGCCGTCATGCGTTCCGGAATGGCGCAGGCTTCGCCAGACCTGCTGTTCGCCCCCGCCGACACCAGTGGCATCCGGAGCTTCAGTATAACCAACGCCCAGCTGCAAGGCGGCGTCAACTTCGATCGCGATAACAAGGCGGATATTGCGGTGTACCACCCCGCGGCCGGCAATTGGTACGTCCGCCAGAGCAGCGACGGGCAGATGATGAACGGCGGCGGCATTCAGTTCGGCTGGAATGCGGCGCAGCCGGCGCCGGGCGATTACGACGGCGACGGCAGGACGGACATCGCCGTTTATTATCCCGGCGCGGGCAACTGGTATATCCGCCAGAGCAGCGACGGGCAGATGATGAACGGCGGCGCCATTCAATTCGGCTGGAACGCGGCGCTGCCGGTGCCCGGCGATTACGATGGCGACGGCAGGACGGACATCGCCGTTTATTATCCCGGCGCGGGCAACTGGTACATCCGTCGGAGCAGCGACGGGCAGATGATGAACGGCGGCGCCATTCAATTAGGTTCGAGCGCGGCGATACCAGTGCCGGGCGATTACGACGGCGACGGCCAGACGGACATCGCCGTCTATGATCCGCAGACGGGCAACTGGTACATCCGCCAGAGCAGCGACGGGCAGATGATGAACGGCGGCGGCATCCAATTCGGCTGGAACGCAGCGCTGCCGGCGCCAGGCGATTACGACGGCGACGGCAGGACGGATATCGCCGTATATTGCCAGCAGACCGGGAACTGGTACATCCGCCGAAGCAGCGACGGGCAGATGATGAACGGCGGGGCCATTCAATTCGGCTGGAACGCGGCAAAGCCGGTGCCGGGCGATTACGACGGCGACGGCCAGACGGACATCGCCGTTTATTATCCCGGCGCGGGCAACTGGTATATCCGCCAGAGCAGCGACGGGCAGATGATGAACGGCGGGGCCATTCAATTCGGCTGGAGTGAGGCGATGCCTGTGTGCGCGCAGTTCCAGATCAATCGCTGGTTCGACTCCATTGTCCAGAAACGCTGTGTAATCAATTTTGACCTGGATAATCAGACAGACCTTGCGGTGTACAACCCCGCGAGCGGCAACTGGTACATCCGCCAGAGCAGTGACGGGCAGATGATGAACGGCGGGGCCATTCAATTCGGCTGGAGCACGGCCATGCCGGCGCCTGGCGATTACGATGGCGACGGGATAACGGATTTAGCCATTTATTTTGCCGGAACGGGCAACTGGTACATCCGCCAGAGTAGCGACAGTCTGTTGATGAACGGCGGGTCCATTCAATTCGGCCCGGGCGCGGCCATGCCTGTGCCTGGCGATTACGACGGCGACGGCAAGACCGACATCGCCGTCTATTTTCCTAAAACGGGCAGTTGGTACATCCGCCAGAGCAGCGACAGGCAGATCATGAACGGCGGGGCCATTCAATTCGGCTGGAGCGCGGCGCTGCCGGTGCCGGGCGATTACGACGGTGACGGCAAGACGGACATTGCCATCTATTATCCGAAGACGGGTTTCTGGTACATCCGCCAGAGCAGCGACGGCCAGATGATGAACGGGGGCCCCATGCAATTCGGCGCGATCACCGCGATGCCGGCGCCCGGCGATTACGACGGTGACGGCAAGACGGACATTGCCATCTATTATCCGAAGACGGGTTTCTGGTACATCCGCCAGAGCAGCGACGGGCAGATCATGAACGGCGGGGCCATTCAATTCGGCCCGGGCGCGGCGATGGCGGCGCCGGGCGATTACGACGGCGACGGCAAGACGGACATCGCCGTTTACGATACGAAGACGGGCAACTGGTACATCCGCCGGAGCAGCGACGGCCAGATCATGAACGGCGGGGCCATTCAATTCGGCTGGAATGCGGCAATGCCGGTGTCCGCGCAGTATCAGATCAATCGATTGTACGGCTTCGTCAACGATCCGACACTTGTGGCGGCGTTTGGCGACAGCATCACCGCCGGGATTGACGGATCGCCGTCCTATGCGCCGATACTTGCGGGTATGATTAACAAGGATGTCCGGAAGTTCGGGTACCCGGGACAGGAGAGTTACTTTGGACTGGATTATATCGGCGACATCCTGGCCATCCGTCCCGGTTTTGTGCTGGTATTTTTCGGCGCCAACGATGCCATTGGCCACGACGACGTGAACGATACGATCGCCAACCTGCGCGCGATGGTGGTGGCCTGCAAGAACAACCAGACGATACCCGTGCTGACGACATTGACGCCCATGTACGGCAGTCACGGTATATTCAACGACGGCGTGAATGCTCTGAACCCCATGATTCGCGATCTGGCGGCTGAGCAGAATGTTCCGCTGGCAGATCTCAGCGCGCGTTTCGCCGGACATCCGGAGTACATGATCTACGACGGCTTGCATCCCAACCAGGCCGGCGCCGAAGTTATTGCCCGGACCTACGCGGATTTGTTTCTTACAGGCGCACTGTCTTCAAAGCATTGAGAAGGCAATGCGGCGCCGTTGCCAAACTATCGAGCGTTGTCTATTTGCCGGACTGTAAACGCTCTATGCCGGGGCCGCGATAACTTTCAGGCCAGGTGCTGGAATCGTTGGGATCAATTCCTTGCGCCTTTTCGGCGGCGGTTGGTTCAAACTTCGTTGGCATCGCCCCCGAGAGACTGGCTGCCATTGCGGCGGGGGGCGCGCTTGCTTCACGTGTGAGCGCGTTGGTGGCCGGCGCGGCCAGTTTCAAGCGACGCGTGATCGCTCCTCGTTCCAAAACGACCGTCTCGTTTTTTTCATCGATCAGTTTGACCGTGTAGCCGTTGACCTGCTGACCCTCGCGCACCATGCGGTTCAGCCCTGCACTTTCATCCTGTAGTCCCGCGGTTCTTTGCCCGTCCAGGCTGGTGATACAGGTGACGCGCAAATTTAATGCAGGCTCAGTGGCTGCGGCCGGTGCGGGCCTGACCCCCGTTCTGTTGTCCGGAGGCGACGCCTGGCGCGACTGAATCCAGGCGCAAGGTTGGGCTTGCGCGAGCTTGGGCCGCGGCGCGTTCGTCGGCGCGGCGGCGGGGGCCGGCGGACGGCCGCGGGAACATCCCGACAGTGTGGCCGCGCACAACGCCACGCCCAGGTATTTAAGCCAAACGCAGCAAATGGATGGTTCTGTTTTCACCGCTACATTTTAACATGCCGGTTTACGAAGATGGTGTCAACGCCCGGACCGCCGGCGGGATCCGCTCCAGCACGCGGGCCAGGGTCGATTCGGCCTCGTAAGCAACCACAAAAATCAGAACGCGCGGCTTTCGCTCCTGGGTTGGGCCATTCACCGAGAGCTGCTCCCGTTGCCGGGCCCGGGCGTGGTTTCAGACTCTGGCTTGTCCGCCGCTTGCGAAATGCGCCAGCCTTCGCGCCATCCCCGCCAGGTTCCGCGCACGGCGTTCCAGCGAAAACCAAGCGTGTCTGCCGCCAGGCGGAACAAAAACGGCGGGAGCGCCGCGCAGACGGGATGACGGGAATACTTTCGCAGAAAGCGCACATGCCCCGCGCGGTAGCTGCTGGCCCGCAGTTCTTCCAAGCGGCGGATGGTGGCGGATCCGCGATGTTCCACCCGCACATCCTGCGCGACGGCCAGTCGCCAACCACGGCGCTGGGCGCGCAGGCTGAAATCGGCATCCTCGAAGAAGAAGAAAAATCCTTCGTCGAACAGGCCGATATCTTCAAGCAAGCCGCGCCGGATCAGCAGACTGGCGCCGCAGAGATAATCGGGGATATCTCCATTCGCGGCCTGGATTGGAATGGCACACGCCCATTTCAGCTTTTTGCCGGCGGGCACCGTCCGCCGCGGCGTTCCCTCCCCGCCCTCCAGCAGAGGACAGCCCACCACGCCGATCCGTTCGTCGACTTCCGCCGCTGCCGCCATTTTCGCCAAGGTATCCGGCGCACAGACCGTATCGTTGTTGAGCGTCCAGACATACCCGACGTCGGGCATGGCCAGGGCGGTTCTGATGCCGGCGTTGACCGCGCCGGCAAACCCGCAATTGACTTCCAGTCGTAGAATGCGGGCAACAGGGCAGGCGCCGGCCAGCGCTTCCGCCGTGTGGCTGCGCGAGGCGTTGTCCACCACGATTACAAGTTTTGGAGCGCGGGTTTGCGCCGCCAGCGCGCGGCAACAGGCCGCCGTGTCCGAGAGGCGTTCGAAATGCGGAATAACCACAACCACTCCAGGCGCGGACGGCGATGGTTCGATCTTCATAGTCATTCCCGGAGGTCGCACGGCGGCGTGCGATCGTCCAGCCCGTGGCGCAGTTTCCACTGTGTCTGGCGCGCCATGCCCATCAGGATGCGCACGTCATTCTCGGTCAATTGGCCGCGGCCGAAAATGCGCCGGATGCCCATCATCATGTGCATTTCCTTTTCCGGTTCCATGAAGCCGACCGTGCATAAAAGTACCCGCCACATCTCCAGCATGCGCTCGCGCAACTCGATCGGCGCGACGGGCGAGGGTTCCGTTGGCGGCATATATACCTGGGCGGCCACAAAGATCTCATAGGCGCAAATCAGCACCGCCTGCGACAGGTTCAGCGACGGGTAATCCGGGGAACTGGGAATCTGGATCACCTGCGTGCAGCAGGCCAGTTCCTCGTTGGCGAGCCCGAAATTTTCGGCGCCGAAGACCAGCGCCACGCGATTGCCCGCGCGAGCCTCCTCCAATATCCGCGGCGCGCACTCCCGCGGCGTCTGGGCATGCGCGCGGTAGAGTCCGATACGCGCCGTCGTGCCGTAGGCCAGCCCGCAGTCGGCCAGCGCCAGGGCCACGCTCGCCACCTCGCGGCGGGTGTCCAAAATCGGCGTCGCCGCCACGGCCAGTTTGCGTGCCGCCTCCCAGTCCAGCTCGGGATCGGGATCGACCAGCACCAGGTCTTTCAGTCCGGTGTTGGCCATCGCGCGACAAACCGAACCCACGTTTCCGCCGTAAATCGGATGCACGAGCACCACGCGCAGATTGTCGAGCGGATTCATCCCCGCGTCAGAACGGCGGCGGCGCTTCGTCGTGGTGCTGCGCTTCGGCGGCGGACGGCTGGGAGGCGTGAGGCGGGGCATCGACGGCGCCGACGGCGCCGGTTTCGTCGCGTCGTCCGCCGAGGAACTGCACACGGTTGGCCTGGACGCGCAGTTTGCTGCGCTTGGCGCCGTCCTTGCCTTCCCATTGGTCGAACTGCAAGCGCCCTTCGACCAGCACCGGCGAGCCCTTGTGCAGGTATTTTCCGCAGTTGTCGGCCTGCTGGCCCCAGACCGTGACGTCCACAAAGCAGGTGGTTTCAACCTGCTCGCCGGCCTTGTTCTTGTAACGATCGTTGACGGCCAGCCTCAAGTCGGAGACGGACGAGCCGCCCGCATTGCGGACCTCGGGGTCGGCCGTCAGGTTGCCAATCAGCAGCACAAAATTTGCGGATGCCATACACGCTCCTCCCAAGGTTCGCAGTGAGTAAACACGTCTGCCGCGCCGTTGTCAATGAACTGCTGTCAGCCTTGCTTCGCAACCGGCGGTGAACATGTTAGAATTCCACACATGACAAACATCCCAGTGCCTGAAGACTGCGGCGCGGCCATCGACACGATTCGCATGGAATGGGGCGGCCGGCTGCTGATTCTGGGCCACCACTATCAGGATTCCGAGATACTACGCCATGCCGATTTGATCGGCGATTCGCTGGAATTGGCGCGCGGCGCCGCCCGCGCCACGGCGGCCGAACGCATCGTCTTTTGCGGCGTGCGCTTCATGGCCGAGTCGGCCGACATACTGAGCCATGGCCAGCGTGCGGTCTATATGCCGGCCGTCAACGCCGGATGCCCGATGGCCGACATGGCCGACATTACGCAGGTCGAACGCGCCTGGCGTGCGGTGACCGGCCTGGCCCCCGACTGGCTGCCCGTGGCCTATGTCAACAGCAGCGCCGAGATCAAGGCCTTTTGCGGACGGCAGGGCGGATTGACCTGTACTTCGAGCAATGCCGCCAAGGCCTTCGAGTGGGTGTTTAACCAGCAAAAACGCGTCTTCTTCCTGCCCGACGAGCATCTGGGCGCCAATACGGCGCACGACCTGGGCTTGTCCGACACGGCCGTGCGGATCTATGACCCGCGCGCTTGGGATGGCGGCCTGAACGCAGAAAGCATGAAGGATGCGCGGGTGGTTGCCTGGAAGGGTTTTTGTCCGATCCATATGGTTTTTTCGCCGATCCGCATCCGCGAAATCCGGCGGCGCTGGGCGGGCGCCAAGATCATCGTGCATCCTGAAACGCCCAAGGAAATCGTGCGCCTGGCCGATGCCCACGGTTCGACCGCGCAGATCATCCGCTACGTCGCGGCGCAGCCGCGCGGGGCGACGGTCTTCGTCGGCACCGAGGCGCACCTCGTGCGCCGCCTGGCGGACGAGCATCAGGCGCGGGGGGTGAACGTGCAGATGCTCACGCCCTCCTTCTGCCCGAACATGGCCAAGACCAACCTGCGCAACCTGCTGGCCCTGCTGCGCGAATGGCCGGATGCCGCGCGCGTCAAAGTGCCCGCCGCGACGGCCGCCGATGCGCGCACGGCGCTCGAACGCATGCTGGCCTTGGGATGAACGCCTTTCGGATAGAGGCTCCGTTCGCGCCCCAGGGCGATCAGCCCGCCGCCATCGAAACGCTTTGCCAGGGGCTCGCGGCGGGACGGCGCTTCCAGACCCTGGAAGGCGTCACGGGGTCGGGAAAAACCTTCACCGTCGCCAACGTGATCGCCCGCTGGGGCCGCCCGACGCTGGTCATCTCGCATAACAAAACCCTGGCCGCGCAGCTTTATGCCGAACTGAAATCTTTTTTCCCGGATAACGCGGTCGAGTATTTCGTCAGTTATTACGACTACTACCAGCCCGAGGCCTACATTCCGCGGACCGACACCTTCATCGAGAAGGACGCCTCGATCAACGAGGAGATCGAGCGGCTGCGCCTGGCGGCCACGGCCTCGCTGCTGATGCGCGACGACGTGATCGTGGTGGCCTCGGTTTCCTGCATCTACGGCCTGGGCTCGCCCTCGGACTACCGCGAGATGGTGATCGAGCTGCGACCAGGGCAGACGATCGAACGCGACGAACTGCTGCGGCGGCTGGTGGATATCCAGTACACGCGCAACGACTACGAGTCCGCCAGCGGCACCTTTCGCGTGCGCGGCGATACCGTTGACGTGGTGCCGTCCTATGCCCGCAGCGGCCTGCGGCTGAACTTCATGGGCGACACGATCGAGCGCGCGCGGGCCTTCGATCCGGCCACCGGCCGCGCCGGCGAGGCGCTGGAGCGGATCGTAATCGCGCCCGCCTCGCACTTTGTCATGCCGCAAAGCCGCATCACCGACGCGCTAGGCGCTATTCGCTCGGAACTGGAAGCGCGTGTGCGCGAATTCGAGTCCCAGGGCAAACTGCTGGAAGCCCAGCGGGTGCGCATGCGCACCACCTACGATTTGGAGATGATGAAGGAACTCGGATATTGCTCCGGCATCGAAAACTACAGCCGGCATTTAAGCGGCCGTCCGCCCGGTTCGCCGCCTGCGACGCTGATGGATTACTTTCCCAGGGGGTTTTTGACGATCGTGGACGAATCGCATGTGACACTGCCGCAGATACGCGGCATGTACAACGGCGACCAGGCGCGCAAGAGCGTGCTGGTCGAGCATGGTTTCCGCCTGCCGTCCGCCAAGGATAACCGGCCGCTGCGATTCGACGAGTTCCTGAGCGCCACGGGACCGATGCTCTTCACCTCGGCGACGCCCGCGGAATTCGAGCGCCAGCTTTCCGGACCGACCGTGCCGCAGCTCATCCGGCCCACGGGACTGGCGGACCCGCCGGTGGTCGTTCGTCCGCTGGAGGGCCAGGTGGACGACCTGATCGAAGAGGTGCGCGCCCACGCCGAACGCGGCGAGCGGGTGCTGGTGACGACGCTGACCAAACGCACGGCGGAGGATTTGTGCGCCTACATGGAGCGCCTGAAACTGCGCGTGCGTTACCTGCACTCCGACATCGGCGCCATCGAACGCGTGGAGATCCTGCGCAGCCTGCGCAAGGGCGATTTCGATTGCCTGATCGGCATCAACCTGCTGCGCGAGGGGCTCGACCTGCCGGAGGTTGCGCTGGTGGCGGTACTCGACGCCGACAAGGAGGGCTTCCTGCGTTCCGACACCTCGTTGATCCAGACCGCCGGCCGCGCCGCCCGCCATCTGAGCGGCAAGGTGATTCTATATGCCGAACATGTGACCGATTCCATGCGCAGAATGATCGAGGTCACGCAGGCGCGCCGGGAAAAACAACTGGCTTACAATATCGAGCACAAGATCACCCCGCGTTCGGTGCTGAGGAGCATTCAGGACGGGCTGGCGATCGAGCGCGTCGGGCGCGAAGCCGAGACGCTGGTCGTGCGCGAAAGCGGGCGCGATCTCGACGTCGACGAGGCGGTGCGCGAGATGGAGGCCGAGATGGTGGCGGCCGCCGAAGCGCTGGAGTTCGAGCGCGCGGCGCTGCTGCGCGACCAGATTCGCGAGTTGAAAGGCGCCCCAGCCGCGCCGCCGTCCGCCGCCGCGCGCGGCGGTAAGCGCAAACCGACGGTGTATCCGATGTCCGGGAAGCGCCGCGGCGGCAGGGCTTAGCATGAAAAAGCGTGACGCTACCATCCCACAAGCGTGGGATCGCGGGAAGAATTTGGAATAGAAGATTCTGGAGGAGCAATGATGGAACAAGACGGCGTGCCAGTTGAACGAATCGAACAGGCCATCCTGCTGATTCGTGGTCAGAAGGTCCTGTTGGATCGCGATCTCGCGGCGCTTTACGGCGTGCCGACAAAGACTCTGAACCTGGCCGTCAAGCGCAACCGAGCCCGTTTTCCCGTGGACTTCATGTTACGCCTCTCTGCTGAGGAGACCAGAAACTTGAGGTTTCAAATTGAAACCTCAAGTTTGCGGTGGGGCGGTCGGCGTTACTGTCCAACCGCGTTCACCGAACAAGGGGTGGCCATGTTGTCCAGCGTCCTGCGCAGTCCGAGGGCCATTCAAGTGAATATCGAGATCATGCGGGCGTTTGTGCGGCTGCGCGGGATCCTGGCGGCACACAAGGAGTTGGCCGGCAGACTCGACGAATTGGAGGCGAAGTACGACGAACAGTTTCGGGGCGTGTTCGACGCTATTCGGCAACTAATGACGCCGCCGGCCCAGCCGCGAAAGCAGATCGGGTTTGGAGTCAGGGAGCACCGTGCGCGGTATATGACGCGGACGGGGCGCTAGAAGTGTAGTGGTGCAGGCGCATCACATCACGCACTTCGTCCAGGATTTTGGGCGCATTTTGCTGTTGTTTGTTTATGCGATCCGCGTATCATGCCTCATTGTTGGGTTGACAATGCAATCGGTCAAAAGGTGCTGTTAATCAATGGTTGGGCAGGATGAATATGAAGAAACTACTTCGCAAGGTTCTGTTTCCGGTCGGGGTGATATGGTTCATTGCGCTCTTCGTCGCTGGGTTCATGGCGTACTTCGTTTCTTCGGCGGGGCCTGACGGTCCCTGCGATGGTCTCGGCAGAAGCCTCACGCAAGCTCCCATGCTGATGCGCATTTTCCTTGGTCAAGAGCGCATGTGGTCCGGCTGGCTTTGGTTTGTCGGTGACATGGTATTGTTCTGGGGAAGCGTTGCCGTTGCCGTCAACGTGGGGAAATGGCTCGAAGATTAGGAAAGGCGATCATGACCTTATTGAGATGGATTCTGTTTCTTCCCGCGTCCTTCGTCGGCGGACTGTTTGCGTCGTTCCTCTTACGGATGGGTGCGTTCATCTTTCCCGAGATCATCAGGTTTCTTGTCTGCGGCGCCGGTGGCGCCGCAGGAATGGTGTACTGCGGACTCTATGTCGCACCCCGCAAGACTCAAGCGGTCAAATGGGTTCTGATTGTCTTGGCGGCTCTGCTCGGTCTCCTTTCGGCTCTCGGTTCACTCCTTGCAGGGAAAGACAAACTCGAAACTGCAATCGGAATCTCAATGTTTCTCACAGCACTTGCTTTTTCTGGAATCAAGCCGGACGACATCACAGAGAGTTCCCAACCACGCGCGGGTTGACAACCGTCTGACCATTGACGCTGGGAAGTGAAAGAATGACCCCAGACAAAGACAGTTTCACGGTAGATGAAGTGCTGAATGCTGTTGACTCCCTTGAGACGGCATCTTCCTTCCTGGACCGGGCGGATACATTCAAGTGGAAATGGATCGCTATCGCACTAGATCATGCGCTCTACGGGTTTTGCGTTTCCGCTGTGGCGATCGGCGCCCCGTACAATGTCATGAGCGATACGAATGATGACGGGCATATGTTTGAAAGACCTGGTCAGGGGTGGAGGCGAAGCAGACGGGTAAGAATCGACGGAGGTCCCGCATATCGAATTGAGTGGGAGCCATGCGATCCCCCTCCAGAACCGATGGAGCAACTCGAACCTTCTGAACAGAGGCTTGCGCTTCTCATCAAAGGGGACCTCATCAGTTTCTGGACAGCTCTGGCACGCGCTCAAGACCCAGTCCTTTGGATGGCACGAATGTCAAACACACGGGCACTGCAAGTCTCGGACGACCAAATGCGTGGCATTGTCCGCCTTCACAAACTTGTCCGAAACGAACTCGTGCATTTCGTACCCAAGACTAACACCTTTCGCGTTAAAGGAATTCAGGAAGTGTCGAAAGACATCATCAACTCGATAGGTTTTCTTGTCTTTCAATCATTCGCTGTGCATTCCTTCAAAGAGGACATCCGGGGCAAAGTCAGGAGTGCAATCGTTAAATTCGGAGACTACTACGAGGCCTAACAACGGCGTCCATGATAGCCTCGGCCCGCGGCGGGCCTCGGCATCATGACGCCGGGCGTTCGGCATAGAAGGAGATAGATGAATTCCCGAAAATACCTCGTAGGCGTACTCGTGGTAGTCCTGCTGATTTGGGGGCCGATTGACCACTCATGGTCAGCGTGGTTCGCAATACGCATGGGTTATCTCATTGCGATTCCGGTGGCAGCATGGTTTCTCCTCGGATGGATTTGGAGAATCTGGCAACCGGATGCCGCGTCCGAAAATAGGTTTGAGCGTGCACTCGGCGGCGCAACAGCCGGAGTGTTCTTAGTCTTGGCGATTCTTGAGGCAATGGCCGACACCCATATTGGCAACACGATGTGGGTGCGAACCCGCGATGGGATGGAGGCGGTCGGCGACGACATCGTCCTGCATGGTCCAGACTGGAGAAATGTGCTCATGCTTCTTGCTGCCGCAGGATTTGCCGTCTGGTTTAGCGTAGCCAAAAGGGAATCTAAGCAGTAGATTCCGTAGACAGCCAGCGTTGACAGGCCGAAGCAAATGCTCAGTACGGCGCTGCCGCGCCGCCCGAGATTTGCGACGTTCGGTCACAAGAAGGAGATGTATGAAACTCGTGATTCTTGATCATCCCGATTGGATGGCACTCAAGCAAGAGAACAAGGTTGCTCCGGTGCTCGATTCTGGCAAATGCGCCCTTGCTCTGCACAAGCACCCCGCGACCAAACACTGGAAACCAGCTCTCATCTTCTTCACAACTCTTGTGCCGCTCGGTGTCATCGCTGGCATTGTGCTGCTCTTTGTCAAATGGTGGATCGGGCTCTTTGTCTTGTTTTTCACGTTGGTTCCTCTCCGCAGTGGGATTTCACAGTCAGTGAAGCAAGAGGTCTTACGCGTAGCGGAGACGAACACGAGTTTCTTTTCGTGTGCAATTGCCACCGGTGGCCTACGCTTCCTCGTCAAGGAAGAGGATCTCGACGGAATTCAGTATCTGGACGGGGCCATGAACGTTCCCCATTTCATGCCGAGACTTGATTAGGACCGAACCGCCTGCACTTTATCGTCGCTACCGCGCCGAAAAGTGAGGCATGCCGTTCGAAAGAAAAGTCATAAGTGAGCGATCCCAGACAACACCATACGACACCGACAGCTTATCTCAAGCTGTTCTGTATCCCCCATCAAGAGCGTATTAACTGGCTGGATGTACGGACTGGCATAATTCATACGCAGCATCCAAACAAAATCATGCGTGAACGTGATTACTATCGACAGACGCATGCGCCTGCCGGAACTGATGAATTCTGTCTGGAGCACGATGTCTCTGTTGCTTACGAGACGCACATCCAAAGATGGATATCGACACTCATCGACAATCCTCGGTCGTTATCTCAGGAGGATTTCCTTCAGTTCATACACCACATGGAGTTCCAGAAACTCCGCGTTCCGACAGAACATGACCGCGCAAAGGAGCGCATACGCCAGTTTGCTGAGGCCCTTCACATGGATCAACCCGATTTCCCGAGAGGTCGGGTCGGTGACTTCTTCAAGGTGCAGATTCACGACACCTATAGGTTCAATTTCATGAAAGACTTATCTGAGGCCGGAACCTATAGAAGACTCTTCTACCGCATGGTCTGGGACGTCTGTCGTGCCGATGACAGGGGACTCTTTGTCACAACAGACAACCCCGTGATTGTTTTGAACCCTTGCTTCCCTCCGCCCCTTTCGCCTCCGGTCAATCTAGCGGGATCAATGGTGCTCTATCCCCTGACACCCTCATGGTGTTTGCAGCTTCGCCATCCAGAGGTTATCCAACAGCCACAACTGCACCCCATGATGGTCGTCCCCGACATGCCTGTACATACGGATCAAATCGAGATTCGCCACGGTATACCCCTATCGAAAGACGATGTTGATACCGTCAACTTTGCTCTCGCTCTCTCAGCCAAGCGCTTTGTCGCAGCCAGTGACACTGAGCCACTCAAAAAGCTGCAAATAGAACTTGCGCAGAACATAAAAGGGCAACTTTGTATCACACAATGAGTGAAACGGACAAACTGAAATCGCTCCGTGCCGCTGTTTCAACCGATCCACCCGTGCCGACTGGATTGTTGCGAAGACCACAGCGGCTTGATTCCATGCCATATGAGATGCGAATCATCAAGACTCTGGTGTTCAGAGTTTTTGCTTCGTCTGAGACTACTCAAGGTGAAGCACGCATTTCGTACGTTCCCCACTGTTGCATCTATCAAGTGTCGAGTCCGCTAGTCACTCAATACGTGCATTACTACGATGAAGACCGCCTTCAGATTAGGTATAGAATGGGCTTCACCGAAACCTATATCAATATGCCCACAAGCATTGTATCCCCCCTCTTCTCCGGCAATCAAGACAACCAACTTCTGCACGAGTATGTTACTCGCTATATACCCACTTGGCATCCCATACAGTTTCGTACAAGTATCGATAAGCAGCCATCTGACACACATGTCGCTTCAATGAGAGCAATAGGCGGGCATGTTCCTGTGGAATTCCGATCCTACTTGGAAGAATTGCTGACCATGAAGCGCATCGTGGTGGCAGTGGTTCCATCAAGGAAGACAAAGTGTGGCGATCACAGAAGACATGCTTCTGGTGAACATCATATTACGGTCAACGAAACGGACAATCACCTGGGTTTCATGCTCACATTACTGCATGAACTTGCTCATGCCTTGGCGCCGCGCACTGAGCATTCGACACCACACGACAAGTTCTGGAAACTGATGTTCGCAAACCTCGTGGTAGATTGCTTTGGATTCTTTCCTCCAGAACTGGCAGCATATTTGACACTACTGGCGTGTAATCCACCAAGTTCCAAGGACATCTGTGAAGAACATATGGTCTGCAACTGTCAGGTGGATGGGTTCAAGGAGCAATCATTTTCACGAATTGCCCTGCTACGCACAAGGATGGAATATGAGCGACGTTTCGGGGTCAAACTGAAGCCGTTTTATTAACCAGTGATGACAACGTGAACCGTTTTCCTGAAGTTGAAAGAGACCGCAGCGGCCACCAATCGCCGGCACCGTATTCTTCACCTGCGGAGGGTTCGGAATCCGGTGAGGCGTGACGTTCGGGCGCAGGAGATGAGCGGATGATTTCGTTATAGGTGAATCGTTTTGGCGCAAACACAAAGGTGCCACAGAGGGATGTGATATCATGAGATTTATGAAGAAATTGCGGTCGATCCGCGGCGCGAAAGCCAGGGTGGCGTTGGAGCGGGTGCGCGCAAGCGCGGCGCGGGTCGGGTCGGCGAACATACCCATGTCAGAGGTCAACGCGATCATTGCCGATGTACGCCGGGCCAAGGGAAAGGACTGAAAGTCGTGCTCAGATGAGCGCGGATGCCACAGTCTCTCAGCACTCATCACCCTTGGAGAAGATCGCGCTTTTCCGGGCTCTGTTCCGGGGGAGGGACGACCTGTACCCGCGCCGTTTCGAGAGCCGGAAGACGGGCAAGTCCGGCTACAGCCCCGCCTGCGCCAACGAGTGGGCTCGCGGCCTGTGCGACAAACGCGCGATCAAGTGCATCGCCTGCCCGAACCGCCGATTCCTGCCGGTGACCGCCGAGACCATCCGTCAGCATCTATCCGGTCAGGACGAGACCGGCCGCGAATTCATCATGGGCGTCTATCCGATGCTTCTGGATGAAACTTGTTTCTTCCTCGCCGCGGATTTCGACAAGGCGGCTTGGCGCGAGGATGTGGGCGCGGTCATGGAAACCTGCCGCCGGTTTGGGCTTCCGTCTGTGATCGAACGTTCCCGGTCGGGTAACGGCGGCCACCTGTGGCTGTTCTTTGAGGAAGCCATTCCCGCCGTGTTGGCGAGGAAATTGGGCGCGCACATTCTCACCGAGACCATGGATCGGCGACCGGACATCGGGCTGGATTCGTATGATCGTTTCTTTCCCAGTCAGGACACTTTGCCCAAGGGCAACTTCGGGAACCTGATCGCATTGCCGTTACAGCAGCGTCCACGCGAAGCCGGCAACAGCGTGTTTCTCGATGAACAGTTGACCCCCTGGCCGGATCAATGGGCTTTTCTCGCGACCGTGCGGAAGATTTCTCGCGCGGAGACGGAAAACCTCGTTCGCGTCGCGGAAAGCCGGGGGCGAGTGGTTGGGGTTCGCTTGGTATTGGCGGATGAGGACGATGCCGAACCATGGACCGCTCCACCTTCACGGCGCCGGATTGACCCTCCTATTGCCGGTCCGTTGCCGGACCGTCTGGAACTCGTCCTCGGAAACGAAATCTACATCGCTAAAGATGCGATGCCACCCGCTTTGCGCAATCGGCTCGTCAGGTTGGCGGCATTCCAGAATCCGGAGTTCTACAGGGCGCAGGCGATGCGCCTGCCGACTTTCGACAAACCGCGCGTGATCGCCTGCGCGGAAGACCATCCACTGCACATCGGCCTGCCGCGAGGCTGCCTGGAGGATCTCAAGGGCGTACTCGCCAGTCTCAAAATCGAACCCGTGGTTCGCGACGAGCGAAACACAGGGGTGCCATTCCCGGTCTCGTTCCACGGTACGTTGCGGCCGGAACAACAGGCCGCCGTGGACGCTCTGGCCGCCCACGACACAGGGGTGTTGGCAGCCACCACCGCCTTCGGAAAGACCGTGATTGCCGCCTGGCTGATCGCGAAACGTGGCGTCAACACCTTGGTGCTTGTACATCGCCAACAGTTGATGGAACAGTGGGTGGAGCGATTGGCGACGTTCCTGGACTTGCCAGCCAAGGCGATCGGACGAATCGGCGGGGGTAGAAAGAAACCTACCGGGACGCTGGATGTGGCGTTGATACAAAGTCTGGTTCGCAAGGGCGTGGCGAACGATCTCGTTGGGGAATACGGCCATCTCGTCGTGGACGAATGTCACCATCTGCCTGCAGCCAGTTTCGAACAAGTTGCCCGGCGAGCGAAGGCCAGGTACGTTCTTGGCCTGTCCGCGACCGTAACACGGAAAGACGGCCATCATCCGATCGTCTTCATGCAGTGCGGGCCGGTGCGCTATCGCGTGGATGCAAAACAACAGGCGGCCGGACGACCTTTCACGCACAGCGTTTGGGTGCGTCCCACCGGTTTCCGACCGCTGGATGCCGCCAATCCGGATGTCCGCGTCCAGTTCCATGATCTCTACGATGCGCTGATCGCGGACGAAAGCCGGAACCGGTTGATAATCGAAGACGTCATGGAGGCCGTGCGCGAAGGACGTTCGCCCGTTGTGCTGACGGAGCGGACCGACCACCTGCTCAAACTGAAGGAACAACTGTCTCCCGCGATCCGCCACCTGGTCGTGCTCCAGGGCGGAATGGGAAGAAAGAAGCTGAGGGAAGTCCTCGCTCAGTTGGCAGCCGTTCCAGAGAATGAGGAACGCGTCTTGCTGGCTACCGGACGTTACCTTGGCGAGGGGTTCGACGACGCCCGGCTTGACACTTTGTTTCTGACGCTGCCTGTCTCATGGCGCGGCACCATCGCCCAGTATGCCGGGCGCCTGCATCGCCTGCACGACAGCAAACGGGAAGTTCGCGTATACGACTACGCCGATCTCAATGTTCCCATGCTGGCCAGGATGTTCGACCGGCGGTGCATAGGTTACGAAGCGGTTGGATATACAATCATGCTCCCGGCCAGCGCCGTTCCGGGCTGGCCGGTCGACGTGCCTCTTCCCGTCGAACCGGAATGGAAGCGCGACTATGCCGCCACCATTCAAAGATTGATTCGCGACGGGGTGGATGCGCCGCTGGGCAACCTCTTTGTCCATGCGACTCGCGCTCTCCAACCAGACGCGCAAGGCTCGGACCGGGCACGCAGCGCAACCGAGGCATTCCTGTATCGCCGGTTGCAAACGCTTCCCGAGACCGCCGGCAAGTTCCTACTCAATGCCGAACTACCGATTTCCTTCGACGGCCGGGGTCGAATGGAGGTGGATTTGCTCTGCGCGGAGGCGCGCGTGGCGATTGAAGTGGATGGCGCACAACACTTGAACGATCCCGACGCCTACCGCCGCGATCGCCGCAAGGACTTCATGCTGCAGGAGAACGGTTTCTTTGTACTGCGGTTCCTGGCCGACGATGTCGGAAAGCATCTCGACGATGTCCTCGACGCCATCCTTCGCGTCATGGCCCATTGTGAAAGAGCCGATGCACAGTCGCATACATAGCCATTGCGGCTTGTTTTCAGGAGGAAGTTTACCTATTATTTGCGCCATGCAGCATCGGCATATTAACCATGAGGCTTTCACCACGGCCGTGATCGATGACATCATTGAACGCGGAAAGCGGGTGGATTGGGCCGAATTGCGCGATTCCGCGGCTTCGGATCCTGTGATTCTGCGTAAGATCCTGCGCGTTTGCGTTGCGCACTCCGATGATCCTTGCGCGCAACGTTACCATCTCTGGAGACTTTATGCCGACCGACGCGTTGCCTGAATGGGAGCGCCTGCTTTCGTCCGCTGCTCGCCTGCAGAAAATCCTGCCCTCCGCGGTGCTGGTGGGCGGATCGGCCGCCGCCCTGCATGTCCGGCACCGGTTTTCAAAGGATGCCGACCATGTCCTGACTGATTTGGCCCAGCGCTTTGACGAGATACTGGCAGAACTCGAATCTGTCGCAGGTTGGCGGACGGCGCGCGTGCGACGGCCGGTGATGATTCTTGGCAGTCTCGACGGCATCGAAACCGGAATTCGTCAACTGATACGCGACCAGCCTCTCGAAACGGTTCGATTGCAATGCGGCGGGCAGGAAGTGACGGCGCCGACGATGGCGGAAATTCTGAGGATCAAGGGCGTGTTGATCCTCAAGCGAAACGCCACGCGCGATTATCTCGATTTCGTGGCGTTGGCGGACGCCATGAAAGACGCGACCGTTATTGAAGCGCTGCAACATTTCGACGAGATTTATCCGCAACCGAACGGCCATTCGGCGCTGCAACAGTTGCAAATTCAACTTGCGAAGCCCCTGCCCTACGACTTGGAAGATACGCAATTGAACGAGTACAAAAATCTCATCCCCAAGTGGCACGCCTGGTCGAACGTCGAGGCCGTCGCGGCACGGGTCGCCGAACTGCTTTTCGAACGCCTTTAGCCCGGCTTGCAGGGAATGCCAAATTTCCAAGCGTGGATCTGTGAGATGGGGCCGCCCAATGCGGGTGCGTTGGTGATACGTCTTCACTTTGCACATTCTGTTTTTAGGCATTGCATGGCGGAACGGATGGGGTTGGTGTCACGGCGGACTCTGACCTCAAGGCGGCGGATTGTCGAAACCTCGTGTGCGCAGAACTGACTCGTTGCGGCCCCCGCCTTTTATGACACAAAAAAGTCCAAAAAGGTGTTGCGCTCGTGAGGGTAGTGTGCTTTACTTACACCGACATCAGGAACGATCCTGCCGTAGCGCAGGGTCTGCCAACCGGGGACGGGATCCCACGGTGGCTTCTGCGAGGCGAAAGCCTCGTGGGATGTGCGCCCGGAAGACGGGGCGAAACAAAATCCCGGGCACAGAAAGGCCGTCCTGATGCAGGACGGCCTTTCTTGTTGTCGGATTCCTGATGCGTGAACTCGACGGAAGGAGTAGCACATCATGAGCGACGACAAACTGGCCCTTCGGTTCTTAGCCGGAAACCAGAACCACCACCTTTGGGACAACAACGGTACGTGGTTCATCCACTACACCGTTCACTGCCCTGACTACACCAAGGCCAGAATTCGGCAGTCCCTCGGCACCAAGTCCATTGACGCCGCACGTCGGCTGCGCGACAGACACCTGTCTGCACTTTGCTCCAAAAACCACCTGCTTGACAACGCACGCGACCTCGGCGCAGCATAAATCCATGGCAAAAAAAGAATGTTTTGGAGGGGATGGGCAGTCGCCAATAGCGATTCTAGACAGGCCAAACCGGCACATAAGGATATTTGGACCGAAACACATGCCTGCCTTCATTTCGGAAAGGGGCAATGAAAGGACTTTGCACTATGAATACGAAAGTTGTGAACATGGACTTCTTCGGCAAGAGACTGCCCACGGACGTTACGTCAAAGGGCAACACTACGGGCCTTACGGACAAGCAAATTAAGGTATTTTGTGAAAAACTACGCGACATTGTTTACCCGAAATCAGGTCAACCGGTGATTGCGACTACTGAAAACACATCAGGACAGACCGGTATTGACCTCAATGCTGAAAATATCCTGGTTTTTTATGGCCATCGAGCAAAAGTTGGATGGAAGTTCCAACTCACCGAAAACCAGAAGAAGCCGGTGGACGACCCGTCGTGGCAACAGATTGCCCGCGCCCTCTCGACAATTGACGGTACCGCACCGCATTCTTATGCGATCCTTGCAAGCCAAAATGGTGAATTCATTCAGGCCTGTGCCTGCAAAGGCGAGTACCACGTCGAGGTAAAGACCATTGACCAACAACAGAAGACTGAGAGTCTATGCGTCGCGGGCGTTGCCCCATCTCAAACAACGGCGGGCAAGTTTGGGCTCTCTGATCTACCCATCGCTGGCATAAAAGGTGAGGTTCTCAATAAGGCACAGGCACTCAAACTGTTCAAGCCATTCTGGAAAAACACACCAATGCCAGTTAAGTTTCTCTGGCGCGACATCTGGCCTGAAACCCAAGAGAAAAACCTTATGGCCCATCTGTCGCAATTGCGGCAGGAAACCAACGCCGCATCCGCACGAACCATGATCGCCTGGACCATTGCGGTCGGCCTCTCCTCAGAGATCGAAAGCATTCGCGCTAAACAGATCAAAGTTACTCCAGCGCCAGGACTTGCCAAACTTCGCGAACGCGTCAACCGTGCCGCGAAAAGCGCGGCGGCAGCAGCAGATCCGGCATGGTCCCTTTGCGAAGAGGCACTAAAGAACATGCGAACCGTCAGTACAACTGACAAACCGCATGCTGAGGCCGTCAGAAAGCTGCGTGAAACCAAAGACCAACTTGTTGAGATTTGCGCAAAGGCGCTGACCTTTGCGGAAGAGGCCGAGTGCGCCATGCGGCGTCTCGCTCAACTTGGCTTCGGTGTTTCCGCACTTCTGGGGAGAAGCGCCAGGATCGAGCGTCTGGACCGGACATGCGTAGCCGTACTCCATCCTCCCGATGGGCATGGAATCCAATCAAGTCTTTTGAGCCGCGACAACTTGGAACTGTTCTCTAAATCCAGGAAGGAACTACTGGTGGAAATATCCGGGATAGTGTGTCGCCTCCTGATCGATCGCGACGCGACGGTGGGATTTTGGGTGCCCGGCCCCGAAGGTGGTTGCTTTGAGTTTACGGTGGATACGGCGGACGTCCTGGTGACCTGCGCCAAAGCAACATCACAACCCACAAAAGCGATCCAACAACTCAATAAGCCCCAAGTAGCCGGAAACACAAATAGCGATTTGATCCCTGCACAAACCTGGCCGTCGCCCGTAAGGGTCCATGCCCCGGCGAAACTTGCAGTTGACACGCTGTTTGACGTTTTCGACCTCGCAAGGCCAGAAAAACTCGCAGTCACCATTGAACCCAAACCGCGTGCGACAGTGTGCCAGAATCCTTGAGAATACAATGACTAACAAACCTAATAATTGTGAAGTATGCGGTTGTCGCCTGCATCGAAACACCGGCACTTATGCCCGACCCACGCCTGAAGGCAGATCCCACGCTTCAAGTCACCATTATATTCCAGAAAGGTTTTTCGGCAGGTCACTGAACCGGGGTAAAACACTGAGAGAACCAATCTTTGCGTTATCACCCTGGGATTATGAGCACAAAACCGCTGTGCTTTGTTATGACTGCCACGAGGAACTGATTCACAATCCCGTCTTTCTCCCAAACGATATTGCGAATCTCTCAAAGATTGTGAAACGAAAAGCCCTTGCGGAAGATCAGAAACCGACAACGCGAGACAAGATAGCCGGACGAATCGTACTGTTGCATGAAATTATAGAAAAGGGATTGGCACAGATCATAAAAGAGGGTAATTGACCGGAAACTTCAATGATACGGGCGCACTAAGCGCCGCAGTACACGAATCGTAAACTTGAGGAGTCTAGTTCCGAAAGGTGGATTGAATCTATGAAAACAGAAGGAAAAAAGTGGTTTGCCGGGCTTAGGACGTTCATTGGCGAATGCCGCGAAAAGTGTCCCATTGTGGAACGTGCGGTTCTCTCAGCCGAGGATGAAAATCAGTGCCAAATTATCGGCGGATCGCTGCTGGCATGGCTTCAAAAACACGGCCCACCGCTTATTCAGGAACGGGCGGTGCTATCCAAACTTCAGAAATGGGAGAAAGACCCGTTCATCGTGTTTACATCGGAGCAAACCGGATTGGTCGCTGCCAAAGAAATACTCGGTGAAGAGCGCGCAAATATTGCATTTCTGGCCCCTTTTGAATTTTCGGAATGGCTCAAGTTCACACTTCCTGATCCCGTGCTGTAATTACGCATGTTTTTGCGAACTGCCCGGAAAATGACATGGCACTTTTTGACGCGTGACAAGTAAAGCGGCGTGGTGAATTCTTTGGGGCGAACAAACGGTCCCACAAAGG
>CAIYGI010000230.1 GCA_903925685.1 uncultured bacterium
CCTTTGTGGGACCGTTTGTTCGCCCCAAAGAATTCACCACGCCGCTTTACTTGTCACGCGTCAAAAAGTGCCATGTCATTTTCCGGGCAGTTCGCAAAAACATGCGTAATTACAGCACGGGATCAGGAAGTGTGAACTTGAACGAATCCTGGTGACGACCGGCAAAGGCGTGCAAGTCCCGATGGCCGAACTGGCGGAGATTACGCTCGCGAACGGGCCAGCCATGATTCGCGACGAAAACGGCATGCTGGCCGGCTACGTCTATGTGGACATCACAGGCCGCGATGTGGGCGGTTATGTGACCGAAGCCAAGCAGGTAGTCGCCCGGGAAGTGAAACTTCCGACCGGCTATTCGCTGGCATGGAGCGGACAGTACGAGAACATGCAGCGCGTTCGCGAACGCCTGAAGGTGGTGATTCCGCTGACGGTCCTGCTGATTTTCGTGCTCCTGTACATGAACACCAAGTCCGCCTTCAAGTCGCTGGTGGTGATGCTGGCGGTGCCGTTCTCGCTGGTCGGCGCGGTCTGGCTGTTGTACCTGCTTGGTTACAACATTTCCATCGCCGTGTGGGTCGGCATGATCGCGTTGATGGGACTCGACGCGGAAACGGGCGTTTTCATGCTGCTGTTCCTCGACCTCTCTTACGAGCAGGCGCGCAAGGATGGCCGGCTGCGCAGTCTGGCCGACCTGCACGAGGCCATTATTCACGGCGCCGTCAAACGCATCCGCCCCAAGTTGATGACGGTGGCCGCCGCCTCCATGGGGCTGATGCCCATCATGTGGTCCGTGGGAACCGGCGCCGATTTGATGAAGCGTGTCGCCGCCCCCATGGTCGGCGGACTCTTCACTTCCTTCCTGATGGAGCTTCTGGTCTATCCCGCCATCTACCTGCTATGGAAAAAGCACGGCGGGCAAAAGGCCGCGTTCGCGTCAAGCGGTTCCTGAAGAGCTTTCGCTCCATTACTTGGCGGCAGCATTCGGCTTGCACGATCCTGAGCTGGCAGGCCTCAGTCAGAGGCGGCCGATGGACAGCTTGGGGTTCTTCAGGGACGGCGATTGCCGCGGGGCGCGTTGGCGCGGGCGGCATTGCCGAGGTTGACTGGCGTGCCTTCGCGGAGCAGAACGGTTTTGATCTTAATTGAGCCCTTGTTGTTGGCGCGCAAGGCAGGGGTGACCTGCTCGTTGACATCGAAAAAGAGCAGGCCATCGAAGGCCACGGAGTACTTCATGGTATTGGTGACGGCAACGGCACTGGCGATGGGGCCGATCTGCATCAAAAGCGCGCCGTAGGGTTCGCTTTCCTGCTGGCGCGGATCGGTGGCGGCCTTGTAGTAGGCAGCCGTCTTGCCGCTTTGCGGGTAGCCTTCCGGGCCGCACGGTTCATTGCCGGCGCCGATATTCCAGGTGCCGGATGGGAAAAGCCACAACTCGTCGCCGGGTTTGAGCGTGATGTCGGTGCCCTGCCAGCCCGAGCTCTGGGCGTTGACGGTGACGACGCGACCTGGCACCGAGGCGACTGGCGCCAGGGTGATGTCGATCGTGGCGCCTTCGAAAGCCCGGAAATCGCCGATGACCTGGCCGATATAGCCGTCCATGGTGAGTTTGACGGCATGCGGGCCCGGTTCCATTTTTAAAATGCACGGTGTATGGGCGGGGGTGCCTGCGGCGGTATTGACGGCAAGACCGTCCCGCGCCACCGATGCGCCAGCGGGTTTGCTGAGCACACGGACCTGCACCAGTGGAATTTTGGAGGTCCTGGCACTCTCGGTGTTGCCAACCGCGGCGCCCTCCGGGACGGTCGCGCGCGTTCCGATCTGGAGCTCGAATCCAACCGAGGCGGGGAAGAGGACGCTGGGCGTGCGGAAGACCAGATGGCCTTGATTGGCGCGGGTGGGCCATTCTTCGACGTGGACCCGGTGCTGACCGGGAATGCTGACCAGGCGGAAGGGGCCGCGGCTGCCGGCCGGAATTGGCTCGACGACTTCATAAGTCCAGGTGGATGAATCGCTTGAGATCGGGTTGGCGATTGAGTCCTTGGAATTGGCCGTCACGCCGACGACCGGCAGATCCAGCACCTCGATGTTCGACATGCGTCCCGTCCAGCGGCCGACGGGTTTCCATGCGGCGCTGGCGGAGGATTGTGTGAACGCTTCGGCAGCCGCAGTCGCGCCCGCGGCGGTGGCGGAGGCGGAGGCAATTTTGGACCATTCGCTGGAGGGCGCGTCATTGGTGGCGCCGGGCGCCGTTGCGGAGGCTGCCTCCGCGGGGCGGGGCGCGGCGTTGGTGGCCGCATCCCATTGGGTCCAGCGTTCGAACAAGGCGGACTGGGCCGCGATTGAATCATCCGCGGCAAGCAGGTTCTGGCGCTTGGCGATGGCGATAAAATCGGGTGTGTATTTGAGATCGAGCCGCTGCAGGCCGTTGCTGTACTGCGCAGAGGCTTCGGTTAGGGCGGACAAAAGCGTCGAGCGTAATTCGACCAGTTCGGAGCGCACGCTGTCCGGCAGTGTGCACGAACCGTTTTGCTCCAATTCGGTCAGCGCATTGTTCAGGATGTTTTGCGCCTGCCGGGCCACCGCCATGCCGCGCACATTGCCGGTCCGCTCCTTGTCTTTCGCGGCCTCGCGCGAGGACTTGAGTTGATCCTCGATCACGGCGCGCATTTTCATCGCGCGCGATGCCGCGAGCACGGCCTTTTCCTTGTCGTACTCGGCCTTGAGCGGCTGCAACTCCAGCGGGAAGCGGATGGCGGGGGCTGGCAGGGCATTGGTGGTCACAGCAGCCGGCGGAGGGGGCTGGGCTTCGCCGTGTGTCACAGTTGGGTGCAAGGCGACGCAGGCGGCGATCACGCTGCTCCGCGCCAGCCGTACTATGGCGCGCGATTGCATGGGCACTATCTCCAAATCAGGCTCAGCGCGCACCCGCCGGGCTGGCAGGCGGCGCGGCGGTTACGTTCAGGCGCAGGCTCCACAGTTTGACGCCGCCCGCCGAGGCTGTGACGGTGATGCGCGGGATGGTGACCGGGGTGTCGGCGGCGAAGGTGGTGGCGCCATACTGGCGGCGTAATTCCACTACATCCACCGGGACGCGCAGGCTGAGATGGGCATCCAGATCGGCAACCAGCTTGACGTCGTTCTGTTTCCAGGTGAAATGCACCGGCTCGATGGTCTTTTTCCGATGCACGCCTTCCGAATCGGTCCAGGGGAAAGTCTGGCTCAGCACGCAGTCCACAACGATCACATCCACCGCGCGCGATTCAGCCGGGGTCAGGCGGATGGTCAGGATTTGCTTGCCATCCTCGGGCGCGTCGGCGATGCACTCGATCACCTTCGGGATCGGCGCGGCCTGCATGGGGCAGGGCAGCGAAAGCAGCGCGGCCAACAGCAATGCGGCGCCGCCAAAGCTGGCGGGTTGTGTGCTAAAAACATTCATATTGCTAATCCGTAAGTTTGGCCACGCGGCGGTATTGGCCCTTGTAATGAAGCGTCAGCCCCTTCAAAAACTCGCTGCCCTGGTCGTCGATCGCATAACCGATCGTGTGAACGACGGGGAGTTTGCGGCCCTGTTTCACATATAAGGCATCGTACAGCCGCTTGATGTGCTCGATGAAATCGGAGAGCGTCCATTTCCCCGGTGGCGCCAGCGCCGGGGGTTGCGGCATCGCCGGGCTGGCGACAGGGTGGTTGGCCACAACCTGCCAATGAGCTGGGATTTCGGGCGCACCCGGATCGTCAGGCACCCCTTCCTTCATGGACTTGCGCGGCGGACGCGCGGGGGTGGCGGGCACCCAGACTTTTGAAGAGACACCCTCAGCCTGCTGCGGCGGAGCGGCGGCGACTTGCTGCTGATACTGGGCGATCCGGCCGGCATTATCCGTGGACCATTTTTGCACTACGGCGTTATGAGCCGTGATCTGCTCATCCGTCAGCACCTTTTCGATTTCCGGCAATCCGTCGCTGATGATCAGAATCGTGTCGGCCCCCTGGAGAAAAGCCGCCGTGATGGCCAGGTCCAAACGGGTGGTGCCGCCGCCGGCTGTCAGTCCGCGATCGCTATTCGGCGCATTGCCGGTGGTCAGTCCGTAATTGCCATGGCTGTTATAGGGAAGCAGCCAGGCCTTGGCGCGGGTCTTGTTGTCCTTGGTCGCGACCACCATTTCCTTTTCGAACTGGCTGGCGGCGTCGGCGAAGACGATGCAGTTGAACACGGTGCCCTCGTTCAGGGCGTCGATGACCTTCTGAATGCGGGTCTTGACCGCCAGATAGCCAAGTTCGCCGCCCTTCTGATCCTCGACCATGCTTTTCGAGACGTCGACCAGGATGGCGATCCGTTCGCCCTTGCCGCGGATGCCGAAGAAGTTGAACTGCGAAACGCCCAGGCCGAAGCCGCCGAGGCCGTAACCGGTGCCGAGTCCGACGCCTATGCCGGAGCCGGAAACCGCCTTGAAGGAGGGTTGAAAGGAGGTCTTGGCGACCTTGGCGTCCATCTTGATGTCGGGCAGCGAAAGTCCCTGCGTGACCTTGTTGGCGACCAGCCGCGGGGCCATGCTGGGGCGGCTGGAACTGCGCTGTTGTTTCTGGACCTTGACCCGGTGCTCGAGCTTGCGCGGCTCGTAGGTCTTCATCGGCGGCGGCTGGCCGGTAAAGGTCTGCTCACGATTGAAGAAGGTATGGCTGATGACGATGATACCGGCCGCGGCGAGCAGCCCGACATGCACGGACACGCCGATCAAAATACTCCAGCGCCAGGCGTTACTGGAAGACTTGGCGCGCGATTTGACCGTCGGCGCCGGCTGCGGCGCCACCGCGGTCGCGGCCGCCTTCGATGAAACCGATTTTTTCCAGAAGGCCATGTCAGGTTCCAGGGGAGAAAGTCACATTGGTGATGGAAGCGGCCGCGCAGGCGTTCAGGACGTCGATCACACGATCGTACTGCGCGTTGCTGTCGGCCTGCACGGTGATCATGTGCTTGATCTTGGCGGACTCCGAGGCGATGCGGTAGCGGGACAGCGTACTGATCAGTTCGGGCATTTCCTTGCCCAGAAAAACCTTGCCGTTCAAGACCACCGTGCCGTTGGCGTCCACCTCGACCACCTGTTCGTCGGGCATCTCGACCGGGCCGGACTGTTCGAGCGAGCCCGGCAGCACGATGCCGAGGTCGTTCTCCTTCTGCCGCAGCGTCGTGGTCAGCATGAAAAAAATCAGCAGGAACATGACCGTGTCGATCATCGGCACGAGATCGACCCTGGCCTCGGCGACTTCGGAATTGGTATCCAGTTTCATGCGCGGTTATTCTTTCAAAAGCAATTCCTGGAGATGGACGCCGAAGACCACGTCCGCTACGCCGGCGGCGGCGCTGGACTGCATGGCGCGGCGCACCATGGCGAAGCGCACCTTGCGGTCGGCGCGGATGTAAAGCTTCATGTTGGGCTCGATCTTCAGGTGCTCCTCGATGGCCTTTTGAAGTCCTACGTCATCCACCAGGTCGCCGAAGACCATGAACGGCTTGGCGTCGTTCACGGTCTCGCCCTTGGGGGTCACCGTTCCGTTCGGCAGAATGTTGACCACCCCGCGCAGGCTCGGCTCCTCCTTCTGCTCGGCCGCATTGGTGGCCACCGGCAGGTTGACTTCCGAACTGTCGACTTTCGACATGGTTGCCGAGCACATGAAAAAGATCAGCAGCAGGAAGACGCAGTCGATCAGCGGAATCAGATTGACTTCCGCCTCGTGGACTTCCTTGACCGGACTCAGTTTCATGGTATTGCTGACGCTTGTGTCGCTATTATTACTCTGCGGCAGGGGCGGCGGTGTCCGCCGGCGCGGCGGCGTAATCGGCGCTCTTGTTGCCCAACAGTCCGTCCAGGATGTCGCTGAAGTGCGACTCCGACTCCTTCATCGTGCGGTTGAGCAGGTTGCGGAATAAAAAGTAGAACCCCATGGCGGTGATGGCGATCAACAATCCCGAGGCTGTGCAGACCAGGGCCTCGCCGATGTTCTTGGCCAGCATTTCCGGCTTGCCCATGCCGCCCGAACCGATCTTCGAGAAGGCCCCGATCATGCCGCTGACCGTTCCCAGCAGACCCCACATGGGCGACATGGAAGTCATCAGCGAAAGAAAGTTGACGAAGAACCCGTAGCGTGATTCCTCGCGGCCGGCGGTTTCGGCGATGGTGGCTTCCATGCGCGGACGCGATCCCGCGGGATCGTCCGGGTCGAGTTGTTTCAAGCCGGCCGCCAGGATGCGGGTGAACATCGAATCGGTGGCATTCGAGAGGTTTGTAAGCAACTCCACGTTGCGCTCGACGGCGGCAACCTTGAGCTGCGAGACGATGCCCAGCGGCAGCATTTTGCCGGGGTTGACCCGCTGGAAGTTCAGCACGATCATCGTCACCACCAGCAGCGAGCAGGCGCCCAGGGGGAACATGGCCCAGCCACCGGACTTGATCAGGTGCCAGAGCGTGACCTGGGACTCGATCTTGGGCGCCGAGGGCGTGGTGACCACCAGGCTGTTGCTTTGCGCGGCGGCCAGCGACGCCAACATTACGGCGGCCAGACCGGCCAGGATAAACTTGCGGAACGGTTTGCTGCTCATGGCTCTTCTCCTGTTACCTGCGCCTTGGCGTTGGGCGCGTTGGTCGCGCCAGTTCCCTTGGCATTTGTGTTTGCGGCCTTCTTAGGCGCGGCGGTTACCGACGCGAGGAACTTATCCACGACCGCGTTCATGTCCTCATCCAGTCCGAAAAACACCTTGGCGATGTTCACCTTTTCCGGCTCGCGAGACGAGCCATTCTGCATCAGAGTCCGCAGATGCACCAGCGCTAAATCGCCCCATTCCGTATTGGAAAAGAGGCGGGCAATTTCGTAATAAACGTCGCGGGCGCGGTGGACCTCGAGAAGTTCCTCGTAGCAGCGGGCGGAGAGGAAGAGCATTTCGGGGAAGAGCGCGCCATCCTTGTTGTCGAAGACGACCGCGCGCACGGCCTCGTTGACGGCGTCGCGGTAGGCCTGCTGCCGCAGGGAGATTTCGGCCTTGGCGCCCCAGTAAAGCCCGTAGGCGGCGTCGCCAAGTTGCGGTTCGCGCATGTTCTTGAGCGCCTCCACGGCCTGGTCCACCTTGCCCGCCTGAATCTGGCAGAGGATGGCGCGCAAGCCGGCCACTTCGCCCTGCGACGACCAGGTGGCGCGCGCGGCCCGCTCATAAATGTACTGGGCGGCGCCAAAGGCCTTGCCGGCCGCGTCGGCGCCTTTATCGCCCTGAAGCCGCTGGATCTGGATGCCCAGCATCCAGAAATCATGCGCGGCTTCGAGCGCCGGTTCGAGGGCGTTGTTGTTTGGCAGTTCGATGAAGGCGATCATGGGGCGGCAGGCCGCGATGATGACTCCGGCGGCGTCGGCCCAGGCGCGGCCGCGGATGGCGCGGAAGGCCTCGGCCCGGCTGTAATCGATTTTGAAATTCACCTTTTCGATCTTGGCGATATCCAGCGCGATGGCTATCCCCGGCTGCGCGTCCAGCGGACGGACATATAGTTTGTCGCCGTCGACGCGCAGCAGATACATGTCGCGGTCGGTTTTGCCGGAGGTCAGGTTGGCCAGTACGCCCGCGGCGGCGGGCGCGGCGGCGGGCGCGGCCGCAACCTGCCCCAGGACGGCGGGCGCGGCGCAGGCGATGCCCAGCGCGGCGGACAAAAGCAGCCTGGCGATGTGATTTTCGGAACTCATGATTTTTGATCGAGACGCTGCTGCAACTCGTTGATCGATGGGCCCAGTCCCGGCAGGTTGGTCAGTCCGGGCTGGTTGCGCAGTTCCTTTAGCACCTCCGCGGCGCCGGTAAACTCGCGCAACCTGTAAAGACATTCGGCCCGCGCCAGATAGGCTTTGGCCGTCCATGACGGGTATCCGCTGTACATCACGTAAATGCGCTCGAAATAGACCGCGGCCTTGGCGTAGTCCCGCTTGGCGCGGGCACACTCGCCGCGGCCGTAGAGCGCTTCGGGCCAGAGCGCCTTCCACTCCTTGACCGCCAGCACTTCGTTGTATACCAGGTCGGCCTTCTCCCAGTCCTGTTTGCGCTGGTAGAGACTGCCCAACATCAGCAGCGCGCGGGCGGCTTCGGGACTGCTGGCGTAAACGGCCCGCACTACATCCAGGTGCTTGATGGCGGCGGCGTAGTCCTCGTGCTCCACCGCGTCGTTCGCCAGCAGCATGCGGGCGTCGAGCGCGGAGTCGGTTTCCGGGAAGTCGGCCACGATGGTGGAACTGGCGAGCAGCGCCAGGTCGCGCTGGCCGCTCTTCTGCGCGTCCTGCGCGATCATGGTCAACACGTCCGGGCTGGCGTCAGGCACGCTCTTGGCGCTTAAAATATCCTTGCGGTAGGCCGCCACGTCAGCCGGCGCCGCGCCGGGTTCGTAAAGCAGGACGCGTTCGAGCCTCAGGGCCAGGGTCCTGTCGCGGACGCCGCGGGATTCTCCGAGCAGCACATGCATGGCGCGCCAGCCCTCGGTGGCGATGGCGGGCTTGCTGTTCTTGAGTTTGCCGACCCACTCCTCGAGAATCGTGTCGATGCCGAGCGCCTTGCGGTCGCGCCCGTACTTGGCGATGCTGTCGCGGTAGAAGCCGAGCGCGCGCTCCTGGTCCCCCTTCTCCCAGTAGGCGTTGCCGGTCCAGAAGAGCGCCATGGGCAGGTTGGAATCGGGGCGGTTGCGTTCGATGTAGGCCTGCAGGTGCGCGAGCAGTCCGTCGTAGTCGCGCATTTCGTTGAGCATCTCGGCCGTGCGGAAGGAGGCGTAGTTGTAGAGCTCGATGTTGAGCGTGCCGGCCAGGGCCTCGGTGTAACACTTCACGGCTTCCTTGAGTTCGCCGCCGGCGCCATGGACGTCGCCCAGCATCAGTTGCGCCTCGCTTTTCAGCTTGCTGTCGGGGTAGCGGTCCAGGAAAATCTTCAATCCAATGCCGGCCTCACGGAAGCGGCTCAAACCGTAGAGGCAGGAATAACTGCGGAAGGAGGCGTCCTGCACATAGGTCGAATTCGAAAAATCGCGCATGACGCGCTGGAAGGCGGGCAGGGCGGCCTCGTAGTTGGCCGCGAAAAACTGGCTCATGCCGATCCAGTAGGCGCCGTCGGCCGCGCGTTCGTTTTCGGGGTAGTCGTGGTTCATGCGCGTCAGGTAGGTCACGGCGTTGGTGAACTGCTCCCGCATGAAACTGGAATAGCCGAGCAGGAAGAGGCATTCGACTATCTGGCCGTGCTTGGGGCTTACCACGATGGCGTTGGTCAGGGTTGCGATGACGTTCGGCCAGTCCTGCTGGTTGGCGTAGATTTCGCCCTCGGTCAGCGACACGGTGTCGTAGAAGTTTCCGGCGGGATACTTCTTCATGGACTCCTGGCCCATCGCCAGTGCCTGGTCCCAAGGTTGGATCTGCGTGGCGCTGAAGAAGGCCAGGTAGAGGCACTCTTCGGCCTTGCCCGGCGTGTTATCCTCGTAGAGTTTGTAGAAGAGGTCGCGCGACTCGCGGTAGCGCCGGATATCCATGTAGGAGCGCGCGATGCGGTAGGAAAGCTCCGCGTCGTAAGGGCCCATTTTATCCAGCGATTTGATCTCCTGCTCCAGTTCGCCGATGCTTTCCTGCGTGCGCATTACGTCGCGCAGCGCGCCGGGTGTGCGCTTAAAATCCTCGGATAAACGCTGGAGTTTCTCCAGCTGGCGGCCGGCGTTCAAGACCAGCATGTCGTAGGGATACACGATGCGGTACATCCAGAGCGCGTCGCGGTAGCGCTCGTCGGAGAAAAGCTGGTCGCCCGCTTCCAGCGCCGTAAGGTTCAGCACCGTGCTGCGCGCGGCGAAGCCATCCGGGTTGAGCAGGTAGGGCATCATGTTGTAGACCAGTTCGACGTGCTGGTCCTTGAGATAGGTCACGGTCAGCAGCGCGGCGCCCCAGTTTACGCGGTCGGCGGTCGGCGCGGTGCGCACGATATCGGTCAGCAGCGGTGTGGCTTCCTTCCATTTCTCCTCTGCCAGGTAGCATTTCGCCATCGCGATCTGGATGTCCGACAGCCAGTCCGCGGGCTGGTCGAACTGGTCGCGGGCTTTGGCGTAGGCCTTGAGCGCGTCCTTGAGGTTGTTCTCGAAGCGGAAGGCGTCGGCGATATAGACGGAGGCCTGATTGGCGTGGGCGCCGTAGCGGTATTTCTTCATGTAGGTTTCGAAGGCGGCGCGCGCCTCGCTGAACTGCCCGAGCATGAAATGGCAGAGGCCGAGGTTGAAATAAACCATCTCCATCTGCGCCACGACCGCGTCGGTCTTGCTGTCCTTGTACCACTCGACCATCTGCATCAGGAGTGGAACGGCATCGGCGTACGCGCCTTGCGTGAGCGCCATCCCGGCCAGTTTCTGCACTTCCCCGGGAGTGCTGCCGCCCGCGGCGCGCAACCCGCCGCTGGGCGTCAGCAGCAGCGCCGCCAGCAGCAGAACCACGGCCACGGCCTTGCGGCGGGCCGGGCGGAGCGCCCATGGATGGCGGGGCAGGGCTGGCATATCAAACATCCGGCGATGAAATGACTGAAACAAACATGCATTTAAGCATTATAAAAGGGCGGGCGCATGTCAATGCGTTTTTTTTGCGACGCGTTTTTTTGCGGCAGATCGCCGTTGCGCCTGCGCCGGGAATCTGGTTAAGTTTCCAGTCGGCATCCGGATTGGGTGCGTATTTTGCCAAACAATGTTCCCGGGGTTCATTTACATGACGCTTCTGCCGCGCTGCTGTTTGTTCCTGATGCTGACCGCCCTGCCGCTGGCGGCGGACGAAGCTGTGACCCAGCCGCCCCGTAACGTCTTCGAGTCGCTCGATATTCAGCGTATTCTGGCGCCGCTGGATCGTCAAATGGCGGACGCAAAAAAAGCCGGCAACTACCCGCTCGCCGAGGATTTCGCGCGCCGGCAGATCGCCAGGGCGCCGTGGTTCAGCCCGGCCTGGTACAACCTCGGCTGCATGCAGGCCCTTGCTGGCCGGACGAACGATGCGTTTGCCTCGCTCGAAAAATCCGTCGCCCTCGGCTTCCGTAATCACGCGCAGCTCGCGCGCGATGCCGACCTGATTGCGCTGCGCGGCAACTCCCGCTTCGACCGTTTGCTGGACCAGGCCAGGCAGCCCGCCCCGGCGCCGCCAACGCCCCCCATCGTGATCGCCCCCTACCTCGTCACCGGCGCCGTCGCCTGGGTCGCGGCCGGCAATACGATTCAGGATCCGCGGCTTGGCGGACAGCTTCGCGCGCTTTACCGCTTCGATTCCGACGCGATCCGCCAGCGGCCGATCGTCGCGGGCGCGGGCACCTTGAAGGACCAGCTTCGCGCCTGGGCCGCCGAGGGCGTGGCGGCGGGCAATGCCGGGGACATCTATGACAATCGCGACCGCGGCCATGCGCGTCTCGGGCTGGATGCCTTTCCGCAAATGACCCGTGTTGACTACGTCCCGGAAGCCGTCGCCCTCGGACTCGACTACAGTGTCCAGTCCCGCCTGCTGCATGACGCCGTGACGATCGGCAATTCCTCGACGGCGCTTACGCAAGGGCCTTTTTGGCGCAGCCTCTCGCGCATGGCCATGCTGGACGCGCCCGGCGCGCCCTGGCTCTATATCCAGTATCGCTCCAATCAGCTCTACCTTTACCCGTCGCACCACGACTACGATCCCGAACCGGGCGACCACGGCGACGTTTTCCCGGCCAATACTCCCTACCTGCTGACCAGTCATGGTTCATCCTATTCCGACCAGCCGTTTCTGGAAGCGCTGATCATGACCCTGGCGGCCTTCCGCCCCGAGGTGAAACAGCGCCTTGCCGCCAACGGCCAGCTTATGCCGGCCCTTCAGATGATTTTTCGCCGCAGCAACCGCTCGGTCACCAACGACGCGCTATATCTGACGGGCATCGCCCATCCCGCCGTGTTCGACAGCACGCAGCTCGATCTGGAACGCATGCTCCGTCTGGCCCACGATCTGACCCTCACCAACCTGACGCCGCTGGTCGAACTCACGGTTGTCTCGGAGGATCGCTTTACCGCCGGCCGCGATTATTTCGATGTCGCCGAGCGCGGCGAGGCGCTATTCACCACGCCCTGCGCCATCGCCCGCGTCTGGCGCGCCACCGCCCGCACGCGCCGCATGGTCGTCAGCGCCGCCGGCAGCCATGCGCCGGACCGGCGTTCACTGACCTACCACTGGTCTGTCCTGAACGGCGATCCGGCGGCGGTCGTTATCGCGCCCCGCACCAGCGACGCCTCGATCGTCGAAATCAGCTTCACCTGGCAGCCGCGCCATCCCGTCCGCCCCGGCAGTCCGCTGCGATCCAGCCGCATCGAAATCGGCGCCTTTGCCTGCAACGGCGATCTCTGGTCGGCGCCGGCGTTTGTCAGCTTCATGACTCTCGCCAACGAAAACCGGGAATACGGCCCCGATGGCCGCATTCTTTCCATTACATACATGGGCGGCGAGGAGGTTGGTCCTTATGTGGATCCGGCCTGCGATTTGCCCAAAAGCTGGCGCGATGAATATCGCTACGATGCCGCCGGAAAGCCGGACGGTTGGACGCGCGTGCGCGGATTCGACAAGAAGCGCCGTGACGACTATACGCCCGACGGCCGCCGCATCGTCAACCGCGACGCCGCCGGCCAGCCCGGCCGCACCGTCGCCGTGCGCTACGTTCCCCAGCAAGCCGGACCCAACCTGGCCCCGACGCTCAAGGAAGTCGAGCTGCCAGAGTGAAGGAGATCAGGCTGTTAGGCTGAAGGCTGTTAGGAATGACAGGCTGAACCTGTTTGGGACTGAGTTGGATTCGCCTGCCGGCCTTTTTCCTCTTGCTTCGGGGCAAGGCAGACGGTTAGTATGCCAGTGCTTGACAGCAACAGGACTCAACAAAAGGAGTATCATCATGGATCAAACTCTTGGTGTCGGAAGACCGGAGAATAAGAACGTCGTGCAGGGAATCATGGACACGGCAATGCAGGTGGTTTCCAAGCCCGTCGAGTTTTTTAAGTCCATGCCCAGAACCGGCGGCTTCGGCGATCCGCTCGTGTTTGCCGTGGCGCTTGGCGTCGTGAGCGGCGTGCTCAGGGGCGTGCTGGGTTTGGTACACCTCGGGGGTGCGTTTGGAATTGGCGCGGCCATGCGGGCAATCATCGTAACGCCGATTGCCGTGCTAATCGGAGGTTTCATCGGCGCAGCCATAATGTTCGTGATCTGGAAACTGATGGGTTCGAACGAGTCCTACGAGACCGCCTACCGGTGTGGCGCTTACATTTCGGCCATCTCGCCGATCGCTGTTCTCGCGGGTATCGTGCCTTACGTTGGCGCTCTGGTCGGGATTGCCTGGGGTCTGTACCTGGTCGTGACGGCCAGCGTCGAGGTTCACAAGATCGCCGCCAGGACCGCCTGGCTGGTTTTCGGCATCCTTGCCGGCATCTTTGTGTTGGCATCCGTGAGTTCCCAACTCGCCGCCCGCAAAATGCAGCGTGCCATGTCGGGGTGGTCTTCTCAGATGGGTTCCCAGATGAACAAGGCGGGTAAGGAGATGACTCCGGAAGAAGCGGGCCGCGCCGCGGCCGCGTTTATGAAGGGTATGCAGGAAGAAGCCGCCAAGAACGCGAAGAACGCCAAGCCGGATCAGGCTGCGCCGTAGAACGGCGGTTCCGCTGTCGGAGCGGCGATGAGTGCGGTCAATGTACATAAGGACATCGACAGGATTTGGAACGATTACGGATTGCGCAAAATGACAACACGACGTTTCCTTCGCCGCCTGGCAGTGGCCGGGTTTTTCATGTGGTCCGGTATCTTCCTGGCGGCCGCCCAATCTGGCGCCGCGCCGGTAGCCGAAGGCGCGCCCAAAATTCGGTCCGGCGCAACCGTGCGGCAGAGCAAGGGCGCCGTTTGGAAGGCCATCGACGTTGCGCCGTCCTCTGTCATCTTCCAACTGGCGCCGGAAGCCGGCAGCAACGAAATGCGCACGGTGAAAATCACCAGCAACATCGAGCAACCGATCGAACTCTCCTCGCCGCAAGTCAGCAACCCGTTCTTCCGCGCCGTAATCGTCACCGTCCGGCCCGGCCGGGAATTCGATCTCCAGGTTACTCCGGTCGCTCCGCTCCCCGCCGGGAATGTCCAGGGCTTCATCACGATCAAGACCTCTTCGACCAATCTGCCGGTAATCGAAATTACCGCGCTGGCCATCGTGCAACCGCTCGTCACAGCCACTCCCAGCCAGATGTGTCTGCCCGCCGGCGCGCTGACCGTACCCGCGCAATACACGATCGCGATCCAGAATAACAGCACCCAGGCCATGCGCGTGGTAGGCGCCTCGGTCAGCCCTGCCACGGTGCGGCATAGGGTGATCGAGACGCAGTCCAACCGTGTCTTCCACGTCATCCTGACCTTCCCGGCCGGCTTTCAATTGTCCGGGGATCAGCCCGCTGTTCTGAATGTGAAAACCACGCTCAAGGATATGCCCGTCCTCAAGGTGCCAATCTTTCAACCATGTCTAAAATGATCAACATGCCGGAAGTAAAAATGGGGCTGGTGGGGGTCAGCCGCGATTGTTTTCCCATTGAGCTGGCACGCCAGCGTCTTGCCAGTGTCGCCGCCGCCTGCCGCAAGCGCAAACTGTCCGTGCTGGTCGCCGAGACCATCATCGAGAATGAAGCCGATGCTTTGAAGGCGGTCAGGGAATTGACGAGAAAAGGCGCCAACGCGGTGGCGATTTATCTGGGCAATTTTGGACCAGAAGGCCCCACCACGATCTTCGCCCGCGCCTTCGGCAAGCCGTTCATGCTCTGCGGCGCGGCCGAGGAAAGCCGGACATCGCTGGTCGATGGGCGCGGCGACGCATATTGCGGGATGCTCAACGCATCGCTGAACGTCAGCCTGCGCGGCTTGCGCGCCTATCTGCCGCCGATGCCGATCGGGCTGCCGGCGCAGGTGGCGGAGATGGTCGAAAACTTCATCCCGGTCGCGCGGGTGGTGCTGGGCGTGCAAAGTCTCAAGATTTTCGGTTTCGGTCCCCGGCCGCAGGATTTTTACGCCTGCAACGCGCCGATCGAGCCGCTTTACCGACTGGGCATCGAGGTCATGGAAAACTCGGAACTCGATCTCCTGATGCTCTACAAGTCGGTCGCCGGGCGCAAGAAGGAGATCGAGGCCATCAGGGCCGACATGGCGCGCGAATTGGGCGGCGGCAACCGGCATCCTGAAAAGCTGCCCGCGCTGGCGCAGTACGAGTTGGCGCTGACGACCTTTTTCGAGAAGAACCTTGGCTCACGGCAATTCGGAGTGTTTGCCGATAAATGCTGGCCGGCCTTCGAAGCGGCCTTTGGGTTTGTCCCATGTTACGTCAACAGCCGCCTGGCGGCGCGCGGCATTCCCGTGGCCTGCGAGGTGGATATCTACGGCGCCGTGTCGGAGTATATGGCGCAACTCGCCTCGCTACAGGCCGTCACGATTCTGGACGTGAACAACACCGTGCCGGCGGACCTGCCGGTCGCCGATCTCAAGGGCGCCAGCCGCGCGGATCTCTTCATGGGGTTCCACTGCGGCAACACGGCCAGCGGCTGTCTCAGCCGCGGGTTTGCCATGAAATATCAGCTCATCATGCACCGCCTGCTGGAACACGGGAAGCAGCCCGACATCACCTGCGGCACGCTCGAAGGCACGCTCAAGGCCGGGGCGGCAACGGTCTACCGCCTGCAATCCACCCACGCCGGACATTTGCAGTCGTACGTCGCCGAGGGCGCGGTGCTGCCGGTGGATCCCTGCTCCTTTGGCGGCATCGGCGTGATCGCCATCCCCGATTTCGCGCGCTTTTACCGCTATGTGCTGCTGCAAAAGTGTTTCCCGCATCACACGGCGCTGGCCTTTGCGCATGCCGGACGAACGCTGGTCGACGCCACTCGCCTGCTCGGCGTGGAGGACGTCCAGGCCCCGCGCGCGGCGGGGAATCTATATCCCGACGAAAATCCGTTCGGCTAAAGATAGCGCGGTTACCGACCTCTGACCTCTGATTTCAGACCTCGGTCTTGTCAGCCCACTGTTCACTGTTTACTGTTCACTCCGCGCTCGACTTCCAGCCCCCCGCCGCCCGTCCGCGACCGATTCGTCCGCTCTGTCCGATTCGTCAGGCTGACGCCTCACCGCCCACAACTGCCCGGAATCAGGCAGGGCAGACGCATCAAAACCCAAGGCGAATTGTAACTACGCAGCCTCCATCACTCATTCACGCGTGTATTTTGACTACGAAATACGCCAAAGATGCGAAAAGGGAATTGTTTAGGCAAACCTAGGCAGAATCATTATTTCGATTTTCGCGCCTTTCGCATGTTTCGTAGTGAATAAGATGCGTTTGCCCTGCGGAATCAGGTTGCACACCTGCCAAAAGACGGTATGCTTGCTTCTTGCTACCGGGTCGATTCGCCCTTGCGGCCGCGCGGCCGCTTTTTCGGCTGCCCGCGAGGAAAACTATGTGCTGGTGGACGACGGCCACGGCCCCGACGACCTCCTGCACCTCATCGTCGAGATCAAAGGCTACCGGCGCGAGGACGCGAAGGAGAAGAAGTCCACCATGGAAACCTACTGGGTGCCCGGCGTGAACAACCTCAAACAGTACGGCCGCTGGGCTTTCGCCGAGTTCACCGAGGTTTACCAGATCGAGGCCGATTTTAAGGCCAAGGTTGCAGGCGCGTTCAACAAGATGAGCCTTTTGCAAAAGGGTTTGGAGCACAGGCTTAAATGCTCCAACAAAAATAAGAATACACGTTTCGTGGACGTCCGCAAGCTAAAAAACGGTAAAATGTAGTTTTTTTTGGCAGACCCGTCCTGATGCGGGTTGCCCGCAAGGGCTAATCAGGGA
>CAIYGI010000231.1 GCA_903925685.1 uncultured bacterium
CCTTTGTGGGACCGTTTGTTCGCCCCAAAGAATTCACCACGCCGCTTTACTTGTCACGCGTCAAAAAGTGCCATGTCATTTTCCGGGCAGTTCGCAAAAACATGCGTAATTACAGCACGGGATCAGGAAGTGTGAACTTACGCAAACACGAAGGTCGCGGCCAACGACGGAGTCAATACGAGGCAAAATGTTCGAGAGGGTACCGCGACTACCTACGCCCCGCTCGCGCAAGGCGCCAGTTTTAGAGATGTGGAGAAGACCTACCGGATCTATGCCGCCATGCGGGCCGATACCAACCTGTCACAGAATGCCGAGAACGTCGAGGTCGGCACCCTCAACGGTCGGGTTACCCTGCGCGGACATGTCAACACCGACGACGGGAAACGCATCATCGGCGAGATCGCGGAGAAGGCAGGGCAACCAGAGAACGTGAGCAATCTGCTGGAAGTGAGACCGCTGGCGATCGTGAACAAGGCGGCCAACTGAACGCCTGATCGTCGATGTCGCCGCCGACGTCGATCTCGAAAATGACGGGAATCGGTTTGCGGGAGACCATCGGAGACTCCTTGTTTCAAGGAAATTCCTTGTTGAATATTGGATATTCGCACCCGCAGGATGGCTACTCCCCCAACCCCCGCAGGTAACGTTCGGCCTCCAGGGCGGCCATGCAGCCCGACCCCGCGGCGGTCACCGCCTGGCGATAGGCGGAATCCTGGACATCGCCGCAGGCGAAGACCCCCGGCACCCGCGTGCGGGTATTATTCGTAACGATGTAGCCGTGCGCATCCATTTCGAGCTGGCCCGCGAAAGGTTTGGAATTGGGATCGTGCCCAATGGCCACGAACACCGCGTTTACGGCTTGCACGGTCGTCTGCCCCGTCTTCACATCGCGCAAGCGCACTCCCGTCACTTCGTTTTTGACAACGTCCAGCACCTCTTCGACGACGCTGTTCCAGGCGATTTTGATCTTTGGGTGCTGTTGGACCCGCGCGGCCATGATCGCGGAGGCGCGGAACACCTCGCGCCGGTGTACAACCAGCACCTGCGAAGCGAAGCGCGTCAGGAAAAGCGCCTCTTCCATGGCCGTATCGCCGCCGCCCAGCACGGCCACGGGAACGTTCTTGAAAAGCGCCCCATCGCAGGTCGCGCAGGCCGAGACGCCCCGCCCCAGCAGCGCCTGTTCGGATGGCAGGCCCAGGTAGCGGGCGCTGGCCCCCGTCGCCACGATCGCCGTGCGTCCCTCGAAGGCGCGCCCGTCATCGGCGACGAGCTTCAACGGCGAACCGTTAAAATCGGCACGATCAATCAAGGCGCTTTCGAAGCGCGCGCCGAAGCGCTCGGCCTGCCCGCGCATGCGCTGCATCAGATCGGGACCGGATACGGCCTCCGGAAAGCCCGGATAATTTTCGACATCCGTGGTGGTCATCAACTGACCGCCAGGCTGCAACCCCTCGAAAACCAGCGGACTCAAGCCAGCCCGCGCGGCGTAAATAGCGGCTGTATAACCGGCCGGGCCGGCGCCAACGATCAGAACTTTTTCCATATAGTCACCCTCGTTTCAACGTGCCCGCTCTCGTAAGGTAGATAGGCTGTAGGCTGTTAGACTGATAGAGAAACCATTTGGAATCGACGAAGCTTGTCGCGCATGATTCTCTCCTACAGCCTAACAGCCTACAGCCTAAACAACCTGATTCTACAGCATCGTCACTTCCTGCGCCGCGCGCGTGAGCGAATGAAAACCCAGCCGGTTATAGAACGGCACGACCGCATCGAAAGGCTCTGCCTGACGGGCTAGCGCGTCCCAGGCGGGAACGCAATCGAGGGTCGTATCGAGCCGCACAAGCCCCAGGTTGCGCTTCAGTTCCTCGCCATGACTGCGCAGCGACTCGCGCACATGTTCAGGCCGGACTTCGTCCAAGCGCGCCAGAATCTGCATCAGCGAACCAAACTGCCCCAGCAATTTTGCCGCCGTCTTGCCGCCGATCCCTGGCACGCCGGGAATGCCGTCCGCGTTGTCACCGGCCATGGCCAGCCAATCCACCACTTGTTCCGGCGCCACGCCCAAACGCTCCGCAACCTCCGGCGGTCCGCAACGCACTCCGCCTTTGACCGGCGACACGGCCGCGACGCTGGCCGAAACAAGCTGGAGCAAATCCTTGTCGCTGGTGGCGATCAAGGTCTCGTCGGCATCCCCCGAGAGGTGCGCAACCAGACTGGCCAGGACGTCGTCCGCTTCCTGCCCCTGCATGCGAATATGGCAGATATTGGCCCTATCGAGATATTCGTCCAGCAGGGGTAATTGCGCGCGCAGCCCATCCGGCATGGGCGGGCGTTCCGCCTTGTAGCCTGTCCAAAGCTCGCGCCGCCAGTCCGGCACGCCCCCGTCCAAGGCCACGGCCCAGTGCGTGGGTTGCCAGGCGGCGGCGAGCGCCTGCAGCATGCGAATGAAGCCGTACACGGCGTTAGTAGGCTCTCCCGAGGGCGAAGAAAGCCCCGGAATCGCATGAAAACAACGATAGGCTACCCCGGTCCCATCAACCAGCAACAGGCGCCGCATGGGACGCGCCGTTTACGGAGTGACGGTTACCGGAGCGGCAGGCGCCACATCGGCCGGCGAGGCAGGCGAAACCGACTCGCCCTGCACGATCGCATCGCGCGTCGCGCGCCCGGCTGGATCCACCACATTGGCGGTCACGAAGATCAGCAGGTTGCGCTTGATGCTGTGCTCGCCCTTGCTGCGGAACAGCAGGCCCAGCAGCGGTATGTCGCCGAGGATCGGAACCTTGTCGTTGAACTTTTCGACGGATTCCTCGATCAGACCGCCCATCACCACCGTGGCGCCATCGTAGATCGAAATTTGCGTCGTGATCGACCGTGTATGGAAGAATGGCTGCGGCATGTTCACCTGGTAGGTGCCGCCATTGTCGTCCGGCAGCGTGGTCCCGTACTGGTACCAAGTCGGCTCGCGCACAACCTGCGGGGTCATCGTCAGGTTGATCACGTTGCCGTCCGCGCTAAGTTCCGGCATCACCTGCAGGATCACGCCCACCTCGCGCGTGGTGAAGTTGGCCGGGATCGCGACCATGCGTTGATTGACGATCACGTTGCCGAGTCCTCCACCGCCATTATTGCCCGTAGTCGGCTGCTGCATGGTGAACTCGGTCGGGTAAATGTATTCCGTGATCACCTTGATGTTGGCCTCGGTGCCCACGCGGGTCGTGACCTTCGGCGCGGAAAGCAGATCGGCGTTGCCGTTCTGTTCGAGCGCATGGACAACCACCCCGAGTTCCGGATTGGTCAGGATGCTCGAAACGGACAGCAGCCCGCCCAGCGCGCCGGCGCCGCCGGCTTTCGCCACCGTTCCGCCGCTCTGCGCATCCGTGCCCCAGAAGCTCAGGCCCTTGGTGAAACCACCGCCGGTGTTGTTGCCGTTGATCTGAATGCGCTGCCGCCCGCCCAGCAAGGCGTTGCCGGTCTTGTTCTGCAAAAGCTGCCAACTGCTGTTGAGCAGCCACTCGAGTCCAAGTTCCATCAAGTCGGTTTCATTGACCTCGACGAAACGGGCTTCGATCTCAACCTGCTGAATCTTCTTCAGCGACTTGTTGAGGGCATCCAGAATTTCCTCGAACTTGACCAAATTCTGGGATGTATTCGCCACAATCAGCTTGCCGATTGCCGCGTTGTAGGTGATGGATGCCGTGCTCGGAAAGGGCACGCCCATTTTCACGAAATAGTCCTTGAGATCGGGAATTGCCGTTTTCCCTTCGACGGTTTCCATGGTATCGATCGCGCGTCCGCCCGCGCCGGTCCTGGCGGGGGCCATGGCTGCCGCCGTGTCCTTCAGGCGCGGGATAAAGTCGGGCTCACAGGAATACATGCGCGTGACGATATCGGCCGGATCGTAGCCGGCAGGCACAATCATCACCACGTTGCCCTCCACCAGATACTTCAGCCCTGAGACCGAGGTAATGATCTTGAGAGCGGCCTCCAGGTTGATGTAGCGCGCCTGGAAGGTAATCTCGTAAGAACTGCGTCCGCCGGCGCCAGCCCCGGTGGCGGCGGGGGCAAAGGGATCGGCGGCTGCCGCGGGCGCCGCGGCAGGCCCTGTCGTGCCAGGGTTGAGATTAAGAATGATGTTGACGCCCTTCTGGGTCGGGTCGGAGGTTTCCTTGTCGCCTTCGCGGCTGGCCTGATTGAGGAACTTGACCACATCTTGCACCGGCGCATTACGGAATTCAATCTCGGGAATGATGATCCTTCGCATTTTCTCCATAATCGGCTGCGAGGTCGTCGGGCGGACGGTGTCTGCCGTCTTCCGGGGTTCAATGACCTTGTAGGCGGGCGGATTCCATTTGGCGCGCACATCGGCGCTCATTCCCGCCGCGGTCGCATCGCGTTCCACCGAACTCTTGACATAGCGCCGGTCGTTGACTTCCTTCAGGATGCGGATCGCCTCGCGGTTGCCCGGTTCCAAGGCCAGCACCGACTCCAAGGCGGTCCTGGCATGCACATAATCCCGCACCGCCAGGTAACTGGCGGCGGACTGCATCAATTCGTTGATCCGGCTTTGCGGCGTCTCGTTGTTTTTTTGCGTCTTGGGCGCGCCGGAGACCGCGACGTGCGCCTGGTCTTCCTGAATGCGGGTCATCAACTTGCGCAGCGGCTTGTTGTCCGGCGTTACCGCCAACTCCTGCTGGACCAGTTCCATGGCTTCGCCCAGTTTGCCCTGCTTATATAGAGCGCGCGCCTGCTCGTAAACAGACTCCGTGGCCCGCTCTGATGCATGCGTGCGCAATTCACGGTTTTCCTTGCCGACCGGTAATTTGCCAAATGCTTCCCGATACAGCTGGGCGGCGTGCGCGTAGTTACCGGCTTGATAGGCCTTATCCGCATCACCCAGAAACTTGCGGCCTTCGATGGTGTCGGCCTCGCGCCGCACTTTTTCCTGCTGAGCGATGGCTTCGCCGGCCTTGATCTGGACCGGATTGCCCAGCGCGGCTTCAGCGGCTTTGAGCTCTTCCAAGGACTGCGCCTTGGGCGCGGCGGGGGCGGTCGGCGGGACCGCCGGCGCAGCCGCTGCGGGCTCGACTGGTTTGGCCGCAACAACGGCCGGCGCCTCTGCCGGCTTGGCGGCTTCCATCAAGGCGGCCGCCGCATCGGCAGGCTTGCTTTCGACGGCTGGCACCACGGCCGCTGCCGGGGCGGCAGGCGCCTCTGCCGGCTTGGTGGCTTCCATCAAGGCGGCCGCCGCATCAGCAGGCTTGCTTTCGACAGCTGCGGGCGCGGCTGCTGCCGGCATGGCCGGAGCGGCGGGGATTTCCGGTTGCTTCGCCACCGGCGCAGTGACTGCGGTCTCCGGCAACGCCGGAGCGCTCGGAGGATTTGTCACATCTTGCGCAACGGCTGCGCTGGCGATCATCCAAGTTCCCAAGACGACGGAAACGACAAACGTTGCTCTTTTCACAAGGCATACTCCTTTAACTACATCTTGCAGACGCATCAACACCGCTTATTCATCCGCTATTCCACCGCTTGGGTCGTTTTGACGTTATCACCAGAACGATCCGATTCCGCCGGGCGAACGATCCAGACATCCTTGTTGGTCGCGGGGTCATGTAATAGTACGCGACCACCGTTGTTGTCAACCTCTTTTACCTCGTAAACTGCATCCCGCACGGTTATTTTCGAAGGCACACCCACCTTGAAAACGCGCCCATCCACGGTAAACAGCAATTCCAGCTCATATTCGTTGTGTGGCACAACCTCGTCCTTGATCAGAGGAATGCGCTTGTCGCCGCGCTGAATGGTCAGTGTCGGCTTGCCTTTGGCGCCTTGCTCGTCGAAAGATACGAGCTTAAATCCTTCGACCTCTTCGCCCAGACGCTTCCAGAAGGTCCGGCTCTGATCGCGAAGATTGATTTGGAAAAGGCTGCCGAGTTTGGTATCGCCGGTCCTGCTGACACCCGTGAAGACCAGATTGAACGGCTTGGGAGTAATGGCCTGCACCACCAGCTTGCCCAGCCAGGCGGGATGACTTTCCGGATCGGTCGGGTCGGTGCCGGCCCTGTATTCCTCCAGGTTTGTGAAACCGTCGTGATCAGGATCGTTTTTGGCGTCATCCGGGTCCAGCGTATTGAACTTGTAGCGCTTTTCCCATTCGTCAGGAATGCCGTCGTGATCGCTGTCCGCGTTAATGCCGGGCTTGTCGCTTGGTTGCTCGGTCAGGCAATAGGGACACTTGACCGCCTGCAGCGGAATCGGGCGTTCGCACTTGATGCAGCGTATGCGCGGTTCGGGGGAGTACATGCGATTGGACCAGACGCCGATCTGGTCAGGTGTCCGCAGCGCCGCCAGAAGTTTTTCGAAGGATGACTTGTCCACCGGCGTCACATCCGGGTGTTTGGCCTTCAACGCATCGATTTGCCGGATGTCGGCGTCTTGCCGGGAGCGCAGCGACTGGGCCATCGACCCCAGCACAAACAACGCGGCCACGAGCACGCTCAACGCGAGCATGGCAATCAGGCGATCGAACGAACCTTTAATCCATTCTAACGGACTGGACGCCATCTCAACCTCCCGCCGCTGTCTTGACTTTGGCGGCGGCGCCCGCCGCCGCCGTATCCTTACGGAACTGATACACGTCCACATTCATGCGAACCGTGAGCAATGTATCCAGCCCCGTCAAGAGACGCAGGCTGGCCGGATCCACTCCGGCCTTGACGTCAGGCGCCGGAGCGGCCGGACGTCCGGCCGCGTTCCCGCCACGCCCCGCCGCCAGGTCGGCAACCGCGAGTACGCGCGGGTCGCCCTGCACTTCAACGCGCGTCACCGCCGCAAACGTAGCGCAACGCGCCAGACGATCCATGACATCTATCAGCGCAATTTCCTTGGCCGCAAACTCCAGCGTGAAACGCCAGGTTCCGAATAGCGCCCGCTCTGGAATCACGCCGGCATCGGGGTTTCTCACGTTAACGACCGTGGCCGCCTCCGGGCCGCGGCGCCGCGGCGCGCTGTGGACGACCGGCCTTGCCGCGTCCCCACCGGCTTCCTCGCCGCCGTTCAACGACTGTTCGAACTCCTCGCGCCCGATTCCGCGCAGCGCCGTAATCCGGGCCGCGTAAAGTTCGTTGCACAGGGCCTCGACAATCATCAATTGCTGGGTCAGCCGCCGCACATCCGCCTGCGCCGGGGGATTACCCGCCATATGCCGGTCGAAAGAAAAGGTGAAATCATCCTTCGGCATCAGCGCCACGCCGTTCACGGCCGCCAGATGTTCCAACCTGCGGCGCGTCTCGTGAAACTGGCTGATGAAACGCGCGGAAGATTGCTCCTCCGGATCCAGCTGGCCCTGGCTCATCGCATCCAAGAGATGCCCCAATTCGCCTTCCAACTCTTTCAAATTCCTGCGTTCACCGATCAGATTGCCGGCCGAAGGAAACGGATTCCTGGCAAACAATCCGCGCAATTCGATGTCGCGTTCGCGAAGTTGCGCCTTGGCCCGTAAATCCCGGGTCAGCCCCAGGACGAACATCGTCCCGACGCCCGCCAGGACCAGCAACCCCAGCACGCCGCCGGTCGTCACCAAAATTTTTCTGCGCGACGCCATTATGCTCCTCCTCGATCAGCGTGGTGCCTCATCCGGTACGCCGCCCGCCGGGGGGCGGCGCAACCCCGCCTCGATGATAAATTCGGTCGCATAGTCCGTGCCCGGCACGGGTTTCATGCGTTTCAGTTTGATCCGGTCGGGTTTGTCGCTGAACGACCCGGCGTTGCGCAACGCGACGATGAACTTTTCGCTGATCGCTTCGTCCTTGACCTTGTCGCGAAACGCCATGCCGCTGATCTCGATCGCATCGTAGGCGCCCGCCCCGCTGCCCAGCGTCACAGGACGAAGTCCCGTCAGCCACATTCCGTCAACCATGCAGCCATGCACGTCCTTGAGCATCTGCAGCCAGAGAGCGCGCGCCTCGCGGGGCGCGTTCAACTGCTCCACCTTTTCCAACACGGACGATTTTTCCGCCTCGATCTTCATCAGGCTGCGGTTCGGGCTTTCGAACTCCTTCAATCGCGCCTCGACGTGCGCGAGCCGGTCTTCGTGCAACTTCTGCATGCGCAGCATGAAAACAGCCCCTGCCAGCAGCGCCGCCACGACGGAAGCGAGGCATATCGCGTAAAACGGCACACTCTTTCGCAACGACCGCTTGCGCGCCGCGGCCGGGGGTATCAGGTCGATTTCCACCGGACAGGCCACCGCGCCCAGCAACGCCACCCCCGTAACTTCGCCCAGCGCATACAGCTCCTTTGCAATGCGCTCGGCCGATATATCGCCGCCCACCGTCACGTTGCGGAAGGGATTCAGGAAGTCCACCTCGGTTTTGAGTTTGTCCTTCAGAAAGGTCGCCGTGTGCCGGATCTGCGCCGTCCCGCCCGCCAGCAGCACCATGCTCGGCGCGCTGCCGCCCTGCTGGCTGCGGTAGAAGTTGATGGTGCGATTGATCTCGGCGTGCATGCGCGTCATTACGTTGCGCACGATCTTGGATGTGCGATCCGCCACGCCGACTTCGGGTCCCTCGTAGGCGCCGCCGAAGCCAATAAAGGCATGCGATAGTTTAAGCTGCTCGGCGTCTTCGAAGGAGAGTTCGAACTCCTTCATGAGTTCCTTGGTGATCGCGATTCCCGCCACCGGAATGCTGCGGCTGAAAATCCGCCCGCCCTCCACGAAAATCACGTTCGTGGCGCGCGCCCCCATGTCCAACACCATGGTGCAACCGCCGAGGTCGCTGTAGTTGAAACGCACGACGTTGTAGAGCGCCATCGGAGAGACGTCCACCCGCTCGGTCTCCAAACCCGCCGCCTCGATGCAGGCCGTGAGATTCTCGACGATGTCGGTCTTCACGGCCACCAGCATGACGCTCAGATCGCCCGACCCTTCCTGCCCGATCAGTTGGTAGTCCCAAACCACCTCGTCCATCGGAAACGGCACATTCTGCTGGGCTTCGTAACGCACCATCTGGCCAACTTTGTCCGGCGTGGTCGGAGGCAGCTTGACGTAACGAGGGAACACCACCTGGCCCGCGATGGAGACAGCCACCGGCCCGGGCCGGATGCCGCTTTCACGCAGCAGGTCTCGCAACGCGGAGACGATGTAGGCGGATGCATCGGCCGTACTGTCGGGATCCACCCCCAGCGGGGCGATACCGTACCGAACAAGTTCCAGCCCGCCGCTCCGCACCATCCCAAATTCAGCCAGCACCAGTTTGCTGGCACCGATATTCAGCGACAAAATGCGTTGGGATGCAAACATGCCCGTGCCTTATTTGACGTATTCGAAATCGTCCACCGCCAACAACGCAAACGGTGTCTCGGATTTCTTAAGCAGATAACCCTCGCGGACGGTCAACTTGGAATTTTCCCACCACTTGTCCGTCAACTTCTTCCCGCCCGGCAGCTTGCTGTCGGTCAGACCATCCACCACCTCGCCCTTGACCCGCAGTTCCACGGCCACACCCACCACCTCGCCGTAGCGCAACAACGCCGCCGGCCGCACATACATGGCGCTCTGATGCCCGCGTCCGTAGCCCACGTCGGTCAATTGCTGGCTGTTACGCAACAGCGAATACTCCTCGCGCACACGATTGTAGAGCAGCACGTAAAATTGCACGCCCACATCGTCCATCCAACTGTCCTTGTCGTTCGGAGCGTCGAACATCACCGAAATTTGCGCCCAGTTCCTGGACGGCATCTTGGCCGCCAGACCCGAGGCGTTGTACTGCGGCGTCTGCAAGAGTGCGTTGCGACCCAAACCCGTGATTTCCCGAATTCGCAAGTTTTTGCGTGCCGCAACCGCCGCGCCTTCACCTGGCGCCACTTGCGCCAGAGCCGCGCCACCAGCCAGACTCACCGCCAAGCCAATCAACACGAAATGCCGCTTGACAATCATTGTTCCCCGCTCCTTCCGTGCGCCGTGGTTTTCGTTCACAAAAGCATTCAGAAGTATAGACAACGATGATGTCATGGTGCAATGTTAAAAAAATGGACATGTTAAAAAAATGGACACCGAACGCCTAGCGCCCGGCGCTCGCCAGCTCCACAACGCTCGGATCGTAGCCCTCGGGCGGATCGAAGCCGAGCAGGCGCAGGCAGGTTGCGGCCAGGCTGCCGATACCCAGTCCCTTCCGCGCCGACAGGCGCGCACCCGCCGTGCCCGCCGGATCGTACACCACCACCGGCACGGGATTCAGCGAATGACTGGTCTTGACCTTGATCCGCCCGGTCGCGGCGTCGCGCTTGATCTTTCCGCTGCCTTTGTCGTGTTCGTACATATCGTCGGCATTGCCGTGATCGGCCGACAACACCAGAATACCGCCCGTCTCGCGCAGCACCGGTAACAACCGGCCCAGGCACAGGTCCACCATCTCCACGGCAACTTGCGTGGCCGGGTAGTTGCCCGTATGTCCGACCATGTCTCCGTTGGGATAATTCAACCGGATAAACTTGTAGGTCCCGCAGCGCATGGCCTCGATTACCCGGTCGGTGATCTCCGCGGCTTTCATGTACGGACGCTGATCGAAGGGCACGATATCCGACTTGATCTCCACGTAATCCTCCAATCCCTTGTCGAACTTGCCGGAGCGGTTGCCGTTGAAAAAGTAGGTGACGTGCCCGAACTTCTGCGTCTCGCTGATCGCCAGCTGCCGCACGCCGGCGCGCGCCAGATATTCTCCCATCGTACGGTCGATCGCCGGCGGATCCACCAGGAAGGTCTTGGGAATCTGAAGGTCGCCGTCGTAACGCATCATGCCGACATAGCGGACCCGCGGCCGCGCGCCGCGGTCGAACTCAGGCATGGTTTCGTCCTCGAAGGCCCGGCTGATTTCGATCGCGCGGTCGCCGCGGAAATTGAAGAACACCACGCTGTCGCCGTCGCGGATCGGACCCACGGGTTGCCCATTCTCGGCGATCACAAAACCCGGCAGGTCCTGGTCGATCACACCCGGCTTGGCCAGGCGCGCCGCCTCGATGGCGGCCCGCGCCGAGGGAAACCGCGGACCCCGGCCCAGCACATGGATTTGCCAGCCGCGCTGCACCATGGACCAGTCGGCATTGTAACGATCCATCGTGATCGCCATGCGCCCGCCGCCGGAGGCAATCCGGTAATCCGTCCGGCCATCGGCGTTGAGCGACGCCAGGAAAGCCTCGAAGGGGTCCACATAATCCAGCGCCGATGTCTCGCTCACATCGCGGCCATCGAGCAGAATGTGAATGCGCGCGCGCCGCACACCTTGCTTATGGGCCTGCGCCAGCATGGCCCTGAGATGGTCAATGTGACTGTGGACGTTGCCGTCGGAAAAAAGCCCCAGAAAGTGCAGCGTCGCATCCTTCGCAAGGCAGGGCTCCGTCAGCGAGCGCCAGACGGGCCCGCGAAAAATCGCGCCGCTGGCGATCGCGGCGTTGACCAGCATGGCGCCCTGGTCGTATACGCGGCCGCAGCCAATGGCATTGTGACCCACCTCGCTGTTGCCCATGTCCTCGTCGCTGGGCAACCCCACAGCCGTTCCATGGGCCTTCAACTCGCTGTAGAGCGCGTGCTCGCGCAGCCAGTCCAGGTTCGGCTTGAGCGCCGATCGCACCGCGTCGCCCTCGGGGTAGACCCCGATGCCGACGCCATCCATGATCACCAGCACCACCGGGCCCTGGGGGCCGGAAAAGATCGTTCGCTTTAATGTTTCCATGTTTACTCTTTCTCTGACCTGAATGACATTTTTGACCTCATTGTCAATTCGGTCCTGCCGGCCTCGTGCCTTTGCACTCCGGGAAGGTGGAACAGCCCCAGAAATCGCCTTTTGCCGACTTGCGCTGGCGCATGGGTTTGCCGCACAGCGGGCAGTCTGGCGATGGTGGCCGGTCTTTTTCCCGCGCCTCGATGCGCCTGGCCGTGAGCCGCTCGCTGAAGCCGCCGGTTTCTTCAAAGGCCTTACCTTGCGCTTCGATCTGGCTTTTCAGCATGTTCAGGGCGCGGCCGATGATGATGAGCATGGCGTTGGCCACCACCACCGCGTCGTCGGCATCGAGCCATTGGGCGTACTTCCTGCGCTGCGCCAGCGCGTGTTTTGCCGACTCGTGGACCATGTCGTCCGCAAACGGCGGCGGATCGAGCGAGATGGCATTTACGGCTTTGGCTTCGGGGGCAAGCACCGACCACGGGAGCTGCTCACGGTCGAGGATGAAAATCTCGTAATCGCCGCGCAGTTCGCTGAGGCTCGCCCGCGCCACGTCCGTGAGCTTCATCTCGGTGTCCTTGGAGGTCGCGGAACGCTCCGAGCCTTCGATGATGTTCTGGCGCCCGCTGCGCGCAGCCTGGGTCATCTGGTCGTATTGCCGCCCCTTCGGGTCATAAAACTTCGCGCCCGCCTCGTGGTGATCGAAGGTCAGAAAGCGGCGGCAAAACCGCAGTGTCTCGACCTGCACGATCGTGGCCAGCGTGAAGGAGTGCAGCCGCCGGAAACCGCCGTGTTTGTCAAACAGCTCAGGCATGCAGAGTTCCTCGCTGGTTGGGGGACTGGATTGACCGTGTTGACTTCATTGATAACACGCTCATTCTGGTCAAAAAGGTCAACAACGTCAATCCGGTCATCTCATAACCCGGCATAGCCGGAACCAAGAGGAAGAGTTTGAACAGAAGGTCGCCTGCCTGTGCGGGTACTCACGCAGACAGGCGAAGCGCGCAAAGAAGACAGTTTTTTCGCCTTCGGCGGAAAGCAATCCTCCCTTCGCGTCCTTTGCGAACTTCTGTTCAAATCCTATTCTCCTTCGAATCCTTACCAAACGCGATTGATTCCATTCGTAAGGGCCTAGTGCTTGAAACACCGCTGCCCCGTGAACACCATGGCGGCGCCGAATTCGTTGCAGGCCTGGATGGTTTCGAAATCACGGTCCGAACCGCCGGGCTGGATGATCGCCGCGACGCCTTCGCGCAAGCCCACCTCGGCGCCATCGCGGAAGGGAAAGAAGCCGTCCGACACCATGCTCGTGCCGATCAGTCCGCCCTTGCGCCGCGCCACCTCGGCGTCGATCTCCGCCTTGAACCCGGCGTCGGCCGCCGCGAGATTGTTGTAGGCCACCTGCCGCTCTTCCCAGCAGAGGCGATCGGCCAGTTTGCGGTAGGCCTTGTCGCGGGCGATTTCGGCCACGCCGACGCGATCCTGTTCGCCCGTGCCGATGCCCACGGTGGCCCCGTCTTTCACGAACAGCACGGAATTGCTGGTCACGCCGCACTCGACCAGCCATCCGAACAGCAGGTCGGCGATTTCCGCCTCGCTGGGCGCGCGGGTCACGCGATATTCCTGACCCTTGTACTGCGCCACCGCCGGCAGCAGATCCTCTCGACGCAGCGTGACCGGCACGAAGGAGGTCTGCACGATCAACCCGCCGTCCACCAGCGCCTTGAAGTCCGGCGTCACGGCGCCGGCAAAATCCCGCAGGCGCGCCATGTTGGCAATGCGCATAACCCGCAGATTTTTCTTGCGGGCAAAAATATCCATCGCGCCCGGGGCGAACTCCGGAGCCACCACCACCTCGGCGTACTGCGTCGCGATCTGCGTGGCTGTGTCGCGATCAACTTCGCGGTTGAGCGCGATGGCGCCGCCAAAGGCCGCCAGCCGATCGGCCATGTAGGCGGCATGGTAAGCCTCGGCCAGCACGGGACGGCGCGCGACGCCGCAGGGGTTGTTGTGTTTGACGATTACCGCGCAGGGCTCTTCCGGCAGGTAGCGCAAGATGTTCAGCGCGTTGTCGGCGTCCGTGATGTTGATCTTGCCGGGATGCTTGCCGGACTGCAGCAATTCGACATCCGAGGACAGATGGCGGCCGGGTTGGATGGTCCGGACATCGCCCAGCGTCAAGTTGCCGCCCACCAGCCGGTAAAGCGCCGCCTGCTGACCGGGGTTTTCGCCGTAACGCAGTCCTGTACGAACACCGTCAATGGTCCAGGCAACTTTTTCATAGGACAACGTCTGGGCCGGGTTGGCCTCGTCGAAAAAGCGGATTTCCATACGACCGGGGAAATGATCATCCATGATCTTTCGATATGCGTTCTTCAAATCGGTTTTGCTCATGGCTGGTGCGCCTCCGCGTGTGTGTGAAAGATAGGATACCGGAAGCCTGCATGCTCCTCAAGTCCGCGTAAACAAAACGAACGGCCCGCCGGGAAACCCGACGGGCCGCTGCGCGAGTCAAGGTTGGCTCTTAATTACGGATTCGGGCTCAGCCCACGGATCTTGAAGAAAGCCCGCGTTACGCCGTTATCCAGAGGAACGTCGCACGACGTCGTATAGTCGCTGGCCAGGATGGGATCGGCGTTGACCTTGGTGAATCCGTCGCTCAGCGATACCGCCTTGTATATGTCGTACCTCAAACCAGGCACACTCTTCCAATTCAGCTTGATGGATGTCGCCGTCATTTCCACCAGCGTTGAGAACTGATCCCCAACCGTAACCTGAGCTTGACGCGTGATCCCCTCGTCATCCACGACACTGTAATTGTAAGAGCCACCCACGACCGCCAGCGAGTCGATCAACCGATAGGTGTAGGAGCCGTTATTGCCCTGCGAAATCACGGTGCCGACCAGACTTCCGTCAGCCCGGTACACGGACATTACCACTCCGGCGGCTTGTTCTTGAATGGTTGTGAACTCGATAACCACGCCTTCCGCGGTCAAGTACGCGCGCATGAAAATCTGCGCGGCCAGCGCTGTGTTGGTGCTGGTAGCCGCCCCGACATAGTCCAAGTACGAGTAATCTACCGTGGATTTCTCAATCACCTTGACAGGGTTGGTGAAAGAGGTGCTGTTAACAGAGTAAAAACCAATGTCCGAAACAACGCGATTGGCATCGTTCGTGCTGTTAATAAAAAGGTCGTAGTTGGTGGTCGCGTATTTCAAATGCGCTGTTACCACATACCAGGAAGTTTCATTCGTCACCACGTTAGCGAAGCTATTCGACTGCAGCAACCCGCCGTTGTAGTAGTAAACGTTACTGTCCGACCCAAACCATACAACCGCCGCCGCGTTGGCATTGGCGTTCGTGATTTCCGCAGTCGTAGGCACAGTTGCATTTAACACTGGCCTGATGCGCATTGAAAGCCAAATGTTCGTGCGTTGATCGAGCGCATTGGTGTAATCATGCCCTATGGTGCTGTTCTGCAACTTCGCCACGATGCGATCGGTAATGGTCGTACCGTAGACGTGGATCGTGGCCGTGGAAAATACCGATGTGCCGCCACTTTGGTTGGCCACAATCCAACCTTCGTAACCGTCGGGAATCACGGTCCCGGCCGTGTTAGGCGCGTTCGTGAAGGCGTGTTGTTCAGCATTAACCCCAACCGCCGACGCTGTCATTACGCTTACCAGAAAACCACAAGCCACGCCAGCACATACGATTCTCATCATATTTTTCATACAGTGTCTCCCTTCGGTATATCACTTAAACTCACGGCCGCACTAATGGTCCTGTCACAGAATCAAGATGGTCCCTGAGGGCCCCGATGTGATCACCGTCACGCTCACATCGAAGACAACCGGCTCGTAATTGCCCGCATCCGTCGGCGTGAAAGTCACCGACTGATTAGCAGTACCCACCGCCGGCGCCGTGGTGGGCGTGGTGAACGCAAATGTGCCGTCCACGGTTTGACTCGCCGCGTTGATGACCGAACCACCGGTCAAAAACGAACTCGCCAGCGTTTGGCCAAAAGTAATCGTTGAGGCCGTCGGCGAGGTCGCCACGGTTAATGTCGCCTTGGTGATTACACCGACACTGCCTGCTGCGCTAGTGGGCAACGTGTAGTTGTTCGTGGCGAAGCCGGAAGTGCCGTTAAAGTCGGTGGACGCCAGCGTAGTGCTGACGGAGATGCCCGTGGCCGCGTTCGTGGTGGCATAAGTGCCCGTCGTCTTGGTGACCGTGCATGTTTCAATGCCGACAAGGCCGACCAGCGCGAAGTTGGTGGTGCCCAGTGTTGCCACGTCGTTGCCGTTATAAGGCTTTCTTATGGTGGAAACCAGACTTGCCGTCAAGCCAGCCTTGTTGATGTTCGCGCTCAGCGTAGGTTGCGTGAGGCTGTAGTTGCCAGCGTCAGCGCCAACCAGCGAGAAACCACCAACATTTGTTGTGATATTGATGGCAGTTGCGGAGTAGTTCGAGCTGGCAAACTTGAATGTCGGCGTGCCTCCCACAGTCACAACGTCTGGTGAAATGACGCCGGACGGTGCCGCTGTGCCCGTGACCGTCGCAGTGAACGTCCTATCGTACACCTTGTTGCTACCGGTCAGTCCCGTAACCGTCAAGGGCGCCTGGGTGATGTTCGCGCTCAGCGTGGGTTGCGTGATGACGCTGTAGTTGCCACCGTCAGGGCCACCAATTGTGAAACCCACAGTCGAGATCGAGATGGCAGTGGCGACGTTCGAGCTGGCAAACTTGTATGTCGGCGTGCCTCCCGCAGTCACCGTGTCCCCGAATAACATACCGGATATCACCGGAATGCCAGAGGCCGATGCGGTGAATAACCTGTCATAAGTCTTGTTGTTACCTACCATTCCAATCACCGTCAGCGTTACCAGCGACGGCGTAATATCCGCCGTGGTCGTCGGTGTTGTGGCATTCGTCAGGCAGAGCATGTAATTGTCGGCGTTAACGCCTGAAAGCCACGATCCCTGCAGGCTTACTGTCTTGCCGATGCCGACATTCTTGTCTGCATAGGTCGCCACCGCGTGCAGCGTCAAACCTTCGTCGCCATTCGTGCCCACCAGCACCAAACTCTGATTTGTTATGGTGGCGTCTACGGTTGCGTTATATTGTCTGCTGGCAACCGTGAGGAACGAACCGGTGACGGTCAGAACCGTCTTGTTTGTCGTCGACACCAGGACGTTGTCGATGTAACTCTGATCGCCGGGACTGTAAACATCGAACCCACCAAAGTTCGTCAAACCGGGATTGATAAACCCGATGTTGTTCGTCACAAGAATACCGTTCGCATAGAGCGTCCAGTTAGTGTTCGAAAAATCTTCTTTAACGTTGATCCTCGCCCAGGAAGGCCCATTCGTCCCCACGCCGAAGTTGAAATTCGTAAGGGTCACCCATTTCGTCGAATTGGTGATGTCCGGCGAAGCCACTCCGTTGTGTACCACAAAGTTACCGTTGCTGTTCACATAAAACATGGCCGCCGCGTTTGTGTCCACCACCGGAATAATGTCGGCCTGGTGCAGAGTCGGTCGTATGTCCATCTGGATCCAGACATTGGTATAAGAGGAAGGAATGCCCGTGAACAAGTTGGAGAGCGTGCAGTTAAATGGAATGACGGCCGCATTGCTGCTGGCAACATCCCCAGTAGGTCGAAAAATGTTGGTTTGAACCACGATGCTGGGATCGGATCCATACCAACCGTTGGTGCCGTTGATCAACGGAGTGCCATTTGTGTAGACCTCGAAATTATCTCTGAACGGAAGACTCGTGTTGGCGCCGACAGCAAACGCTACCGTCATGGCGCCTGCCAGAAATCCACACGCCACCACCGTACTTGCAATTTTCATGATTTTGCTCATACAGAACCTTCCCCTCGTTGTCACGGTTTAACCAAAAAAAACAACACACCCGAGCCTTTTGCAAAATGGTTTGGAGCACAGGCTTAAATGCTCCAACAAAAATAAGAATACACGTTTCGTGGACGTCCGCAAGCTAAAAAACGGTAAAATGTAGTTTTTTTTGGCAGACCCGTCCTGATGCGGGTTGCCC
>CAIYGI010000232.1 GCA_903925685.1 uncultured bacterium
CCTTTGTGGGACCGTTTGTTCGCCCCAAAGAATTCACCACGCCGCTTTACTTGTCACGCGTCAAAAAGTGCCATGTCATTTTCCGGGCAGTTCGCAAAAACATGCGTAATTACAGCACGGGATCAGGAAGTGTGAACTTACATGCGTCAAGGCGATGAGATCGCGCGTGCCTTATGGAATATCGAACCAAAATCGGTCGGGATCATCCGCGATGCGATTCGGGAAGCAATACCGGCAGCGGTGGAAACCCGCGATTGGAAGGATCCTGAACAGTACAATGCAAGGAAGGGCGTAAGTCGGCTACAGTCCATTTACCGACTTCTCAAAGTGCCGGCTACTTGGAACGAGGCTGGTTACACAAGAACAGAACTGGAAATCTTCGAGAAGGCTTTTGTCGATGCTATGACGCATGTCGAGAACAGGAACAACTCTGAGGCTGCCAAACACTACGTCAAAACAGCAATGGACCGCGTCACAAGAAAACGGCGTCGGTAAACCCTGCCGGTACCAGCAACTGGCTTCAGCGTCCAAACCTCATCGCGGTGGATTTTCTTTCTTCTCCACGCCGCTAATCAGCTAAAGCAGTGTCCTATTCCCTTGTGATGCTGTCAGGCAAGCGACAACACATCCACCTCAACATCAACGGTCTGACTAACGGATACAGACTGACGCTCCCCGTTACCGTGCCGCTGTCGGTCCCGGGACCGGGCTGGCACCTTCCATAACCGCTTCGTGCGCGAGTGGATCCATGGCGGGATTCCCGCCCCAATCTCCGCGTTGCCTTCCGCCGTTATGTGTTCCGCATACCACTCCTTGGAATGCTGTAGTTTCATTTCGTTCCTCGTTCCTGGCGGAAAACCGCCGCCTGTACTTCGGTCATCTCGAAATACCTCAAGTCATGGTAGTTTGAATCTGGCCCCATATCGATCATGCCGCACCGGTCCCGATAAAACCCTTCAGCAGCAGAAAGCGCATGTAACGCAATTCTGCCTTTATAGCCAAGGTCCAGACTCAGTTGAATGGCCGAGGCCATCAGCACGGTCCCAACACCCTGATAGCGTGGCGTTCCCGAGATCTCGCTCCGGTTCCAAGGCGCCGTGGCTAGGTACTCCACATAAACCATTGCCTTGCCCGCCTGTCCAGGAAGCCGGGCGGACATTATATCCTGCGCTAGCATCAGCCCCTGCAATTCGCGAGCACAAACGATCGCGAAGGAGTGGTAGGCTAACAATGGCCGCCAATGATCGATTTTAGCCTGCCAATCCCAGTGGGAGTCTTCCGGTTTGTCCTGCAACGGCGACCGCCCGGCGCAATGCGCGGCCATTGCCGGGCGCCAAGTCGTCGACCACAACTTAAGGTGACCATCCGTTACCGTGTCCCACAAGGAGGCGTGAACAAGTTTGCCGGTGACGGAACGCCTGAGGTATACCGTGCTTCGCGTCATGGATTACAAAAAGACCAGTTCTCGTTTCTCGTGGGTATGTTCATCGTCGACCATCACCTTGCACCCCATCCGCACTTTCGAATCCACAGTCTGCAACATCCGCAAAGCCAACCTCATCACACCGGTCTTGCTTAGTCCCTTGGCAGACGTCAATTCCTCCAGCACAGCCATCTCCTGGGCCGTCAGATTCAACGTCATCGTTTTCTTATCGTTTGCTTTCATGAGAATAGTGTAGCATACCGCCCAAGAACCGGCAATCATTTTTTCCACGTTGTTTAGCTACATATTACAGCCGGTGTCCACACGTTCACGAGGAAAGTGCCAAATGAGAGCCAACCCTTCACCATGACAACCGCACTTACCCGCAAACTCGGCGAGTTTTGCCTGATGATGGAACTTGGGAAATAGCCTACGCCGCCTCGACCTTGGGAAACTTGATGATGCCGCTATCCGGCGGCTTGATTGCCCAGAACGCCGATGCCTCTTTGGCGTTGCGCGCGCCGTTGTAGTGCGTTCTGACCATTGCCACGGAGTTACCCATTCTCGCGGAAACCAACGCCTCGTCCTCACTTTGGGCCAGCAGGTAACTGGCATAAGAATGCCGCATGATGTCTTGTCCCCAAGTCACACCCGCAACCTTCAGTAGTGCCCGCAATTTGCGCCGGCTATAGAAAACCCTTCCGGTGTGGTCCCGGGGGGCGTAACGGCGCAACCATTCGACGGCATTGTCTGACAATGGCACATTACGCGCCCGACGATGCTTGGCGTTGCCAGCACTCACAGTGATGCGCGCATTATCCAGATCAACGCTCGACCATGGCAAACACCCAAGCTCCCGCTCGGGTCTTAACCCGGCGAACACACCGATGGCGATATACGCCACCAACGCGGGAAACTTTTCCACGGCGGTCAACATCAACAGTTTAACTTCCGCCGGCGACAAGGTGACAGGAACGCCATGTTCTTCGGTGTCAGGTTCAATCTCGGCGACAGGTGAGGTCAGAATCCACTTCTTGGCGATGGCGAACTTGAAAAGACTTCTGACGTGTTGGCGATAAATGTTGAATGTCCTGGCTTTCACTCCCAAGGTTTCACGCAACCAGGATAGAACGGCGTCACCTTCGATGGCGCCAAGGTCTATCTCAGCGCCGAAATGCTTGACGATTTGCTTCAACCTGCACTTGATGTCTGATTTCGTGCGCGCTCGTCGGTTTTGTTTTGATTCAGTGTAGGCATTGACAGCCGTTCCCAACGTCACGCTCTGGCGAACCTGTAGCACCGTCGTAACGTAGCGCTCCGCAGCCCGCAAAAGGTCGGTGGGTTTACCACCAGCACCCTCGATGACCTGCAATGCCGTCAGCAGGGCAGTACGGTCGGCCTCCGTGCGTCTGGACAGGGCCACCGCGCCGCCGTGCCGTGCCTCGTGGATCTCGGCCTCGTTCAGGTTATTTCTTTTTGCACGCAGTTCGGCAACCAACTTGTCGCGCTCCTCTTCAGTCCCGACCTGTTTACGGACCCGTTTGCCATCTTGGCGATAGTTAATGCTCCATGATGTGCCCTTGGGTTTGACCGTCACGGTCAACCCGGCAACGTCTATCCGTGCCAGTTTATTCTTGATCTTCATGCTTGCGCCTTTCATTGTCCACGTGCGTGCGAACTGGCGGTCATTATGGACAACTTTTGGACAACTGCAAGAAAATAATGCGAAATTCTTAGGATAAAGCAAGGTGCCATGCGGTTTCCTAAACCGCAGGTCGCGCGTTCGAGCCGCGCCCGGGGCGCCACCTTTTCAAGCTAAAACGCCGTTATTTCCTAGCAATCATCCCGTATTTTGGAGAATACGTCTGTTTTGCGGTCATGTGCAAGAACGGGCAAAAATGGGCTAGGAATGCAAACAAAATGCAAACAAACTGCAAACATTTTCCACACGGTAGCCAATGGCAACGATGGTAAATTGGTCCCGGAAGCTGGAAACACACCCGCGCCGTCGGTTGTTTTAGAACCTGATTCCGGTGCATCGATGCGCAGGTCCTACCACTTGAAACAGGCGTACCATGCGAAGGTAACACCGGCGACCCCCTACGGAATAATGTCCTTGTCCGCCCGGCGCCACCACGGCAGCCAGCCGCCCGCCCGCACGGCTGCCCACATCGTACGCGCCAGCCAGGCGGTCACACCGACGTAAAGCATGATCTCCAGGAAGAGGCCGTCGCACTCGGCCCGGGTCACCGGACGGCCGCCAATCTTCCGGTGGCAGTACAACCAATCGTGGAACAGGGCCGCGATGCCATACCCAACTCAATTATGGAACTTCACTTTTTATATATGGCGTGGCATAGCGAGGAGTATCACGGTGATTGTGGCGTCAAAAAAGCCATGGTTGCTGGGATGAGATTGGCGATCACATGGATAACCTGGACCTGAAGCAAACGATTCAGACGGAATCTGGTGGACTTGCCAATGTCCCATCGCTCGCCCCTGGCGTCACCCTTGGCCAATACCGCATCATCCGCCTACTCGGCCGTGGCGGGATGGGCGAGGTATATGAAGCGGAGCACACCACGCTTGGCCTCCGCTAACAAGCCGCTACGCCAGTTGATGACCCAAATCCAGGATGCTCTGACTCGTACTGCACCTGGCCTTGACTTCCGTTTTCTGACTTCACCCGACCCATAAGTACTTCTACGGTCCATCGATCACGCTCTACAACTTCGGTTTTCGCTTTGTTTGTTGGTGCTGAGAGCTTTCCTCCGGCCAAAACGGCATCGAGCGATACCGCCACAGTTCCAAAGGAGAGCCCAGGGCAGGTTTCCTGTGTCCCGTTGCGCGAGTGCGAGCGAGACCGAATACGCGGCGCCGGGACGGGACTGGTAGTCTGCCTGCGAGCAGGCGAACGTCCCGTTCCGGCAATTATTCCGCAAGGTCTGCATCTTGATGCGTCAGCATCTTGACATCGAAGCCCGTTTTGTTAGAGTCGCGGGCATGAGAACGACATTGATCATTGACGACGATCTGTTGGCTGCCGCGAGAAGTCTTGCACGGGCCAAGTCCGGAACGATCGGTCAGGCGCTATGCGAACTCGCGCGGCGCGGGTTGGACGCCATTCCGAGGGTGCGCCAATCCCGACGCGGCACGGGGTTCCCCGTGTTCTCGGTTCCGCGCGGCGCGCGGCCGGTCACGTTGGATGACGTGCGCAGGGGCGAGGACGAGTCATGAAGATCGGGTTGCTCGATGTGAACATGCTGATTGCGCTCGCGTGGCCGTCTCACGTTCATCATCGTCAGGCCCAGGACTGGTTTGTGAAGCACGCGCCTCACGGATGGGCTACATGCCCGCTAACCCAGTGTGCATTTGTCCGGATTTCATCCAACCCCAAGATCATTCCGGACGCCGTCACGCCAAGGGAAGCCCTGGCATTACTCGAACAAACCGTGAGGATGTCCACGCACAGATTCTGGCCGGACGATGCCACGATTCTCGACCCGCATGTTCCTTCTGCTCTGCTGGTCGGCCACCGTCAGGTTACGGATGCCTATTTGCTGGGCCTGGCCATCCGGCAGGGCGGTCGTCTTGTAACCCTCGACCGCGGAGTGGCAGCGTTGTTGCCGTTGGCCAGCCCTCACCATGACGCGATTGCCCTCGTGCAATAAGACGCCATTCACTGTTCACGGCTCACCACCGCCCGTCTGCCTGACGTCCCAACAGCCTGACTGTCTGACTCCTCCCTCCCCCCTCCTCGCATTTCCCGTGGACCCACTGCCTTGATGTGGTAAATTGCAACTTTCCGGTTACCAGACCAAGATGTGGCATGCCCCGAGCGGGTTGGGTTATTGGGGGCAACGGTGGTACGACGCGAATTCAGCGAGATGGATCAGTCGGGATGGACTGGGCGAGGCGGGAGGCATCAACCTCTACTGCTACGCGGGAAATTCGCCACTTAACCAGATCGACCCGACCGGTCTTACCGATGTCGATATATTCGGGGCGTTGATGCCTATGCATTCGGCCATCGGTCGCCGTGAATTCATCGGCGGTAGCCTTGAGGGGCAAATCCAATATGCCGAGCCTTTTGCAAAATGGTTTGGAGCACAGGCTTAAATGCTCCAACAAAAATAAGAATACACGTTTCGTGGACGTCCGCAAGCTAAAAAACGGTAAAATGTAGTTTTTTTTGGCAGACCCGTCCTGATGCGGGTTGCCC
>CAIYGI010000233.1 GCA_903925685.1 uncultured bacterium
CCTTTGTGGGACCGTTTGTTCGCCCCAAAGAATTCACCACGCCGCTTTACTTGTCACGCGTCAAAAAGTGCCATGTCATTTTCCGGGCAGTTCGCAAAAACATGCGTAATTACAGCACGGGATCAGGAAGTGTGAAATTAAAGGGTCAAGCGATGATACGCCTTCGGACGGGCCGCATGCGGAGAGCGGAATTGCACTGGTATGAGGCGCATGGCGTTGGTCGTCGCGAGATGAAGCGAAAACGGTATATGGATTGACTATGACTACTTCGATGCACGGCAAATCTCAATTCGTCGTCTGCGTGGATAACAGCGAGTATCCGGCGTCTCTGGAACTACACAAAATTTACAGGACTGTGCCGGATGGGGATGCCGAGGCGGACGGGGACATCAGGATTGTGGACGAAAGCGGAGAGGATTATCTCTACTCTCAGGACCGCTTTGTCACCATCAGAGTCCCTTCGGTCGTCAGGGAGTCCCTTGTTCACGCCCACTGACCGGACTTGCGCGGGATGGCCAGCCAGACCAGCGCGCGGAAGAGCAGGAAGCCCGCCACGAGCACGCCGGCCATCAGCGGCCAGCCGGCGGAGCCGGGGCGCAGGGCCTTGAAGTTCACGGTCAACTCGCCGCCGGGACGCACCTGGAGTTGACGGAAGAAGAACTGCGCCCGCCCGTGCATCGGCAGGGTGATGTGGATCGGATTGACCGTCGCCGCGGCCGCTTCCTGCTGGACCAGGATCTTGTCGGCCACGGCGTTGAGCGCGCCGTTGTCCTCGGCGCTCAACTGCTGGGTCACCTGCTTGCCGTAATCGTCGTTCCAATTGCCCTTGTTGAAGCCCGTGATGTTGCTCGCGGTCTGCTCGTCCTGCACGTTGCGCGCCTGGCGCAGGTTGTCGCGGCGGTTGACCAGTCCCACCACCGCCTGCTGGCGCGCCAGGTTGCGATACTGAACGCGAACATCCTCGTTGAAATCGGACTGGCCCTGGGAATAGTAGAGCGCCGTTTCAAAGGCCTTCTTGGCCTGCTCCTGGCGTCCTTCGCGCGCCATCTGCTCGCCCTGCTTCAGGTTGGTCGCGGCCTTGCTGTGGGCGAGCTGGCTCTCGACCGTGTTGGCGGCGAGGTAACTGCGGTCGTCGAAGACCTGCGCCACCGCCGCCGCCCCGGAGCGGTGGTTGAGCGTGCCGCCGAAGCTGTAGCAGCGCCAGTCGGAGGGCAGGTAAAAGGTCCAGGCAATATCGGCCAGCGGCAGATCGAAGCGCGGACCGGCGTAGGTATGACGGCGGCCCAGGCGCGCGGTTTCGCCGCGCACGCCGTAGAGCAGTTCCACGGAAACAGTTTCGCCCGCCGGAGCGAGATCGAGCGGTACGAGCAGGGCGTCGCCTTCCACCAGCGGCACGGTCGAACGGCCGTTGACGAAAACCGCCCAGACCTGGCTGGCGGGCGGCAGCGTGGTCCGCAAAAAGCGCAGGTCGCCGACGCGCATTTCCAGCTGCGCGCGGGTCACGGATTGATCGTCGCCCGCCACCACGGTCTGCAATTGCACATGCTGCACGGTTGCCGCCAGCACGGAGGCCGATTCGTGGCGTACGAGCGTCACAGGCAGCGCAAAGTCCGGCTGCGTTGTGCGGTAGCAGAGCACCGCGTCGGAGAGGTCGCCGGCGCGGAAGCTGGACGGAATGCCGCGGGCGTCCTCGGATTGGAAGCCCGGCGGCACGGCATTGACCGCGATGCGCAGGCGCGGGCTGGCGGTCACCGCCAGGTAGCCTTTTTGCGACTCGCTGCCCATCGTGCGCACCGCGCGCAGCAGCACGGCGTTGGTCTTCGTCGCGCAGGGAATTTGGTAGCCGACCTCCAGACGGTAGAGATTTTCCACCTTGCCCTGCAGTTCCACCTGCCAGAGACCGGCGGCCTTGTCGGTTTCCTGCACGCGGGCGATGTTGCGTCCGCTGAAAGCCAGGGCCACACCCGGCTGCGGCGCCTGGAGCGTCAAGAATTTCACGCCGGCATTATCGATGCGGTAGTCCAGGAAGGCGCGGCCCTGGATCAGGCCCTCGGCCAGATGCACGGTCTGCACGCCCTCCACGCGGATCACCGGGGCCAGCACGTCGGTGCGCAGCACGAGCTGCCAGTCGGGACGCAGTAGGCGGAAGGCCAGCGCGCCGACCTGCGTGACGCCCACCTCGGCGGGGTTCATTTCGCTGACCCCGTCGCGCGTGGTGGTCGTCAGCCGCACCCCGCGTTCGCCGGAGACAAGCAGCACGCCGGTATGCTTGATCGCCCCCTCCACGCCCAGGCGCGGCGCGGCGATAGAGGCGTCGAGTCCCTTGCCGGTGCGCGATACGACGATGTTGAGCGTGCGTTCTCCGAGCGCCTGCTTGTCGAAGTTTACGATGGCGACCCGGCCGCTGGCGTCGCGGGTTTCGTCCCAGTGACTGACGTCGGAGCCGGTCAGCGACTCGATATCGAAATCCGGCGGCAGCGCGAGGCGCAGACTGAAAATGCCCGCGCGGGCCACGGTCACGCTCAGGCGCGCCGAACGCACCAGCCGTTCGTCGGAAAGATCGAAGCGTCCGTCCTCCACCACGCGGATTTCCGGCAGCACGCGCTCGGCGTGGGCCTGCACGCGAGCCGGCAACTGGTGATAGCGGAAGGCCCGTTTGACCGCGGCGCCGCCCGCCGCGGACGGGAAGTCCGACGGGCTCATCGCGGCCACTCCGTCCAGCGCCTCGGCGCGCACCTGCATCGCGTCGGGAGCGGTCAGCGCCAGCGCTCCCCGTTGCCGCGCGACACCCTCGATGACCGGCGCCTCCAGGATCACGTCGTACGGCGCGCCCTCCTGGGGCATTTGCGTGACGACCGTCAGCGTCAGCGTACCGCTGACCGGTTTCTCCAGCAGCGCCTCGACGCGGTGGGTACCGGGATCGAAACGCCAGGTGCTGAGTCCGCGGGCGGTGACGGCCGTGGCGGTCAGATTCGACGGCACGCGCAGGGCGAAGGACTGCAACTCGCCCTGGGCGATTTCGTAACGGATCGTGTGGGTGAGCGTGACCACGCCGGGATCGAAGGCGGCCACGCTGTTGACTTCGGTGAAGACGCTGACCTTCTCCAGTTTCGTGCGCCGCTCGACGGGCTTCCAGATCAGCACGGGCGCGACGTCGGAGCCGAAGACCGCGGCAACGGTTGTACGACCCTGCGCCAGATCCTCTTCAGTCTTGAGGTAGACGGCGTCGGGCGACTGCGCATCCAGACCGGCGGCGGGCAGCCGCAGGGTGACGCGGTTGCGCAGATTCGCCGGCAGCCATGGCCGCACTTCCCATCCGTTCTCGCGCACGGCGACAGGCGTCAACCACACCAGCGTGATCTTGTATTTGCCGGTGTCGCTGACAACCAACCGCGGCGCGCCGTCCGAGGCGCGCAGCTCGAGATCGGAGGAGTTCAGTTTGAACGACTGCAACACCGCCGGCGCGTTCATCAGCCGGAAGATGCCGGTAGCCTTGGCCTCGAACTCCAGCGTGGCGCTAACGGTGGCGTAGGGATTGGCATCCCGTGCCGTCGTGGCCGGCCCTTGAATATCCAGTATCGCCGCATCAACGGTGAGCGTCGGCGGAAGTTCGGGGATGCAAGCTGCATTCTTGAGCGGCGTCGTGACGCGGCATTCCGCCGCAAGCGTGGCGGTCGCGGGAACCTGAGTTGACGCACTGCCCTTGCCGCCTCCAGCCTGCGCTGACATGACCGTTCCAAAGGTCAGCGCCAGCGCCAGCAATGCGACGGCGGGCGCCACGGGCGGCAGCGGCGAAGTGGGAACTGGGGGTGTCGGCGGGGTGGAGACATCCTTATCGGCGGATGCGCGGCGCAGCCGGCCGGCCGCCCACGCGCGGCGCAGCAGGCCGCAGGCGATGGCGAGCGGCACAAGCGATAGCGTCAGACCCAACGCCCAAGGGCGCGTGACTTCCAGACAGGCCAACCCCGCCAACAGCGCGAGCACTCCAACCGCGGCGCGCCCGGCGCGGGTTTGTCCCTGCCGCCGGACCGTGGCGAGCAGATAGAGTCCCGCCAGGACACCGACGATGGCGCCGCTGAGCGAGCCGGCCGCGCCCAGCCAGCGCGGCATCACGGTTACGGCGATGGTTGGCTCGCTGCCGGCCAGATTGACCGGTCGCGCGAAGGAGCAGCTTACCGGCGTGGGTGGCAGCAATGCGCGGCTGGGCCAGCAGTCCTGCATGTCCTGCATGCGCAACGCCAGTGAGACGATAAAAAGCGCGCCCAGCGCGGCCAGCAGGGTGGACCAGGCGATCAAGCGGCGCTGGCCGGCGTTGCGGACGACCAGGCACAGCAGTCCAAATGACAGCAGAGCGCCGACCAGCAGCCATCTGTAATGGAACAAAACGAGCCCGACGGCATGTTGAACACCGAGCGCGAGTTGCACGATGCCGCCCGCCGGAGCGCCGCCCGTGGGCAGCAGCGTTCCGCCCGCGCCAATGGCGGCGTAGTTTTCGGGCGGGATCACGGTCCAGGTGGTGAAGACCGCCTGTGCGTCCGACGCCGGCGCCGTGAAGGCCAGATTCCCGCGGAAATGGAAGGCGGGGCGGGTTTCGGCATAAACGATTTCGATGCGCGCGGCTTCGTCCGGATCGCGGCGGCGTTGCAGCGGCACCAGAATGGCGCCGGATTTGCCGGGCACATCGAGCGCCTGCACGTCGGCGCCGTTGACGCGGGCGGACCACAGCCGCGCCCCCGGCGGCAGGGTGACGGCCAGGTGCTGGCGCGAGGCGTTCTTGACGTAGTATCCGACGGTCGTGACCGCCTCACCCTCGCGGCTGAGGCTGGTCTGCAGCGTTGTGTGATCGGCCACCTGGTCGAGCAGCGGACGGGTCGGATAGCGCCGCACGGCCAGGCTGGCCTGGTGCGGACCCCCGGCATATTTGAAGACGCAGAGGATCGGATCGTTGACCAGCAGCTTGTAAGCCTGCGGCAGTTCGGCGCGCTCGACGGTTAAGATGGCCGGATCGGCCCGCACGACGCAGTCGAACGCAAGACTGGCGGCGCCGGCCAGGGTGACGTATCCGACTTCACTTTCGGCGCCCTCGATGCGGATGCCGCCCGCCAGCACTTCGCCGCCCTCGAAGACGAAAGGCTGCTCATAGGTCACGAGCAGCGTGTAGTCGCCCAGCAGTTTCTCCTGGAAGGTCACGACCCAAACCGTGCCGGTCTGCTCCCAGCCGCGGATGCCGCGGCCGGTGAATTCGACATTGCGATAGGTTGCGGGAATCTCCATCCGCAAGGCGCGCACGGGAGCGCCCTCGATGTGGTAGGTGATCGAGCAGAGGCCGAAGAGCGCGGCGTCGCCGACGGTGACCAGGTGGAAACTCTCGGCATCGATCGTCGGCGCGGTTTTCTCGAGCGCGACGCTCAGCGACCAGTTGGGCTCCTTGAAGCGGTAAGCCATCTGGGCGTCCGGCAGGCGCACGGGCAGCGAGGCGGTATGCACCTCGCGCAAGCCGACGGCGATTTGCGCTTTCAGACGCACGCCCTTTTCGGCGCGCAGCGCTAGATAACCGCGTTCGGCGCGGGCGTCACGCACGGTTATGCACGGCACCGGAAACGCCTTGTCGCCCGCCGCGAGACTGTGTTCAAGTCGCAGGTCCACTCGCGTGTGGCCGAGCACGGCTTCGCGGAAGAAGACGTGCATGGCGCGGTTGGTCCCGCTGCCGCGCACGTCATAGTCGGCCACCGCGCCGCCGGCACAGGTGGCGACGGTCCAGCCGTCCGGGATCGCGATGGCGACCTCGCGGGCGGGGGCGTCGCGGATGTCGAGCTCGATCCCGGCCTGGAGCTGCAAATCGTTGTCGGTCAGCGTCAGCAGCAGACTCTGCTCGCTCTGCAAAGAGGTGACAACGTCCTCGGCCGAGAGATCGAGCGTGTAAGGCATGCCTGCGTACTGGTAGGCGTAAAGACTGCGCGCCGGGGTCGGGCGTTCGGGGCCGTTGTCCATCCGGGCTGCCGGGAAGGCCGTCTGGTCCACCTGGGTGAGCCCCGACGATTTGCGCAGCAGCAGTTTGACCGCGCCATCGGCCCCGGTCAGCAGGAAGCCACTGGTGCGTACCACGCCCTCGGGCGCGATGGCGGGCATGGTGAAGGCGCAGGGGAAGGCCGGCAGCACGAGTTCACCTTCCACTTGAATCTGGTAGAGCGACTCTTTCGGACGGCTCAGCGTGACCAGCAGGCGACGGCCCTTGCCGGCGGCGGCCGGTTCGAGCGTCCATTCGCGAATGTCCTCCCCGCGCACCTGGGTGATGTTCAAATCCGGCGGCAGCGCGAAGGCAAGCGTGCGCAGGCTGCCCTGTGCGACGCGGTAGGTGTAAAGCGTGTTGAGGCGCAGCGCACCGACCCCGGCGCGGGCGATGGTATGGCCCTCGCAGGTTACCGCCAGTTCGCCGGTCAGCGTTTGAACCTTCGGTTTCCAGCGCACGAGAAAGTCCCGGCCGGCGCCGAGCAGGGCGCTGATTTCGACCTGGCCGGCGGCGTTGGTCTGGCGCGCGAAGCCCAGCGCGCCGGGGGATTCGACTTCGAGATCGGGCCGGTCGCATTGCAGCGTGATTCTGCGCACGGCCGCGTCGGGAATCAGGAAACGCGCGACGCGCCAGTCGCCCTCGCGGACCGCGGCGGCCGCAAATTTGAAACCAAACGTCTGCGTTCCGCGGCGCTGGAAGAGCAACACATAGCGATTGCCCTCGCGCAGCAGTTCGCTGTGGCGCGGCAGGGCGCTGCTGTCGAGGCAGGCAAGATCGCCCGCGGCCAGCACCAGGCGCGCGTCGCGGCTGGCGACATCCACGGCGCCAGTGATGGTGAAGGCGATGTTTTCGCCCTCGATAGCGCCGCGTATGCCGAAGTCCGTAACGGTAAAGGCGGGTTCGGCGTGCGCCGCGGCAATAGCGGCGGCGATCATGGCTAGTGCGAGACGAGTTGCATGCATTGCGGTTCTCCTAATTGTAACTAATAATTGATTTATCGCTTCATGATAAAGATCACGTTTGTATCACCCGGTTTCACGTCGTAACGGGGAGCAGGATGAGTGCCCGTGCATCCGATGCCCACGTAAGAGATTTTTGGATAGGGACCATCGACTTGGTAGGAGCCGTCATCGCCGGATTTTGTCGAAGCACAGAATTCAAACCCGGTATCGTGGTCTTTCCATGTGGTCATCACGTCAACATCACGCACGGGCTTGCCATTCACCTCCACCACCCTGCCGGAGAAGCGATACCTGTTCTTGAAGCTAAAGTTGATCAGACAGGTCTTGTCGCCCTCCAAAATCACCCCGTCTTTGGAGAGAGTGGGAGAGCCCGCGGGCGGAGGCGGGAACACCACCACCGTGAATGTTCCCGGTGGGATGTTGGGGAAAGTGTATTCACCCTGGGGATCGGTATATTCGGTTGCTTGCGGCGCACCGTTTGCCCTGAGGAACACTTGATAGCCTATGGCAGGCTCTGCCTTTGCATTTAAGATTTTCCCCTGCAACAGGGCGCGCGAACGCGGAAGGTCTTCCAGTTGTGAGGAGGTGCCATCCCACGCCATGCCGAGTTTGGTTTCAAACGGATCAACCCGCAGGGGCGTGGTGGCATGCCGGCCAAACTTGAAGACATATGTGTGCTCTTTTTCCGGGTCAGCCGGTGGCGTATAGCCACCTGGCTCGATCATGAGAAAGAAACGGTGGCCACTCTGAACCGGCCCAACGGATCCTGTCCAAACCACCATGCTTCGCACCCTTTCGAGGCCATCAATCCAAACAGGCGAACTGTACAAGGCAATATTCGTGAATTGCTCATCAGTGGGTGTCGGCCCGATTGCCCACAAAATGACACGGGCGATCCGGCCAAGCGGATGCGGCTCCAGGATGCCGAGTTGCAGGGTCGGGGCTTTGGAGGCGTCATAGGCCGGATCAATTTGAATCGAGACCACGTTCGAGGCGCGGATACCGTTCACATAAAACGCAAGCTGGTATTCACCGGGCGCAACCTTTCCGATACGGCGGAGGGCTTCTTCCGGAAAGCCATCAGACCAAGTCGATGGAGCACGGGCCGGCCGCACATCCTTGAAGCCATGCCCAAATTCAAAACGATAAGGGAAGCGGATGATTCGCAGACGGTTCTTTGTGTCACGGATTTCGAACTCCGCGGAACGAATCTCCTCCCCCTTGTAGGTATTCTCGTCGGACCTGATTGACTGTTCATAATCCGCGAAAGATTTGAAGGTTGTCCCGTGCGGAATCAGGGTGACGGCCACCGGTGGTGTGTCAGATGCATAGATACCGCAACCCCAAATAGCGCTCAGCGCTACAATGAATCGGCGAATAGTCTTCATGTTATCTCTCATCGCTCAATGCGCAACACCTAACACCTGAAACCAAGCCTCACGCTCCGTTCCATCCAGCCAGCGGGCCGGCGGCGCGACTGAACCCTGAACACCTACCACCTAACACCTAACACCTAGCACCAAATTCATTCCTCCACCCTGGCGCAGCCGGGGGCGGCGGTGACGAGTTGCAGCAGTTCCCGGACGCGCCGGTCGAGCGTCAACTCCATTGCCACGGGACGCAGCACGCGCGCCACGTCGGCATAGGCGCTGCCTTCCACGTAGGGACTGCCGCGCAGCAATTCGGCAAACTCGGAGGCGCAGGCGGCCAGACGGAAACGCGGCGTGGCGCGGTCGGCCGAGGCGGCGAAGGCGTCGGTCCCGACGGGCTGCTCGATCTCCACAATGCGTCCGCTCTCAAGGTCGCGGTAGCGCACGCGCACCGTGGCGACCGGTTCGCGCGGGTCGCCCTCGAGGCGCAGTTCGTAGAGGCAGGTGGCCGACTGGCCGGAACCCACTTCGCCGGCGACGATGGCGTCGTTGCGGAAATCCTCGTCGCGCAGGCGGCGCGGCTCGTAACCGATCTGGCGGTACTGCGTCACGCGGCGGGGATTGAACTCGACCTGGATCTTGGCGTCGGCCGCCATGGTGTGCAGCGTGGCGGTGAGGTCTTCCACCAGCACCCGGCGCGCCTCGCCGGCGGAGTCGAGGTAGTGGTAGTTTCCGTTGCCGCGCGCGGCGAGGGTGGCGAGCATGCGGTCGTCGAAGGTGCCCAGGCCGAAGCCGAACACCGAAAGCGTGAGCCCCTGCTTGCGATAGCGCTCGACGCTCGCCAGGATTTCGTCGGCGGCGCCCGCGCCCAGGTTGGCCACGCCGTCGGAGAGCAGCAGTACGCGGTTGGCGGCACCGGGGATAAAACCCCGCGCGGCGGTGGCATAGCCCAGGCGCAGCGCGGCTTCGAGATCGGTCAGACCGGAGGCTTGCAGGGCGTCAACCGCGGCGAGCAGCCGTTTCTTGTTGGACGCGGGCGTGGCTTCCAGGGCCAGCCGCGGCTGGGCGTCGAAGGCCACCAGCGCCACGCGGTCGGCGGGTTGCAGTCCTTCAATCAGCATGCGCAGCGCCTGCTTGACCAGCGGCAGGCGGTCGGGCAGCGCCATCGAGCCGGAAGTATCCACTACCAGCGTGAGCGCGGCGGGTTTGTTTTCGCGTCCCAGCCGCCGTCCCTGCACGCCGAGGCTCAGCAGGTGGACGCCGGGGCGGAAGGGCGAGGGCGCGCCCTGGGCCTGGATCGAGAAGGCCTCGCTGGCGGGCGGGGGATAGGCGTAATCGAAGGCGTTGACGAACTCCTCCGGCCGCACAAACCCCGCGGACGGCATGACGCCGCGCCGCAGATAGTTGCGGCAGAGCGCGTAGGAGGCCGTATCCACGTCCATGGCGAAGGTCGAGCGCGGCGTCTGCGCGGCGGGCGTCCAGGGATTGATGTCGGGTACATCGAACGGCGGCGGCGCGGGCGCGGGCGGTTCCGCCTGTATAATGGTTTGTGCCTGTTCCTGCTTGTCCGTCGCTCCCTTCGCGGCGGTCCCGGCATCGGCAGACTCGATCACGACGTCGTTGCCGACGACACTGTACTTAAGGCCGGCGACCTGCGTAATGGTTTTCAACGCTTGTTCGAGGGAGATGAAACGGGCATTGAAAGTGACCTCGTGCATACCGTCGGCGTCGCCAGTCGTCGGGGCCACTGCTTCGAACGGATTTTGTGGCGCCGCAGTGCCGCCCGGTTGGAGGTTAAGGACGAGTTTGGCGCCTTTTCGATTCGGGTCGCCGGGTTCCTGGTCGCCTTCACGACAGGCTTTGTTTAGGAAGTCCACGATGTCGCGAATATTGGCTTCCCGAAAATTGAGTTCGGGAATGACGATTTTACGCATCTTTTCCAGCAGCGGACTGGAGCATGGCTGCGCCTGCGCTGCGTCGGCCGGTTCGGACCCGGCGATGGCTTGTTGAGCTTTCCGCGGAGGTGTTGCCTCGGCTTTCTGTACCCCCAGTTCTCCTGCAACTGTTGTGTCTAGCGGTTCGTTGGAAGGTGGGCGTATGGAGGTCCGTTTATCCTTGCCTCGGATGCCGAAAAAGTTGAACTGTGAGACGCCCATGCCGAGTCCGCCGCCTGTGCCCGATCCGGAAACCGCCTTGAAGGCCGGTTGAAAGGATGTTTTGGCGTCTTTGACCCGGTGTTCGAGCTTGCGCGGCTCGTAGGTTTCCATCGGCTGCTGCTGATCGGTATTGGATGTGGACTCATCGTTTTTTGCGCGGCGCGTGTGCGACACCCCTGGGCCTCCATTAATAACGAGTGCGCCCAACGTTTCGCCGGACGGTTGGCGCATGGCGGGACGAAGATTCTCCGACGCATTCAATGGCTGCGCCGCCGCCAGGCCGCGGCCATCCACGCCGCCCATGGTGACGGTAATGTCATTGGGTTCATCGGCGAAGTGCGCTTGCGGGTCGGGCGTTGGCCCGGGGCTCTGGGGCGCTTGCATACCTCCACCACCATACGCTCTACGTGCGGCCGCGCGGGCGCCACCAGACCCACGATTGGCGTAAAGTCCTTTTAAAATGAGCGGGCTCTTCGTCATTACCGCCGTCGGTTCCGCCGCCGCCGCGCCGGGTGCGGCCATTCCATCGGTGTCGGAGAAACCGACCCCAGTGTCGAAGCCCGCCGCGGCAACGGATCGTTCCGGCGGCGCTTGCGTTTTTTTTGCCTCGGCAAGGGCCGTGTATCCGACGACGTTCACGCTGTTCACGGATGGCTTTTCGTCGGCAACAGCTTTGTTGGCAGATCCGTCGCTCATTGCCAACATGTCGCGTTGGATTGTGGAATCGGACTTCCGCGTCCATAAATCATCAACCCGGTCGGTGGGGGTACTGTCCTTATCGGTGTCCGGCGCTTTGTCTGGCGCGACACACAAGCTCATGCATGACGGCGCACTACCGCATTCCGGCATCGTGACCGTTAGGTTTAAAGGCGCGTCCTCGGAGGACAGTCTGCCAATGATTGTGACTCGATTGAGCAAAAATATCCCGGCGGTGCCCAGGAGCAGCACCAGTGAGGCGGCGGCGGCGAGCAGGTTTTGCCAGAGGCGCCGGGAGGGGCGGGGCAGTTGCAATTGGAAAGAGGGGCCATACCAGCGCGATTTGAAACGGCGGTGGCGGGCGTCCAGTTGCACGGGGGCGGGGGGCGCGGCGGCGTAGGCGGCGCGCAGGACGGCGATGGTTTGTTCCAGTGCCTGGGCTTCGACGCGGCATTCGGCGCAGGCGGCTAGGTGCGCCCGCACGATCCCGGCCTCCGCCTCCGGCAAATCTCCGAGCAGGTAGAGCGTGAGGTTGTCGGGATGTTGAACCGCCGCCAGGGCCGCTTGCGGCCGTCCATTTTCGACTTTGACGTTCTCGTCCTGCATGGCGTCTTTCTCCGCGGTCATAAGGCACCGGCTTTCTGGAGGCGCGCGGCTAGCGTTTTCACCGCCTGGTGGAGCAGGCAGCCGACATTGCCCTCGCTGCGGCCGGTGAGCACGCTGATTTCCTTATAGGAACGCCCCTCCTGCAGGCGCAGCACGAGTACTTCCTGCTCGGCCGTCGGCAGGCGGCGGGCCAGTTCGAGCACATACGCCATACGCTCCTCCGGTTGGGCGGCGGCCGGCGCGGCCGGTTCATCCGCCTGCCTTTTATGCAGTCCGCGCAACCGCTGTTCCCGGCGCAGGTAGTCCACGGCGGCGTTGTGCGTTACCCGGTGCAGCCAGCCGGCCCAAGTGTCCGGCGGGGGCAGCCGGCCGGCGTTGCGTTCCCGCACCAGCCGGACAAAGGCTTCCTGCACCACATCCTGCGCCGCCACGGGGTCGTTCAGCAGACGGGCGGCATAACGCAACAGCGCGGTCTGGTGTTCGGCAACGATCGCCTCCACTGCCGACCCGGCCGCCGCGCCTGCCGGCCCCGTATCTTTCGATTCTGCCATGCGCCCCTCAAGTCTGACTGCGCGCTTTAATAATCAAGACGTTTGCCGAATGAGAAACCTTCAAAGATAGTATCGCGGCAGGTGGAAAACACAAGGCACAATCCCACGCAGGGCAAACGCAGCATGGAGGGAGTGGTCAGGGAGCGGCGGAACGGAGGGCGGGAAAGCGTAAGAGGGCGGTTTTCTGGCAGAAGGCGGCGTTTGCCACCCTCCACCATCCACCCTGCAAGCCGCTCCGCCAGGCGGATCAGATGTCGAAGTACAGCGCGAACTCCCACGGGTGCGGGCGCAGTTCGACGGCCTGGCATTCGCGGTTGATCTTGTACTCGATCCAGGTATCGATCACGTCCTGCGTGAACACGTCGCCCTTCAGCAGGAAGGCGTGATCCTTGCGCAGGTTCTCCAGCGCCTCGCGCAGCGAACCCGGTGTCTTGGGCACTTTGGACAGCTCCTCGGCCGGCATGTCGTAAATGTCGCGGTCGAGCGGCTTGCCCGGGTCGATCTTGTTGGCGATGCCGTCAATGGCCGCCATCATGATCGCCGAGAAAGCCAGATAGGGATTGCAACTCGGGTCCGGACAGCGGAACTCGATGCGCTTGGCCTTCGGCGAATTCGAGAGCATCGGGATGCGGATCGAGGCGCTGCGGTTGCGGCGCGAATAGGCCAGGTTGACCGGCGCTTCGAAGCCCGGCACCAGGCGCTTGTAACTGTTCGTCGTCGGGCTCGTGATCGCCAGCAGCGCCGGCGCATGTTTCAGGATGCCGCCAATCGCGTGCATGCCCATCTCGGAAAGCCCGGCATACCCGTCGCCCGCGAAGAGGTTGGCGTTCTTCTTCCAGAGCGAGAAGTGAACGTGCATGCCCGTGCCGTTGTCGCCAAAGAGCGGCTTCGGCATGAAGGTCACCACCCGGTCGTGCTTGCGCGCCACGTTCTTGAGGATGTACTTGTACTTCAGCACGTTGTCGGCCATCTCCAACAGCGGCGAGAACCGCATGCCGATCTCGCACTGCCCGCCGCTGGCGACTTCGTGGTGGTGCACCTCCACGTCGATGCCGATCTCCTGCAGCTTCAACGTCATCTCGCTGCGCAGATCCATCAAGGTGTCCATCGGCGGCACCGGGAAGTAGCCTTCCTTGTAGCGGATCTTGTTGCCCAGGTTGGGACTCTCGACACGGCCGGTATTCCAGGCCCCTTCCTTGGAATCGAGGTGGTAGTAGCCCTCGTGCGAATTCTGATCGAAGCGCACATCGTCGAAAACGAAAAACTCCAGCTCCGGCCCGAAGAAGGCCGTGTCGGCCAGACCTATGCTCTTCAGATAGGCCTCCGCCTTGCGGGCGATATTGCGCGGATCGCGGGTGTAGTCCTCGCCGGTCATCGGGTCGCAGATGTTGCAGATCATCACCAGTGTTTTGGCCGCCGTGAACGGATCGACGAACGCCGACTCGGCCACCGGCTTGATCAACATGTCCGATTCATTAATGGCCTGCCAGCCGCGAATGCTCGAACCGTCAAACCCGACGCCCTTGTCGAAGGTCTCCACTTCGATGAACTTCGAGGGTACCGTGGTATGCTGCCACAAACCGGGAAAGTCCATGAAACGCAGGTCCACCATTTGGACGCCCTGCTCCTTGATGAAGGTCACAACATCTTGCGCCGTTTTAAACTGTTTCATTGAATGCAATCTCCCTTTACCGTTTTACGACATCCTCGAAACACCTCACCAAAAGTGCTCACTATCAAACTTTCAGCAGACTCCATGCCAATTCTATATATATATAGTTTTATTCTGTATAATTCAAATAAACTCGTTCTTTAAAGTTGGCAAATAACGAGAATCTTCGCTGTATGACTACATAATTGTATCGTATTCTCTAATGCACGTACATTCTTGTTTTTTATTCCAAACGCTGTATCGTGACCTTTTCAATGGTCAGCGGCCAGAGCGAATCGGTCAACAGCACGAGATGGAACAAGCGGTCACCGGGCCATGCCACAAGTTGCGTTGCCGGTTCGCCCTGCCGGATGGTGCTCCATCCCGGCCCCTCGCGATCGCCGCCGGTATGCAGCGCATCCAGCCAACCCATCACGCTCCCGCTCGGAGCCGGCGAGGCATACTCCAGGCGCACTCGATAGCGTCCCGGCGCCAGCGGCAGGCACGGGCCATACAGCACGGGGCGCGGCGGATCGGGTTGCGCGGCGAAACGCACCGCGCCAGACACCGGATCGCTGGCGCCCGCCCGGAAAAGCTCCACCGCTTTTAATACACGCGTCTCGCCCGCCGCGGGTATGCTCCAGCCGCCCGCCAGCGCGATTTCACCGACATCGATGACGCCGGACAGCCGCGTCAAACGCAGGCGCACCGTTTCGTAGCGGCCTGTCCGCGGCAAGGGCACCGACAGCCAGCCATCGGACGCAGTCGCGCGGACCGGCGCATTCGACGCCGATTCCGTCATCCCCGCCATGGCCAGTTCGCCCGTGCCGCGCGCGTACACCCACCAGTTTAGATCGCGCCGGTTGTCCACCGTTTCGGGCCGCGTCTCGATCCACGCGCCGTCGCGTGCCAGCCGGCGGGTACCGGGCCGCGCCGGATCAGGCGAAGTCGGCTCCACCGCGTTCGCCCGCAAGGCCCCCGCCTCCCATCGACGCGCCGCGCAGAGCGTGGAGACAAACGTCATGGGAACCATGTTCGTGCGGGGCCGCTCAAGCAGGCGAAACGCCCACACGGGACCGTTTGCCGACCCCGGCGTTCCGTCGTTACGCGGGGCCACGGCGTCGCCCGCCGCCAGCACGGCCAGGCGCGGATGATTTAGAAACGCCTGCAGCGTCGCTCCCGCCGGGAACGGACTGACTTTTTCCGGGAACAAATCCTCGTGCAGCAAAAGATAGCGGATCCCGTGCGCGAGCAGCGCATCCAGCTGCGCATCGTCCAAACGCCCTTGGTTGACCGAGGCATAGCGCCGGAAAACCTTTTCCAGATACACTTGCGGCACCACCGGGCTGTAGCCGTTCACCAGGCGGATGCGATAATGCTCGGCCCAGAATTGATAGACCGACGATTGATGGGAATCGCCCGGCCAGAGCGGAGTCACCAGCGCCCGCGCCGGCGGAGCTTTTTCACGCTGGGCGTCACATGCCACCGCCGCGTAGGCGGCCTGCCGGTCTTCAAGCCGGCAGAGCAAGGGATCGAAGCGCCGCGCATATTCCCACGTCATGCCCAACTCAAGCGCCAGGCAGAGCGCGCCCACCAGCCAGCGCGGCCAGCGCACGGTCACGCTGGAGAGCGCCAGCGCACCCGCCACCGCGCCCAGCACGGGCAGCAGGCAAAGGATCTTGGCCGATTGGCGGACCATGCGGAAGGGCGGCAGAAACTTGCGGACGGCCGAGAAACAGCGTCCGTCGAACGGCCCGTAAGGACCCAGCGCCAGCACCACCACTGCGGCGGCGGCCAGCACAAGCAGCAGGAAAACCAGGGGACGCCGGTCCAACTCGCGGGGGCGGCGGATGGCCGCCAGGCCAAAGCCCACACAGCCCGCGGCCAACACCGCCAGCAGTCCATAACCCAGGTAAGACTGACTGCTCCAGCCCCCTATTTTCCAGGCAAACAATTCCACGGCATGCGGAGAAAAGAGCGCGATTTCCCGCCAATCCCGCGTATGCCCGATCGGCGGCGCCGCCATCTGGGATTGTTGCCACAAGCGGAAGAGCACCGCCGCCAGCGCCAGCATCACCACCGGGGCCAGCGCGCGCAGCAAGCGCGGCAGATCCGCGGGCCAGAGCCGCCGGCGGAAGTCGTTGCGCGCCAGCAGGGCCACGCCGCACCAGAACGGCGTCAGCAAGGCCGCGAAGAAAAACACATGCTGGTCCGTCCAGCATGCTCCCAGCAGCGCCAATCCCGCCAGCCAACCGCCGCCCGCGCGCCCGTCGCGCACCGCCAGATCCAGCCCCAACAAAAGCACCGGCAACCAGAGCGCCGCGAAACCCATCGGGCTGCCGCCCAGCAGGTTGACCCAGCGATGCGGCGAAAGCACGACCGCCAGGGCCATCAGCGCCGCGATCGTGTCGCGCGCCGTGTAACGCCGCGCCAGGCGCCACATGGCCCAGGCCGTCATCCAAAGCGCCAGGAACCCGGTCAGGTTCCAGGCCCCCGCCTGCCCCAGCGGACCGTGCAGGATGCTGTATATTCCCGAGAAGGGAAAGTAATACGGTTCGGGCTGCCAGCGGGCGGCATCGTCCGGGCCGGTGTTGAACTCGAAAACGTTGTAGCCTGGGCGCACCCGGCCCCGCGCCATGTCTTCAAAAAGGTTGAAGTAGTAAAGCAGCTGCAACTGGTCGCCGGCAAGCATCGTGCGCACCGGGTTCACGCCGCCGTGCTCCGCGGCGGCCGGAATACATTCGCCCATTTGCCTCGGCAGCGGCCAGGACACGGCCATCCAGGCCGCCAGCGTGAGCAGCAGGGCCCCCGCCAGCGGGCCCATACGTCCAATCCGTGATAGCCGCCGATCCATTTGCGGTAAGGAGTAGCACAAAACGAAACGCAAGATCAAGCCGGCGGCGAGGCGGAAAGAGGTGGGAGGTGGGTGCCGGTGTGGCGCGGGTTGGATTGGCCGGCCGCAGGCCCGAGCATCCTCTTTTCCAGCACACACGATGAACTGCTTCACCCTGGCGGAAAGCAGGGATAGCGTCAAGGTCATGCGGCGGGCTGTGATGCGGCGGGGAGGGAAGAGGTGAGAAGTGGAGGTGCGTGGACGGGAAGCGGACAGAATGGCATGAAACAGAAATGTGTGCGCGGTAGAGCACAAATCCTGCATTTATGGGTTCGGTTCCTCCGCAGTAATCCTGTAAAAGGATTGATTGTTTCCATTGCCAATGGCGATATTCCAATGGAGTTCGGTCTGAGTGCCTGTTGTGGACGCGTTAGGCCCATAGGACCCTTGGTAGTCGCATAACGGTGCGGAGTGAACAGGGCGCGGAAACTCGGGGCATGGTTTCAAGCGCCAGCGGCAGCAGCCGCGCGCCCCAGCTCATGCCCTTCATCAGGCAGAAACCGCCGGCGCAGCGCAGTAAACCGCCGCCCAACTTGAAATCCAACATCGCACGTTTAAGCGCCGTTTCGCGCGGGGCCGCCGCCAAATCCGCCGGCATCCCGCCAAAAACACGCCAGAACGGTTCGATGTCGTTTGACAGCTCGGGATAGAGGAAAAACTTGCGTTGAAAGCGGACGATATTAGAGCTTGGCGGCAGGATTTTCTGATATTGGGCGTCGAAAAACCACGTCTCGCATGCAAACGCCTGCGCCGGGGGGCGCTCGGGAAAATAACGGGGGAAGAATTCCCCTGCCTGCTTCAGCGAATCATCGCATGAATCGAAATCCATCCGCCGGCCTTCGGGAATATGGACATCCAACACCGGGTCGCCCGGCACGAGCACCTGATCCCATTCGGCGAGCGAAAGGACGACAGGCTCCCAGAGCACATACCCCTTAGGATGCACGCGGTAGCCTCGCGCCTCCCCGCCGGCGATCGTCAATTCCGGCGCACGCGCCTGCCCATCGCTAATGCCGTTCGTGCCGTCGACATATCCGTCACGCCTGATCTTGATGATGGAATCCCACAGTGCCACCGTATGCCCCGTCTGCTGGTGGGTGAACGCGCGCAGGGGACCCTTGAATGGAATGTGCATGAATTGCAGCCGACCCAAACGGAAGAGGCGGCATGAAAGGTGATGGGTCGGCCATCCCATGTTCTGAAGACCCCAGTAACCGGTCTGACGCCGAAAATGGCGCATCCAGGTCTCAATATCATCGAGCGTCGCGATGGTCACCGCCTCCGGAATACCACGTTCGGCATGCAGGGCCCGCACACCGGGAACCCCCGCCAGCAGGACCAGGGCGGGGATCAAGGCCGCTTGCTCGCCCAGCGGGCGGGCAACGCACGGCCAGGCAAAAACCTCGTCGGGCGGCGGGATAGGGTCGTGGAAATAGATCCGGCGCAGGAACCAGGCAAACCGCGCCAGGCGCTCGTCGCCTCGTATCCTCACCGCCGCCGCTTGCAACACCGACTCCAGTTCAGCCGGTTGTCCGCAATAACGGGACGCCTCACGAATCGAGCCTTCGGCAAGAAACGGGATATCCTCCGGCCAGACCGCCATCGCCTTGTCCCATTCCTCCCGCCAGGCCTCGGTCACGCCGGTCAATCCCAACCAGGACATTACATCATCAAAAGTGACAAGCAACCGCTTTTTCGGCTGGCACCGTCCCGCCCGGTCCGAAATCATGCCGGAGCCGGTCTGGAGCAGCGCTGTCATGATTGGGAGCCTGTCAGAAGCGCTGATACACGTCAAGTGCCTCACAAACCAGCGGCTTTGGGGCGGACGGGGAGAGAGAGAAGACTATAGACCGAAGGCTGAGAGATGTGAACGCGCGTGGAGACGTGCAGCCCCGGAACGTCCGGGCGGCGGACGGCGGTGCGGTCACCGCTTCACGCGGGCGTTGCCTTGCCAGATGCTCCAGACTTGCTCTTCATCCGCCGGCTGGCCGTAGTCGGTCGTCAGCGTGGTTGCGAGCGCGCCGCTGGCCCAGCCGAACTGGATCCACTTCGCCGGCTCCCAGCCGCGCAGGATGGCATACAGCATGCCGCCCACGAAGCCGTCGCCGCCGCCGATGCGGTCCAGCACGCCGATTTCGCGCGGCTCCACCACGTGCCATTCCTCGCCCGCAGCCATCACGGCGCCCCACAGGTGCTGCTGCGTGCTCACGACTTCGCGCAGGGTAGTGGCGAAGACGGAGGCATGCGGAAATTCCTTACGGACGCGTGTCATCATCTCCTTGAACCCATCGATCTTCCCCGTCAGTCCCTTGCCACCGGCTTCCGGACCCTTGATGCCGAGGCACAACTGGAAGTCCTCTTCGTTGCCGACCAGAATGTCGGACACACTGGCGATCTCCGTGAAGGTTGCGCGCAGCTCCTTTTCGCGCCCTTTCCAAAAAGACGCGCGATAGTTCAGGTCAAACGAAATGCGTGTGCCGTACTTCTTCGCCGCGCGCGCCAGTTCGAGACAGAAGGAGCTCGTGTCAGGCGAGAGCGCGCCCACAAGGCCGGAGAGGTGGACGATCTGCACGCCCTCCTGGCCGAAGATGCGGTCCAGGTCGAAATCCCTGGCGCTCAGGGTGCGCCCGACTTCGCCGGCGCGGTCGTTCCAGACGCGGGGGCCGCGGGAGCCGAAGCCGCTGTCCGCGATGTTGATCTGGTGCCGGTACCCCCAGGGGCCGCCCTGCGGCACCTCCTTGGCCTCCACCGTCATGTGGCGGCTCGCGAGATTGTCCTTGATGAGCTGGGCGACGGGGCTGTCCTTGACCAGCGCCGTCAGCACCTTGACCGGCAGCCCGAGATAGGATGCCACGCTGGCGACATTCGATTCGGCACTGGTGACCTGCATCTGAAAAAGGTTGCTGGCATGCACCGGCTGGCCGTTGAGCGGTGTCAGCCGGACCCCCATGCTAGTCGGGATGAGCAGTGCATAGGCCGAGTTCTTGCGCAGTTCAAGTTTCATAATCCTGTAGTCTCTTGTAGTGGTTTTCGAACGTGAAAGAAATATGCCACGTCGCGCGCGACGCGTCAATTCCTAGAGCACAACGTTATTCTTCGCGGAATGACACCCTCACTTTTGCAGGCAACTCGATATCAAATGAACACATCGCTGCTGCGATGCGATTGATGCCGTGCCTGACCACGGTAGGGTTTCACCCCATAGCAAGGCTCCTGCCGATGGGGTAATACATCTTCAGACACCCAGAACAAGCAATGCAACGATCGAAAGGAAAATCATGATGAAAACGCAGCCAAGCCACTCCCGCGCCCTCTTCGGATCGGCGGGCAAGACCCTCAAAGGACTCGGGATCATCGGACTGGGCGCGCTGGCATTGACCGCGTCGGCCGCGGAGCCCGCTACCCATGTTGACTTCCGCGAAGTGCAACGATCGGTTCCGGTCATCGGCCAAGTGATCAAGGATTCTCGGAACCAGAAACTCGGGAGAATCTACGACCTCGCGCTCGACGTGGAGAATGGCCGCATCGTTGAGGTGATCGTGTCATCCGGCGGCTTTCTAGGCTTTGGCCAAAGGACCGTCGCCGTGCCTCCCGGAGCCTTTGTGGTTGACCCAGCAGGCGGAGTGCTCCGGCTCAACGTCACACTTCCTGATCTCGGAGGAAAATGAGTTGGCACTTTTCTGGTATTTATCAGGCGAGTTCGTAGATCAAACGCGCGCCGGTTTCAGGGTGGTAAAAAGCGGCGTGGGTTAAATCTGCGAGGAGTGCGCTGATC
>CAIYGI010000234.1 GCA_903925685.1 uncultured bacterium
CTTGCAACGCGTGTTCCTCGGCAACCCCTTTGTGCCGGCGGTCAACACCTCGTGAGCCTCGCCCACGCGCCGGGTTCGGACGCACCGCCATTCACTCTCAGGTGGCCGCCCGCTTTGGGGCGGCTACCTGAGCAGTTACGTCCGATGTAGGTCAACATTAAGCCGCTGACTTCCGCCGCCTTGTGGGCCGCCTGCATGGCTGCGTCCAGGCTTGCGTAAGGTTCAACGCCCCTGGGCAGATGCATCATGGCCAGTTCAAGGTTGCCCATCACCGCCATCAACTGGTTGTTAAAATGGTGGGCGATGGCCCCCGCCATGCGGCCCAGGCTTTCGGCTTTCTGAAGTTGCCGGCTTTGAATTTCGAGTTTGGCCTTTTCCTCTTCCGCCTGCTTGCGCATCAGCGCCGCTCCGATGTACGAGGCGATTCCCTCCAGGCGTTCGACCGTTTCGAGGGTGAAACATCCTTTGCGCCGATCGTTAAGATGAATCAGGCCGACAATACCGTTCTTGGTCCGGATCGGCACCAGGGCCACGGAGGCGTAACCATGATGGATGCAGCGGTTGCGTGGATGACGCCGGGGATCCTGATCTGGCGGGAGCTGGAGCAACGGGAAGGCGTCGTTTGTCCAGAAGCTCCCGCCACGCGTGAAGATCGGCATGGAGGGGTCGGTTTTGCCGGAAATTACCAGTCCGCAGGTACATTCCAGATTGACGTGGCCGGCTTCGTCGCGGCACACGCCGCCATCCGCGGCATGCTCGATCAGTGTGTTTTCCGTCAGCAGGAAATCCCCGGAAAAGCCCTGCTGGGCAATATACGGAAAGTCATCCCCGTTCTGCAGGCGAATACCAACGGCATCTAATCCTGTTCGCGTCTTTAATGCGGAGAGCACGCGCTGGATGGTGTCCCGGGAATCTCCCGGATCGTTCAATATCTGCAGGACTTCCCGGCGCAGTTCCGCGTATATCTCCGCCTGCTTGCGTTCGGTGATGACGTCGAAGACGGCCACGAAGCACCCCTGCTTCGGACAGTACACGGAAATGTAGAGCCATTTATTCAAAGATTCGATGAACACCTCGATCTTTTCGGGTTTCCCGGTCTGAGCCACCCTCGCGTACGCGGCGAAAAGCAGGGGATTATCCTCCCGGTGATGCGGAATAACCTCGCTGCTTGTTTTGCCAGATACATTCCGCAACCCGGTCAAAGTTTCGAATGCGGGGTTGACGGTGAGATGGATGAAGTCACGCGCTTCGCCGTTTTCGTAGATCATCCGGCAATAGGCATAACCTTCGGTCATATGCTCGAACAAGTCGCGATACTGCTGCTCGCTCTCGCGCCGCGCATTTTCAATCAACCCGCGCTCTGCCGCGTTCCGATGCAGCCGCACGTTGATGCGATAGATGTAGATGGCCAGGGCCGAAACGATGACGACCACCAGGGCTGCCAGGCCCATGAACAGATACAGCCATCGCAGGTCCGGCGGCGGCGGATTAGGGTCGTAGAGAAAGCCATTCAGGTCGAAGCCCGGCTGCAGCATGCCGATGTCGGCGTAAACGTCGGCGATATGCCGCCAGCGTCCCGGATACATATAGCCGATTTCGATCATGTCGGCTCGCAGCAGCGCTATCATTTGTCCGGCTTCGAATAAATGATAATCGCGGCTGTGCCGCTGCGAGTACTGGGCGAGGATCAAGTCCACGATTTCTTCCTGGTGCGCCATGGCGTATTGCCAGCCGCGCAGGCTGGCGGCGCGGAAGGCTTTGACCAGCGCGGGATGCTCGCCGAGTTCACGCTCGGTGGTGAAGAGGTTGTCGCCGTAGAAATCGATGCCCGCCGAACGCGGCGTGTAGATCTGATATTGAAAATGGGCGCGATCGAGATAGTAGGGCTGGTTGATCGCGTACCCGGAAATCGCGTCGACCCGGCCGTCGATCAAATCCCGCGGATCGTAACTGTGCTCGACGCGGGTGAAGCGTTCGAGCGGGATGCCTTCCTTCTTGAGATAGGCCAGGATTTCGTCGGATTGCGGCTCCAGCATGATGCGTTTGCCGATCAGATCGTGGATGTCCTGGACGGCCTTTTCCTGCCGGGCGATCAGCACGTAGGGCGAATGTTGAAAAATAACGGCCAGCGCCACGACCGGCTTGCCGGCCTTGCGTTCCAGCAGCAGACTGCTGGTGCCGACGCCGAACTGGGCCCGGCCCTCGATGACGTTCCTGATCGGATCGACGCCGGGCGCGGCCTCGACGATCTTCACATCAAGTCCGGCCGCCCGGTAATAGCCCTTCTCCAGGGCGGCATAGTATCCGGCAAACTGGAAGGCATGCGTCCATTTCAATTGCAGGGTGACCCGTTCCAGGCCCCGGGTTTTCTCGCCGGCCGTGGTTGTGGACAAGGCGCAAAGCGCCAAGGACAAGCAGATCAGCCGTGCCAAGGCGCGTGCCGCAACGGTTCTTGCGGAGCTGTGGCAGGTCGTTCGCATCACCCTGGGTTGGACTTGGAAAGCGCCGCGCTTACGGTCTGCAGCATCTCGCTCAAGCTGAAAGGTTTGGCCATCACATGAAACGCGCCGAAACTTCGCGCTATGCGCATGACGTCCATGTTGCCGAACTCCCCGCCGCCTGAGATCGCGATGACCTTCATCCCGGAGTGGCTCTTGCGCATTTCGCGAAGCAACTCCAGTCCATCCATGTCGGGCATGAAGATGTCGGTGATGACCAGGTCAACCTTCTGGCCAGAGAGGAGTTTCAGCCCATCGGCGCCATCCGCGGCATCCATGACCTCGTGGTCCGTTTCCAGCACACGGTGGAGCAACAGACGGATTTCCTCGTTGTCGTCAATGATCAGAATGCGCGCCATATCCGATTACTCCCCCTTCGTTCCTATACGCCCCGCCATCTGCCGCTCGATCGCCCGGCGCAGCTCCTGCTCCCGCAAAGGTTTGCTCACATAATCGTTCATGCCCTCGGCCAGGTATTTCTCGCGGTCGCCCTTCATGGCGTTGGCGGTCATCGCGATGATCTTTGGCCGGCGCTCGGCCGGCCATTCCTGGCAGATATGATGGGTGGCCTCGATGCCGTCCATGTCGGGCATTTGCACGTCCATCAGCACAACGTCGTACGGGCGGCGGTGCAAGGCGTCGAGCGCCTCCCGGCCGTTGTTGGCGAAATCCGGCTCGTACCCCATGCGCCGCAGCATGTGCTGTACGACCTTGCGGTTGACCTCGTTGTCCTCGGCCACCAGCAGCGAGACCGTGTCCGGGGTCGGTGGCGACGCATCCGGCGGCGGCGCGCTTTTCGGCGGACGCACCAGTATCTGCATCAGGATGTCGTGCAACTCGGAGGCCCGGATGGGCTTGGAGACGATCGCCGAGAAGACCTGCGGCAGGCGGGCGTGCTCGGATGCAACGGGGTGTTGGGCTGGCAGCGCGCCGGAACTCAGCAGGATGATCGGCAGCTCCTCCGGCCCATATAGGCGGCGGATATCCTTGGCCAGCGTCAGCCCGTCCATGCCGGGCATTTCCATGTCGAGCACCGCGGCGGCAAAGCGTTCGCCGCCGTGGATCGCCTGCAGCGCCTCCTTGGGCGTGGGCGCCGAGTGCGTTTTTATGCCCCAGGACTGCATCTGAAGCGTCAATATCTTCCGGTTGGTCTCGATGTCATCCACGATCAGAATCTTCAGGTTCTTGAAATCCTGGGCACCGCCGGCTGCCGCCGGGTCCTCGGTTTCCTTGGCCGCCGTGGATGGCGGCACGGCGACCACGACCGAGAAATGAAAGACCGAGCCATGGGCGATCTCCTTCTCCACCCACATCGAGCCGTCCATCAGTTCGCTCAGCCTGCGGCTGATCACCAGACCCAGCCCGGTGCCGCCGTAATGCCGCGTAGTGGAGGCGTCCACCTGGCTGAACGACTGGAACAGGCGGTCCATCTTGTCCGGCGGTATTCCGATGCCAGTGTCCCGCACCGTGAAACGCAGTTCGCAACGGCGGTGGTCGAGGTGGCAGGCCTCCACGCGGACCGTCACGGAGCCTTTCGCGGTGAACTTGATGGCGTTGCTCAGCAGGTTGGAAAGGATCTGCCGCAGCCGTATGAAATCCCCCGTCACGGTCTGCGGCACGCCCGGCGCCAGCGTATACGAGAGTTCGAGGCCCTTCTGCGCCGCCTGTTTGCGAAAGAAGCCGAACGACTTGTCGATGAACGCTGGCAGCGAAAATTCCTGGTGGTCCAGTTCCAATTTACCGGACTCGATCTTGGAGAAGTCCAGGATGTCGTTGATCACCGCCAGCAGCGTCTCGCCGCCGGATTGGATGGGCTCGATCAATTCCCGCTGCTCGGCGGTGAGCGGAGTGTCCTGCAGCAGCTCGGTCATGCCGATGATCGCGTTCATCGGCGTGCGGATTTCGTGGCTCATGTGCGCCAGAAAATCGCTCTTCACGCGCGCGGCCTGTTCCGCCACCTTGCGGGCGGTCCGCAACTCCTCCTCGATCCGGCGGCGCAGAATCAGTTCCTCCTCCATCAGCCGCTTACTCTCCATCAGCGCGCGCTCGTACTGCCGGATGCGCAACAGCGCGCGGATTTGCGCGATCAGCTCCGAGTTTTCGAACGGCTTGCAGATGTAGCTGTCCGCCCCGCTTTCGAGTCCGCTGACGCGGTCCTTGGTCTCGACCATTACCGCGGAGACCATCAGCACCATCGAGGAAGCCGTCTGGGGATCGTCCTTTATCCGCCGGCAGACCTCGAAGCCGTTCATCTCCGGCATTCTGGCGTCGAGCAGGACAATGTCTGGGTGATGTTCCCGTGCCATGGTCAACGCTTCCAGTCCGGAAGAGGCGGTGACGACTTCGCTTTCGGGAAAATTACCTTGAACGATCCGGCTGAACAGATTCCGGTTTCCTTGAATGTCGTCTACGATCAGGAATTTTGCCTTCATCAGCGATAAAAGTGCCAGAATCGAACCGGAAAGGCAAGCTTCCAGTCGGTAATATCCCCGGCCTTACGATGTGCGCTGGCTGAGCACGTTGCGCTCGTAGGCGCGCACTTCGTCCATCCACTGGAAATCCTGCGGCACGTTGTGCCGCAGGCAGTGGAAATCCCAGACCGCGCCGAAGGGCAGCGCCTTGGCGTCTTCCATCATTGCCAGCCGTCCGCTGAAATCGCCGCCAGCCTCAAGTTGCTTGAGCGCTCCGGAGGGCGTCAGCAGCGCGGCCAGCAGCGCCTTCAGCACGGCGCGCGCGCCGATCGTCCAGGCCGCGATGCGGTTAATGCTGGCGTCGAAGTAGTCCAGGCCGATATGCACCCGGCCGAACCAGTTGCCGCGCACCAGTTCGTCCGCGATCGCGCGCAGGTCGTCCGTGTAGGTGGCCACATGGTCGCTGTCCCAGCGCACGCCGCGGCTGAGGTGCAGCAGTAGGCCGGGAATCCAGGGCAGAATGGCCGATAGTTTGTCCGCCACGCCTTCCGTGGGATGGAAGTGGCCGGTGTCCAGGCAGAGCAGTTTCCGGCGCGCCACGGCATAGGCCAGGTAAAAATCATGCGAGCCGGCGACGTAGCTTTCGGAGCCGATGCCGAACAGTTTGCTCTCCACGGCGTCGAGCATGTGGCGGCCGTTGAGCGGTTCCTTGAAGATGGCGTCGAGCGCGGCGGTCAGCCGTTCGCGCGGCGCGCGGCGGTCGGCGGGCGTGTCCTTGGACCCGTCGGGAATCCAGACGTTGTTGACGCAGGGCTTGCCCAGCCGGCGGCCGATGGCGGCGGCGATGCGGCGGCTGGCGATGCCGTGTTCGATCCAGAAGCGGCGGGTGGCCCGGTCGGGATGGGTGAGCGTCAGCCCATCGGCGGCCAGCGGGTGGGCGAAGAAGGTCGGATTGAAGTCGAGCCCGCGGCCGTGGCTTTTCGCCCAGGCCACCCAGGTGTCGAAATGCGCCGGCTGTAGTTCGTTGCGCGGTACGCCATGACGTCCGGTTTCGGCATAGGAGGCGTGCAGGTTGACGCGATGCCGGCCGGGAATCAAGGCGAAGGCCTGGTCCAAATCCCGCCGCAACTCGTCCGGCGACCGCGCCCTGCCGGGATAGTTGCCGGTGGCGGCCAGCCCGCCGCCGAGTTCCACGTCCAGCGACTCGAAGCCGCGCACGTCGTCGCCCTGCCAGCAGGGCAGCGACAAGGCGATCCCCTCCAGTTTGGCCAGGGCAACCTCGGTTTCGACGCCAAGAGCCTCGAAGTGTTGCCGGGCCGTGCGGTAGCTCTGCTCAATGCGGGCGGGTCGGATTTTTGTCATGGGGGGATACCCAGGTGGTTAGGCTGTAGACTATTAGGCTGAATCAGGTCACTCCGCGGCGGTACTGTTCGGCTTCCCAGTGGTCGATAAAATCGCGCGCCGGTTCGCTCAGATATACGGCGCCGCCGAAGGCCTCGGTACACTGCGCGATCATGGCGCCATCCTGGGCCATGGCGAGCGCCAGGGCGGCGTTCCTGGGCGTTGTCCCGGCGGCAAAAACGGCGTCCGGCGCGGCGATCGCGCGCGGCCAGTAGCCATGCCGTTCGATGAAGGCGCGCAGGGCGGCGGGCGTGGCTTCGCCCAGCAGCGGCAGCGACTTCATGTACACGATGTGATCGGGCGTGAATGGCCCGGCGGGCACGGGGAAGAAGCCCGACGCGACGACATGGATCGGCTGGTCCACACCGACCACCTCGCGCATCGTATGCGCCACCTGCGCCACGCGCTCGGGTGTTGGGGCGGGGGACACGGAGAGCGTATTTGGAACACCCGTTTCGGCGTAGGCGCGATTCAGCGTGGCCATCGTGGATTTATAGAGGCGGCGCATTTCGCGCGCCGTCTCGGCGGCGACGAAAACGCCGTGATTTTGCAAAAACACGAGAGCGGGGTCCGTTCCCGTCCGGCTGCGCCAGGCCTGGATCTCGGCGCGTACCCGTACGCACAGTGTGTAGCCGGGGTCGGTATAGGGAATCCAAAGCGCATCCGGGAATAGTTTGCCGCAAACCGCCTCGCCGCCGCGGGCGCAGGTCATGCCGTTGACCCGTGCGGGGTGGGTGTGGATCACAAAGGCGGCCTTGAAGGAATCGTGCAGCGGGGTCTCCACCGACGGACGCCCGGTTGCGCCGCGAAAGACCGCCGCGGCCAGCATGTTCTTGACCAAAGCCTCGCGGTGCGCGGAGTCGGGCGGCACGCGGGCCGTGTAGAATGCCTCCAGCAGATGCCGTTCAATCGGCACAAAACGGTCGGGCGTCAAATCGGCCAGCGTGGTGCCGGAGGGCTTGATCCAGAGCGTCTGCGCGTCCTTGGCCGAAGCGTTCCCGCCCCCGCCCTGGACATAGTCCGCCGTGCCAAATTCGTGCGACAGTTGCGTGATGGTATTCAATAGGTTCATAAATTATCGTTCCCGCAAAGAGGCCGACATATTATGTTAAAGCTGAGCCAAAGACAAGCGTACTTGTCGAAATTGCGCGACCGCATCTTTCGCCCTGCCCCAAATCCGCGCGTAAGGGCCGTGACGCCCCCGGAGTGGGCGGAGCGAGCGTGAGGAGCGGGCAAGGAGGAGCGCAACGAGGCGAATGTGGCTGGTTTCGCGGTGGGTTTGGATCGGGGACGGGGTGCCGGGCACGATGC
>CAIYGI010000235.1 GCA_903925685.1 uncultured bacterium
CGACTGAAGTCCGCTGAACCGCTGACCGCCCAACGCGCAATACCGCTGCCCATCAAGCGGCACCCCGCCCCCCGTCCGACAAGGTCAACCCCGCACACCTCGTAATTCAGGCCAATTTAGGAGTTTTGCAAAAGGCTCTATTATAAGCGCCGTCCGATGACAAGCGTTAACGTGCCCGACCGGAAGACGGCTTGCGGAAGACGGTCCAGCGTGATAATGAAACCGCTCAGTTGCAACCCAATAGGAGACTGTAGCCATGGCCGCGACGATTATTGACGGAAAGAAGATTGCCGAGGCGATTCGCGCCGAACTTAAAGAGGAAATCATCCGGCTCAAGGCCCAGGGTGTAACGCCGGGGCTGGGGGTCGTGCTGGTGGGGCTCGATCCCGCCTCGCAGTCCTATGTAACGGCCAAGGAACGGGCCTGCGCCGAGATCGGCATCTTTTCCGACGATCACCGGCTGTCGGCCGATACCCCGCAGGCCGAGTTGCTGGCGCTGGTGGAGCGCTTGAACCATGATCCGCGCATCCACGGCATCCTGGTGCAGCTTCCGTTGCCCAAACCATTGCGCGAGCGCGAGGTTTTGCAGGCCATGGATCCGGACAAGGATGTGGACGGATTTCACCCGACCAATGTCGGCCGCATGGTGATCGGCGAGCGCGCCTTCTGGCCCTGCACCCCGCATGCCGTGCTGCAGATGCTCAAGCGCAGCGGAATTGAGATCGACGGCGCGCATGTGGTGATCGTCGGCCGCAGCCAGGTGGTCGGCGCCCCGCTGGCCAACCTGCTGTTTCAAAAGGGACCGCTGGGAAACGCCACCGTGACCGTCTGCCACACCCGCACCCGCGACATGGGACGCTTCACCCGTCAGGCGGATATCGTGGTGGCCGCCGCCGGCCGGTCGAACACGATTACCGCCGATATGATTCGCGACGGCGCGGTGGTGATCGACGTGGGGGTCAACCGCATCCCCGACGCCACGAAGAAGCAGGGCTTCCGGCTGGTGGGCGACGTGGACTACGAGGCGGTGCGGGGAAAGGCCTCATTCATCACGCCCGTGCCAGGCGGCGTCGGGCCGATGACCATCACCATGCTGCTCCACAACACCGTGCTCTCCGCCAAGCGGCGGCACGGCATCGAGTAACCCGTCAAGGCATCGACTGGCAGGCCGCGATCGCGGCGACGGCCACGATGTCGTCTGTGCTGCAGCCGCGTGAAAGATCGTTGGCGGGTTTGGCCAGCCCCTGCATGATCGGTCCATAGGCGCGGGCGCCGGCCAGCCGCTCGGTGAGTTTATAACTGATGTTGCCGGACTGTAGGTCGGGGAAGACCAGGATGTTGGCCCGGCCTTTGAGCGGCGAGGACGGGCACTTCGAGGCGGCGATGGCGGGCACGATGGCGGAGTCGACCTGCAGTTCGCCGTCCACCAGCGCGTCGAGCTTCAACGCCTGCACGCGGGCCGCGGCCAGGCGCGTGGCCTCGGCCATTTTGTCCACCATGGCATGCTTGGCGCTGCCCTTGGTCGAGAACGAGAGCATGGCCACGCGGGCCTGACCGCCGACCAGCGCATGGTAGCTGCGGATGGTGGAGACCACGATATCCACGAACTGTTCCGGCGTCGGATCGGGATTGACACCGGCGTCGGCGTAGATCAACACGCCCTCGCCGCCGGGGGTGGGCTGCAGTAGTTCCATGGCGAAGAAACTGCTGCCGGTCTTGATGCCCGGCGCGGTGCCGATGCACTGGAAAGCGGCGCGGACCATGTCCGGCGTGGTCGCGATGCTGCCCGCGACGAGGCAATCGGCCAGGCCTTCGCGCAGCAGCATGTCGCCGAAATAGATGCGGTCGGCCATCTGCTGGCGCGCCTGTTCGATTGTGACGCCCTTGGATTTGCGCCGCTCGCAAAAGGCGGCGGCCAGCCGTTCCGTGACGGTGGCGCGCGTGTAGTCGAGGAACTCGACATTCAGGCCGGCGAAACTGATGCCCTGTCCGGCTGTGGTCCGTTCCTGCGGCGTGGCGAGGACGATGACCTTGCCGGCGATGCCGAGGGTCGCGATTTTGGCGGCAGCCCGCATCACGCGCGGATCCTGTCCTTCGGCGAGCAGCAGCGTACGTCCGGCGGGTTTGACTTTGGCAATCCAGGCATCGAGCAATGGCATATAAAGCACCTTTCCAGGTTTCAATTATTCGCGTTTCAAATCACGTCACGGCGGGTAAGTGGATACTGGTCAGCCCGCGGTTGGCGGCGTCACGCTGGGGACGGTCAACAACCGCACGGTTTCGCGGGCGATCATCAATTCCTCGTTGGTCGGCATGACAATCGCCTTCAACCGGCTTTCGGAGGTGCTGATGGTGGCGGGGGTGCCGATGGCGGACTGGTTGGCCGTTTCATCCGGGAAGCAGTTCAGGCAGGCGAGCTGGTGCAGCACCAGTGCGCGTATATAGGCGCTGTTTTCACCGACGCCGCCGGTGAAAACGAGCGCATCCGCGCCGCCGAGAATCGTGAAGTAAGAGCCGATGTAGGATACGAGGCGGTGGACGAACATGCGGATCGCGCGGCGCGCCTGGAGATTGCCATCCTCGGCGGCGGCGATATTGTCGCGCATGTCTCCGCTGCCGATCCCGGACAGCCCCAGCAGTCCGCTCTGCTTGTTGAGCAGGTTGTCGATCTGGTCGGCGCTCATGCCGTTGCGGACGAGGTGCAGCACGACGGCCGGGTCGATGTCGCCCGAGCGGGTGCCCATGATCAGGCCGTTCAAGGCGGTCATGCCCATGCTCGTATCGAGAACGTTGCCGCGGTCCACCGCGGTGATGCTGGCGCCGTTTCCAAGGTGGGCTGTGATCAGCCGCAATTCCCCGATCGGGCGCTGCAGGTACTGCGCCGTGGCCTGCGAGACGAATTTGTGCGAGGTGCCATGGAAGCCGTATTTCCGTATGCCGTATTTCTCGTAGTATTCGTAGGGAATGGCGTAGAGGTAAGTCCAGGGCGGCATGGTGTGGTGAAAGGCCGTGTCGAACACGGCGATGTTGGGCACACCGGGGAAAACGCGCTCGCAGGCCTCGATGCCGCCGAGGTTGGCGGGATTATGCAGCGGGGCGATGCTGAAGCACTCGCGGATGGTCTCCTTGACCTGCGTGTTGACGATCACCGAGTCGTGAAATACGTCGCGTCCATGCACAACGCGGTGGCCGATGGCGTCAACCTCTTCGAGGCTGTGCAAGACGCCGGTTTCTGGATCCACGAGATGGGCGCAGACCAGGCGCAGGGCGTCGTCGTGATTTTCCACCTGAACGGGTTTCTTGAACGCGAGCTTGTCCTCGATCCGTTCGTAGTTCATGGTCGGCCGGCCCTGGCCGATGCGCTCCACGATACCCTTGGCAAGCACCTGCTCGGGCGCCATCGAGTACATGGTGAATTTAAGGGAAGAACTGCCGGAATTGACGACCAGCACATGATTCGGGGCGGACGAAGATTTCATTTTGCATCCGATCGGTTCGGAAAAAGGTCCAGTTCCAATTGCATTCAATCGGCGGGGCGGGAACCCATCGTCACGTCGAAAAAACTTTTGTATCACAAACGGCGCGGCGGGGACAAGCCGACGTTGCGCTTTGCGATTGCCAGAACTCGAATGCGGCGGGTATGATGTCGTCCATAGCTTACCCTTGGAGTGATCGTTTCATGAGCGAACAACGCGCGTGGTGGACACGGCTGGCTGGACCGGCATGCGGTCTGGCGGCTTTGGCAACATATCTGGCGACGCTGAGCAGCGGCGCGTTCCCAGGCGAATCGGCGCGGATGCTGGCCGAGCACGCGGGGCTGACGCCGTTCGGCACGCCAAACAATCCGCTCTGGGATCTGGCTATGGCGCTGATCGGGCGTCTGCCGTTCGGCGAGCTTGCGGCAAGCATGAACGTGTTCAGCGCGCTGTGCGGCGCCGCGGTGGTGGGGGTGATGACGCATGTTTTGGGACTCTTTCTGCAAAGCGTGATCGAGACCGTCCCGGAACACCGGCGGCAGATGGACTGGGCGGTGACGCTGGGGGCGCTGGGCGCCGGGCTATTCCTGGCGTTCAGTCTCCCCTTCTGGATGGCGTCCAACCGTGCGCACACGGCCACGCTGAGTTTGCTGCTGCTGGCGTGCGCGGCCTGGCTGATGCAGTCGCTCTGGTTGCGTTTCCGGCTGTCAACGGCGGCCGGACTGGCCTTCCTGTGCGGCATCGGCGTGGTGGAATCGTCAGCCTTTGTCGCGGCGGCGACCGTGTTTGCCCTGGCGACGCTCTATCTGGCGTGGCGCGAGGAGCGGCTGGGATCGGCGGGCTTTTGGACCTTGTCGCCGCTGGCCGGACTGGCGGGACTGGCATTGCTGGGCGAGACGGTGTGGCACTACATGCAGAGCGACGGCTGGCTGCTTAGCGGTTCGCCCCCGTGGTACCGGGTCATGGCGCACATTCTGGTCGGTAACGCGCGCGAGTTGGCCGGAAGTCTGCAACAGGTTGGTTTTTTGATAGTGATTCTGATCGGCATTGTGCCGTTCGTGACCATGTTCTTCATTGTGCGCCGGGCTCTGAACGAGGAGCGCGACCGGGGTTTCTATTTTCTGCACCTGGTATTGACCGTCATTCTCGCGGGCGTCATGTTCAACGCTCCGTATGCGCCGTGGCGCATGACGGGGCTGGGCGCGCTGCGGGTTACGCCCTACGCGCTGATGGCCGTCACCTGGGGCTACCTGCTGGCTTACTGGGCGCGACTTTCCCTGCTGTTGTGGGATGAAGAGGCCACGGGGGTGCGGCGCTGGTTTCGCCAGTGGGGCGGTCCCATGCTGGCCGGCCTCGGCGTGCTGGCGGCCGCGGCGACCGCCTGGTTTAACGTCACGCTGGCGGACGCGCGCGAAGCCCGCGCGATCAACGCCTATGCCCGCGCTGTTGTGCAAAGCATGGAGGGGCGCTCACTGCTACTGACCGATGGCGTGCTGGACGACAATATCGCGCTCGCCGGACGCGACCTGCGGCTGCCAGTGCAACTGATAAATCTGCGCTGGACCGCGAACATGAATTACATGCGGACGATCGAGCGCCACTTCAGGAATCCGCGCCTGAAAAGCCTGGTCGAGGTTGGCGGACTGCCGTTGCTGAGGGAATGGATCGCCACGGAGCCCGGGATCGAAAGCAACCTTGCGATCATGCCCCTGCCGGATCTCTGGCTGGCGGCGGGGCGCCAGGCGGCGCCAAACAAACTGGTCTTCTTCGGTTATCGCGAGGGACGGGAATGCGATCTTGAAGCGCTCTGGAAGGCGCATACCGCCTTCTCGCGGGAACTTTTCATGGCCGACCTGCTGCGCGTCGTCGCCGAGCGCGGGATGCTGGCGCCGCTGGCACAGCAGTTGCTGCGGCACGCCAGCATGGTGGCCAACAACCTCGGCGTGCTGCTTGAAGACAGCAAACGCGACGCCGACGCATGGGAAGTCTACCGGCGCGCCCGGGCGATCGCGCCGGACAACATCAGCGCGATGATGAACCAGTACGCCATGCTGCGGCGCGGCTACGAAACTGCGGATTCCGAGATGGTGGTGGCCGATTTCGAGGACGCCATGGGCCGGATCAAGGAGCATTACCGCATCTGGGCGGTGTCGCGCTACTACGGATACATCCGTCTGCCGGAGGCGTTTGTGGACCTGGGCATGACCTGGGCGCTTTCCGGGCAGCCCGGCATGGCCGTCGTCGGACTGAAGAAAGCCATCGAACTTTCGCCCGCCGGACAGACCGACAGGCTGACCGCCTCGCTGGCCGGGGTTTACCTCGGCAGCGACCAGATCGAAGAGGGTGAGACGCTCTTCAAGCAACTCCTCGATCGCAACCCGAAGAACAGCGGCGCGCTGCTGGGCCTGGCGCGGGCGGCAATCCGGCGCCGCCACTTTCCCGAGGCGACCGATTACCTGAAACGGGCCGAGCAGCTCGGCGTTCCTAAAGAACGGCTGGCGCTCGACTATGCCGTGATGGAGATCCTGACCGGCAAGACCGACCAGGCCCGCGTGACATTGCAGGAAGTTGTCGACTTGGCGCCCGACATGACGGCGGGCTGGGCACTGCTGGCGACGGTCATGATCAAGCAGAAGGACATGACGGCGCTGCGCGAAGTCGAGCGCAAACTGTCCGCGGCGGGTAAGAACGATTATGTGGCGTTGATGGTGCGCGGACAGATTGCCATGGCGCGCGCGGACCTGCCGGAGGCCCGCAAATTGTTCGAACAGGCCTTGATCTTGCGCGCCTCGAGCACGGAAGCCCTGGAAATCCTGCTGCAACTCGATGTGCGCGAGGCGCGCGCCGACCTCGCGGAGGCGCATGTCAAGCGGCTCCTGACTTTGCAGCCCGACAGCGCCTTCGGCAATTACGTGCTGGGCTCGTTGCAGGTCCGGCGCAGCGAACTCGTGCTGGCCGAGACGTCCTTCCGGCGCAGCGTCGAGAAGGTGCGCGCCTTCGCCCCGCTGAACGACCTGGCCTGGGTGCTGCAGGAACGCAATTCCCTGGGCGAAGCCGAACAAGTGGCCCGCGAGGCGCTGGCGATCAACCAGGAGGCTTACGTCGCCTGGGATACGCTGGGCGTGCTGCTGATCAAGCAGGGGCGCTACCCTGAGGCCCTGGAGGCGCTGCTCAGGGCGGGCAAACTTAACGCGTCCGAACCCTCCGTGCAGATCCATCTGGCCGAGGCCTATCTCAAGAACGGCGACAAAAAGAAGGCCGGCAAGCTGGCCGGCGAGCTGATGAACTCCAGCGCGGTATTGTCGATCAAGGACCGCGAAACGCTGCGCGCCATTCGCGACGCCGTCGGCGCTCAATAGGTCGGCGTCCGCTTTGCTTTATTTTTGCGGTTGACATTCGCCCCCGATGTTTCTATAAGTAGAAACATGATCTCACCCAACGAGTCTGAATATGTGCGGCTGGCGGCGGAATATGACGTGATTCCGGTGGTCAAGGAACGCATGGCGGACATGGAAACGCCGGTCACCGTGCTGCGCCGGTTCGTGGATCGCGAAACGGTATTTCTGCTGGAATCCATGGAGGGCGGCGAGACCTGGGGCCGCTATTCGTTTGTCGGCGTGAACCCGGAACCTTTTCTGGACGTGGATCACAGCCATGGCCCGACCGGACACCTGGAGCGCTTGCGCGAGGTGTACAAAGGCGTGCGCGTGGCGCCCATGACGGGATTGCCGCGCTTCATCGGCGGCGTGGTCGGCTTTCTGGGATATGAGGCCGCGGAGGAGTTCGAACGGCTGCCGATGCCCAAGGCGGCGACCGGTCCGTTCGCCATTGCGCGCAGCCGTTTCGTGCGCGCGAACCAGGTGATCGTTTTTGACAATCTGCGCCACACGATCAAGATCGTCGTGGGTTCGCGCCCGGCGCTGCACAGCTCGCCGCAGGCCGCCTATGCCGCCGCGGCGCTGGCGATCGAAGGCATCGAAACGACGCTGAGCCGTCCGGCGGAGGCGATGACGGATAGCGCCGCCGGCGCGGTCGAGTTCAGTTCGAACATGACGCCCGACGCCTACCGCGGGATGGTCGCCGCCGCGAAACGCTACATCCAGGCCGGGGACATTATTCAGACCGTGCTGAGTCAGCGCTTTACGGCGCAGACGCGGCTCTCGCCCTTCACCCTCTACCGGGCGCTGCGGCTGTTGAACCCTTCGCCGTACACCTTTTTCCTCAAAATCGGCGGACAGACACTGGTGGGGTCTTCGCCGGAGGTGATGGTGCGCCTCACCGGCAGCCGGATCGAGATCCGTCCGATCGCCGGCACCCGCCCGCGCGGGGCCACGGAGGCGCGCGACCGCGAACTGGCGAGCGAACTGCTGGCCGACGAGAAGGAACGCGCCGAACATGTGATGCTGGTGGATTTGGCGCGCAACGACATCGGACGTATCGCCGCGATCGGCAGCGTGCAGGTGACCGAGTCCATGATCGTGGAACGCTACAGCCATGTGATGCATCTCGTGTCGCACGTCGAAGGCGTGCTGCGCAAGGGACTGGACGCTTACGATGTGATCGCGGCGAGTTTTCCGGCCGGCACGCTGAGCGGAGCGCCCAAGATTCGCGCCATGGAGATTATTCACGAACTGGAACCTGAACCGCGCGGCGCTTACGGCGGAGCGGTCGGGTATCTGAGCTATGACGGCAACATGGATCTGGCGATTACCATCCGTACGCTGGATGTGCGCGATGGCCAGGTCTCGGTGCAGGCCGGTGCGGGGATCGTCTACGATTCCGATCCCGAGCGGGAATATCAGGAAACCTGTCAAAAAGCCCGCGCTCTGCGGGCCGCGGTTGAACTGGCCGCCCGCGGGCTGGATTTGGGGGAAAACGCAAAATGATCGTGATGCTCGATAACTACGACTCGTTCACCTACAACCTGGTCCAGATGCTGGGCGGGCTGGGGGCGGACCTGCGGGTGTTTCGCAACGATGCCACAACCGTGGACGCGATCGTGGCGCTGGCGCCCGACGCCGTGGTGATTTCGCCCGGGCCATGCACGCCCGAGAAAGCCGGGATTTCCGTGGCCTTGATCCGGCGCCTGAGCGGAAAGGTGCCGCTGCTGGGCGTTTGCCTCGGACATCAATCCATAGGCGTGGCCTTCGGCGCGACCGTGGCGGGCGCGCAACGCATCATGCACGGCAAGGTGTCGCAAGTCAGTTTCACGGAAGGGTCATCGCCGCTCTACCGCGGGCTCTCCAATCCCTTCACCGCCGGACGCTACCATTCCCTTTCCGTAACTGCGTCGAGCGTGCCGGACGAACTGATTCCCGACGCCTTCAGCGAAGACGGCGAGATCATGGGCATGCATCACGTCGCACACCCGACCTATGGCGTGCAGTTCCATCCCGAGTCCGTCCTGACCCCGACGGGCAAAAGGCTGTTGAGAAATTTTCTGGAGCTGACAACACGGAGCAACAAGTAGAAGTCAGGAGTCAGAAGTCAGAATTCAGAATGAACCAAAAATGAAGAACGGTCTTATTCTGACTTCTGAATTCTGGCTCCTGACTACTTTTGTAAGTGTCTAGAACATGAATAAGACCCCGAAATGAAAACATATATAAAACATGTGGCGGAACGAAAGACGCTGTCGGAGACGGAGGCGACCACGGCCTTCGATCTAATCATGGCCGGCGCCGCGACGCCAGCCCAGATTGGCGCGCTGCTGATGGGATTGCGCGTGCGCGGCGAGACGGTGGAGGAAATCGCCGGCGCGGCGGGTTCGATGCGGCGGCATGCGGTCTTTGTGGATCCCCGCGGCCTGCCGGTGATCGACACCTGCGGCACGGGCGGCGACGGCGCCAGCACTTTCAACATCTCCACGGCGGCGGCGTTGGTGGTGGCGGGGGCCGGCGTGCCCGTTGCCAAACACGGCAACCGGGCCGTCACCAGCAAGTGCGGCTCGGCCGACGTGCTGGCCGCCTTGGGCGTGAACATCGAGGCGCCCCCCGATACGATGGAAGCCTGCCTGCACGAATTCGGGCTGGCCTTTCTTTACGCGCCGGCCCTGCATCCGGCCATGAAACACGCGGGCGCGGTGCGGCGCGAGCTCGGTACGCGCACGATTTTCAACGTGCTTGGTCCGCTCGCCAATCCGGCGGGCGCCAAGTGTCAGGTGCTGGGCGTTTTCGCGCCGGAATTGACAGAGATGCTGGCCGAGGTGCTGCGCCGACTGGGCAGCAAGCGGGTGTTCGTGGTGCATGGGCATGACGGCATGGACGAGATCACCACCACCGCCCGCACGCGAGTGAGCGAATTGCACAACGGGCGCATCAAGACCTACGACCTCGACCCGCTGGAGTTTTTCGAGGCGCTGGCCAAACCCGCGGAGCTGGCGGGCGGCGACCCGGCGGAAAATGCCGGCATTATCCGGCGTATCCTGGCGGGCGAAAAAGGCCCGCGCCGGAACATCGTCTGCCTCAACGCCGCCGCCGGTCTGGTGGCGGGCGGCAAGGCGGAAAATTTGCGCGAGGGCTTGAAACTGGCCGAAGCGGCCATCGACAGCGGCCGCGCCGAAGAGGTGTTGCAGAAGCTGGCGAGGCGGACGAATGGGTGAGGTGTGAACGATGAACGATGAATGATGAAAAACAGTGACAGTATCCTCGCGCCCTGCCAGTTATCCGTGTCAATCCGCGTTCATCCGCAGTTAACCTGATTGCGGCACAATTTAGATGCGTTCGCCCCGTGAACATTGCCCTTGTGCGGCGGAAGCGGGCAGCGTAGCGTTGAAGTTGCGTGTGCGGTTGCGGCGGAAAAGATTTTGACCACGAAATACGCGAAACATAAAAAAACGTTTGGGCGGGCGGCGGGCGGACCATTTTGAGGCAAAGCATGAGTAAAGGCGCAAAACTGAACCACGATTTATTCTGCCGGGCACCGGAGATCCGGATCCGTCTCGGCTGTTGGGCGATAGAGGACACGAAAAGACTTGACGGAATATAGCATATGTGCGATATTGGGGCGCGATGAAAAAACGGTCATTTGAAAGTATGCGTGCGTCGCACGAAACGCAGGCGGCGGGCATTCGGGCTCATCCGGAGTTCCGGAGGGCATCCGAAGAGTTCGATGTGGAATACGAGGTGGCGCGCCAGATGCAGGTGGCGCGCACACAGGCGGGGCTCACCCAAGCCGATCTGGCCCGGCGGATGCATACGACGCAGAGCGTGGTGTCGCGGATCGAGTCCGGGGTGAATGTATCCATTGAGACTTTGACCCGTTTTGCCGAGGCGTGCGGGAGCCGGTTGCAGATGCAACTGGTGCGCGAGACCGGGGACGGATATGGAAAACGGTGAATAACTGGTCGATTTTGAACCACGAAATGCGCGAAATACACGAAAATAGAAGCCGATTGGGCGGGCGGCGGGCGGACCAATTTGAGGCAAAGCAGGAGTAAAGTAATGAGGATCGAAGAAGAGCATCAAGATGTTTTGCAGAACCTGGAGTTTGCTGTAGCAATGCTGTACAGGCGAAACCCGGATATGACGGACTACCCAGTGCTGCGAACGTACGAGACTCTGGCCCATACTTACGCTTCAGAAGTTACGGGGCGCGCAACGAAGCCAAGCGAGAATTCAGGACTGGAAGCCGAACTGTTTCGGGATGTCAGGGCCTTGTGCGAGTGGCGCTTGGGCCGTGCCGTGGCGCCCGCCACAGGATGGGATGCCATGGAGTGCGCGCCAATTGACGTTCCAACTCTCGTTCTCTGTCTGAAACGCCTCGTCAAATCCGTTCAGAAGTGGAACAAACGCGGCGGCCGGCAAGGGTATCTCAGTTTCATGACGCAGTTCGTTAAGTGACAGAAGGCGCTTTCGAGGCGGACGAATTCGTGAGTGTGGAACAGTTAACAGTGAAAATGCTCTTGCATGCGAAAGGTGATGGCGTAGTTTTGAGTTTGCGGGAGCGGTCAAGGTGGCGGATTGGCGTAATGTGGAGGTTGGGGTGGCGAACAACAACTTCGGTTAGACCACGAAATACGGAACACGCGAACAAAGGAACTGATTGGTTTGGGCGGCGGCGGACCAATTTGAGGCAAAACATGTTATGACAACAGATACACAAAACGTTATTGACCGCGCGCTTCATCTCCCTTCACAATCAAGAGCTTTCCTTGCTGACAAATTGCTGGAAAGTCTGGATGTTGAAAATGATGAGGAACTGTCGCCTGCCTGGCGGGATGAAATCATCAAACGATGTAAAGAGATAGATGATGGTGTTGTTAAACTCGTCCCAGCCGAGAGCGTTTTTCGGGATATTTCACGGGTGACGGGTTGAAACCCATCGGTTTTCATCCCGAGGCCAGAGTTGAAGCAGTTGAATCGGTTCGTTATTACGAAGAGCGACAGACCGGTCTTGGCAAGAGGTTTTCTATTGCCCTGCAAGATGGACTCACTCACATTCAAAACCAACCGCAGTTATACCCCCGGATTGAAGCCAGTTGTCAGCGGGCCTTATTAAGCCACTTCCCATACGGGATAATTTTTCGAGAAAGAAATGATGAAGTTCAGATTATAGCCGTGATGCATCTGCGACGTGCGCCTGACTATTGGAAGAAAAGATTGGAATAATCATTGGCATTCAGCAAACGGGCGGCGCAGAATAGTTTGACCACGAAACACGCAAAATGCACGAAAAGGGAGTTGATTGGAAGGGCGGCTGGTGGACCGATTTGAGGCAATACGTGGGTAAGGCGCAAGCTGAAATATGATGTATACTGTTGGGAACCGTGGAACCGCTGTAGCGTGATACTTTTCGGGTGGATTGGAAGGCTGTTGTTCACTATGCCTGAAATCAGCAGATTCTTCGGAATCATCATTCGGATGTTCTTTGATGAGCACAACCCTCCGCATATCCATGCGGAGTACCAGGGAAGCAAGGCCGTGTTTGATCTGAACGGAAACATCACAAGGGGAGGTCTCGGATCGCGCACAGCCGTTAGACTGGTGCGCGAATGGATCGACATGCACAGCAACGAACTGCGCGAAGATTGGGAACTTACTCAGGCTGGAAAAGAAATCAAGAAAATCGCCCCACTGGATTGAGGTGCATCATGTGGAATTTCAACGATGTCCAAAAGATCGAGTACAAGTCAGACTATTCTTTTCTGATTGTCTTCGATGACCAAACCAGCGCGATCGTCGATTTCTCTGAGTACCTGCAACGGGGACCTGTTTTCGCCCCGCTCAAAGATCTCGATTTCTTCCGGCAGGCTAGAATCGAAGGCGGCACGATCGCTTGGCCGAATGGGGCGGACATTGCACCCGAAACCCTCTATGAGAAATGCGAACAAGCGAATTCATGCAACACTCGGCAAAAGACAGATGATCGAAAAGAGCGTCGAAGCGACAGATTGCAGCCGTTGCGGAAGCCGGAGCAGTTTACGGATCGCAACGAACGAAAGATTCTGTGCAAGTCAGAGCATTGACACATAACGTTCTAAATTCAGATGGCGGGCGGCGCAGAAGATTGTGACCACGAAATGCGCGAAATACACGGACGAAAAAAAGGAACTGATTGGGCTGGCGACGGGCGGACCAATTTGAGGCAAAGCATGAGTAAGGCGCAAATTGAACCACGATTTATTCTGCCGGGCACCGGGGATCAGATTCCGTCGGAGCCACAAAGCAAGACCGTGCCTGATGCGTATCGAGGCCGTCTTCGTTCGATCCTGCGGTGACGCGCGGGTATCTTGACGACTGGAATTAATGCTTGACAAGAGCGCCGGACTGTAAGACAATTTATTACAGGAAAGGGGAAAACTATGAGGAGCACCATCACGGTTAGCATTCCTCAAGACGTGAGGAAGGAACTGGATCGCGTTTCGAACGCGGAAGGGATGTCACGTAGCGACATTGTGCGCGAGTCGGTCCGCGATTACCTCTTCATCCGGCAGTTCCGCAACCTGCGCAAGGCCATGACGCCCAAGGCGGCACGGCGTGGAGTCTATACGGATCAGGACGTATTCGACCGCGTATCATGAAAATCGTTCTGGACACCAATGTCCTTGTGGCCTCCTTCATTGCTCACGGCAACTGTAATGAACTACTGGAACATTGCATCGTTCATCACGAGGTCGTCCTCTCCGAATTCATCCTGGGGGAATTGATGGATGTCCTGACCAGGAAGTTCGGTTACACGCAGACTGAAGCGCGGGTGGCCATTCATCTTCTACGGACGAGAACGCGTCTCATCGTTCCCGCTCCCTTGCCGATTCCAGTCTGCCGCGATTCCGATGACGACACCATCCTGGCAACCGCCCGAACGGGCGAGTGTGCCGCAATTGTTACCGGCGATAAAGACCTGACCGATCTTCAACGATATGAAGGCGTCAGGATTCTTACGCCGTCGGAGTTTTGGGCGTTCGAGGACACAGTAGTTCCCGGAATGGAATAAGCATGAAAAATCTTCTGTTCCAAATTGCCGAAGAGCGGCGCGCGGCGGTGGCGGCGGCGCGGGTGGCGGCGCCGGAGGCGGAGTTGCGCTGGATTGCGGCGCGGCGCAAACCGCGCTCGCTGCGCGCGGCGCTGATGCAGCCTGGCCGGCGGGTCATCGCGGAGATCAAGCGGCGCAGTCCATCGGCCGGCGTCTTGCGTGAGCCCTATTTTCCGGCTGCGATCGCGCAGTCTTATGCGGCGGCGGGCGCGGTGGCGCTTTCGGTGCTGACCGAACCGCTGCACTTCGATGGTGCGCGGGAGGATTTACTGGCTGTGCGCGCGGCGGTGGAGTTGCCGATTCTGCGCAAGGATTTTGTCGTGGACGCCTACCAGATCTTGGAGGCCGCGGCCTGGGGCGCCGATGCGGTGCTGCTTATCGCGGCGCTGCTGGACCCCGAGACCTGCGGCCGCCTGGCTGCCGAAGCAACGGCGCTCGGGCTGGAAGCGATCGTGGAAATTCATGGCGAGTCGGAACTGGCGCACATCGAGCGTTGCCCGGACGCGCTGGTGGGCGTCAACACTCGCGACCTGACAACGCTGAAGACCGATCTGGCTATCGCGCGGAACCTGGCAGGAAAACTGCCTAAAGAGCGCATCTGGATCGCGGAGAGCGGTCTGCGAAATGCGGCCGATCTCGTCGCGCTGGAGGCTTTGGGCTATCGCGGCTTCCTGGTCGGCGAGGCGCTGCTGCGCCATGACGATCCCGGCGCCGCATTGAAAACCTGGTAACCGTTCACGGTCTCTGCGTGGACACCAGGGAGTAGTTCACCGCGAAAGAACGCAAGGAACGCCAAGAGGTGGAGTGACTATGGATGACATCATGAAGTTGTGCGATCAAGTTCGGGAGATCTCATATGCGATTCACGTCTATCATGGCAATGGGTACTTGGAGAAGGTGTATGAAAACGCTTTGGTGCAGCGTCTGCGGAAGGCAGGTTTCCGTATCAAGCAACAGCACCCCATCACGATTCTCGATGAAGATGGCGCCGTTATCGGAGAGTATTTCGCGGATGTAGTCGTCAACGACGTCCTTCTTATCGAACTCAAGGCATGTAAAACCCTCGCAAACGAGCACAAGGCTCAAGTGCTTCATTATCTGAAGGCTACAGCTATCGAACATGGTCTACTTATCAATTTCGGATCCTACAGATTCGAAATCGAGAAATTCATTCAAACTCAACGCCTCCCCGTCAGGTAGTAAGGATATTCTTTGCGCGCTGTGCGTTCTTTTGTGGTGAATAACCTCTTCGCTGTGATACGGTTACCTGTTTTTATACCCCGTGAACGGCGGCAAAATATGGTTGCAGGGCGGGCAGTCCTGACTAAAAATGTTCTCAATCAAAATATGCGGGCTGACGACTTTTGACGATGCGCTGGCGGCGCTGGAGGCGGGGGCGGATTATCTTGGGTTCGTGACCTACATGAAGTCGCCGCGCGGCATTGACGCCACGGTCTTGCGCGCGATCTGCGAAAAACTGCCTGCGGGCGCGCGCAAGGTGGGCGTATTCATCAACGCCGCGCGGGCGGCGGTCGAAACGGTGGCGTGCGATTGCGGGTTGACGGTGGTACAACTGCATGGCGACGAAGCGAGCGGGGAGTTTCAAGGAATGCCCTTGCCGCTGTGGCGCGCCGTTCGATTGTCTGACGGGCTCTGCCGGCCGCCGCCCGACAATTGGCCCGCCGAGTATTATGTGGTGGACGCGGCGCCGGCGGGAGTCTACGGCGGCACCGGACAGACGGCGGATTGGAGCGCGGCGGCGGAATTTGCGCGCCGCCATGCGATGCTTTTGGCGGGCGGGCTGACGCCGGAAAATGTAGCCGAGGCGGTGAGCGCCGTTCGTCCGGCGGGCGTGGATGTGGCAAGCGGGGTGGAGGCAGCGCCCGGCCGCAAGGACCGGACGCGTGTGCGGTCGTTCATCGAGCACGCCCGTGCCGCGGCACGGAAAGAGGGGCTGGAATAAGAGGAAAAGGATCGGATAGCAGGTGTTAGTTGGTAGGTGTTAGGGAAGAATGTGCTACCACCTACCACCTTACACCTACCACCTGTGTCAGTTAGGAGTGAGCGATTATGGGTACGGAAATAGTTAACGTTCCCGATGCCGGCGGCCATTTTGGGGTCTATGGCGGGCGCTATGTGGCGGAGACGCTGATGCCGGCGCTGCTGGCGGTGGAGGCGGCGTATCGGGAGGCGCAGCGCGATCCGTCTTTCCAGCGGGATTTCGACGACCTGCTGGAGCACTATGTCGGGCGTCCCTCGCCGCTTTACTTTGCGCCGCGGCTGAGTGCCGTCTATGGAACGCGGATCTATCTCAAGCGCGAGGATCTCAATCACACCGGCGCGCACAAGATCAACAACACCGTCGGGCAGGCGCTGCTGGCGGTGCGCATGGGCAAGAAGAAACTGATGGCCGAGACGGGCGCCGGACAGCACGGCGTCGCGACGGCGACCGTGGCGGCGCGTTTCGGCATGAGTTGCGATGTGTATATGGGCGTCGAGGACATCCGCCGTCAGGCGCCGAATGTTCAGCGCATGCGTTTGCTGGGCGCGCGGGTGATTCCCGTCACGAGCGGCACGCAGACGCTCAAGGATGCGATGAGCGAGGCCTTGCGCTCGTGGGTGGCGGAGGTGGACGACACTTTTTACGTCATCGGCACCGTGGCCGGCCCGCATCCCTATCCCGAGATGGTGCGCGATTTTCAGAGCGTGATCGGAGTCGAGACGCGGGCGCAGATACTGACCCAGGCCGGGCGGCTGCCCGACATGATCCTGGCCTGCGTGGGCGGCGGCAGCAACGCCGCGGGTATTTTCCGTCCCTTTCTCGACGACGCGGCGGTGCAACTGGTGGGCGTCGAGGCGGGCGGGGATGGACTGGACACGGACCGGCATGCGGCAAGCATCGAGGCCGGCAAGGTGGGTATCTTGCATGGCTCCAAGTCCTATGTCCTGCAGGACCCGCATGGCCAGATTCTCAACGCCTACTCGATCAGCGCGGGCCTGGACTATCCCGGCGTCGGGCCCGAGCACGCCCTGTGGGCCGATGTGCGGCGGGTGGAATACAGCGCGGTGACCGACCGCGAGGCGCTGACGGCGTTTCACGAGCTGGCGCATTTGGAAGGCATTCTGCCGGCGCTGGAGTCGAGCCACGCCTTGGCGGAGTCGAAAAAGCGCGCGCCAAAACTGGGCCACAGCGGAATGCTGGTGGTCTGTTTGTCCGGACGCGGCGACAAGGATCTTTCAAGCGTGGAGGAGGCGGAAGGCCTATGAACCGGATAGATGCATGTTTTCAGGAGCGGCGCGCGCAGGGCCGCAAGGTGCTGGTCGGTTACCTGACGGCCGGCGATCCCGACATGACCGTTTCCGAAGCGGATATGCGGGCGGCGGTGGCCGGGGGCGTCGATATTTTGGAACTGGGCGTACCGTTCAGCGATCCGACGGCTGACGGGCCGGTGATTCAGGCCGCGGCCTTTCGCTCGCTGCAGGCGGGGACGACCACGACCACGGTGCTGGAACTGGTGCGGCGACTGCGGCGCGATCTCGCGACCCCGATTGTGCTGTTTGGTTACGCCAACCCCGTCTTTGCCTACGGCTACGAACGCTTTTGCCGCGACGCGGCGGCGGCCGGGGCGGACGGCCTGCTGATCGTCGACCTGCCCTACGAGGAAGCGGGCGAACTGCGGGCGGCGGCGGCGCGGCACGGATTGGCATTGATTCCACTGATTGCGCCGACCACTCCCAAGGAACGCGCGTCCGTCATCCTGGCGAAGGCGACCGGTTTTGTTTATTATATCCTCTTCCGCGGTGTGACCGGCGCGCGTCATGCCGTGGCGGATGATGCGGCCGCTCAGATTCAAACGCTGCGCGAGGTCACGGCGCTGCCGATCGCGGCGGGTTTTGGCGTGAGCGAAGGTACGCAGGCCCGCGCGGTGGCCGGCCTGGCCGACGGCGTGGTGGTGGGCAGCGCCTTCGTGAAAGCCGCCCGCGAGGGCCGTTTGTCACAACTGGTCCGCGAACTGCGCGCGGCGATCTGACGGCTGCTCGGCTTTTAACCTTTTCGCCGGCGCGGTTTCAAGTATTATTGCCAGCATGAATTCGCTCGTACTGCTTGCGGTCGCGCTGTGCGTCTTCGTGCTGGCCTACCGCTACTATGCCGCGTTCATCGCGGCCCGCGTGCTGATGATGGACGAGGCGCGGGCGACGCCGGCCCACCGGCTGCAGAATGGCCACGATTACATGCCCACCAACCGCTGGGTGGTCTTCGGCCATCACTTTGCCGCTATCGCCGGGGCCGGACCGCTGATCGGTCCCACGCTCGCCGCGCAGTATGGCTGGGGCCCGGGGTTTCTATGGATTCTGTTCGGGTCTGTCTTCGCGGGCGCCGTGCATGACATGGTCATTCTCTTCGCCTCGGTCCGCCACGACGGCCATTCCATCGCCGTCATCGCCCGGCGCGATGTGGGCCCCGTCACCGGCTTCATGACGGCGCTGGCGATTCTGTTCGTCATCATCGTGTCGCTGGCCGGACTGGCGGTCGCCGTGGTCAACGCGCTCTACCTCAATCCCTGGGGTGTCTTTTCGATCGCCGCGACAATCCCGATCGCCATCGGCGTCGGCCTCTATATGTTCCGTCTCCGGCCGGGCGCCATCGCATCCGGCTCGGTTATCGGAGTCCTGCTGGTCATCGCCGCCGTGGCCGCCGGTCCATGGGTGGCGCAGACGGCGCTGGGCAACTGGCTGACGCTCGACCGCAAGGCGCTGTCGCTGGCCCTGCCGATATACGGCTTCTGTGCGGCGGTGCTGCCGGTCTGGTTGCTGCTCGCGCCGCGCGACTACCTGAGCACCTACATGAAGATCGGCGTGGTGGGCGCGCTCGCCGTCGGCTTGATCGTCGTTCACCCCGCGCTGCGCATGCCTTTCGCCACCTCGTTCTGCCAGGGCGGCGGACCGATCGTCTCGGGGCCGTGGTGGCCCTATGTTTTCATCACGATCGCCTGCGGCGCGATTTCCGGTTTCCATGCGCTGATCGGCTCGGGTACGACGCCGAAGCTGATCGACAGCGAACGGCGCATTCCGATGGTCGGCTACGGGGCGATGCTGACCGAGGCCTTTGTGTCGCTGATGGCCCTGATCGCGGCCTGCACGCTGAATCCGTCCGACTACTTTGTCATCAACTCCAGGCCCGAAGTTTTCGCCAAACTCGGCATGGTGCCGGTCGAACTGGCGCAGTTGAGCCAATGGGTGGGGATCGACGTGACCAACCGCCCCGGCGGCGCGGTTTCGTTGGCCGTCGGTATGGCGCACATTTTCGGCAAACTCGGCGAAGGCATGCACCACGCGATGCGTTACCTCTTTCAATTTCTGATCCTGTTCGAGGCGCTGTTCATTCTGACGACGATCGACGCCGGCACGCGCGTCGCGCGTTACATCCTGCAGGACGTGCTCGGCTATGCCCACCCGCGGTTTCGCGAAGTCGGCTGGCCGCCGGGCATGCTTTTTACGAGCGCGGCGGTCTCGGTTGCCTGGGGCTATCTGCTTTTCACGGGCGACATTTCCAGCATCTGGCCGATGTTCGGCGCGGCCAACCAGACCCTGGCCGCGCTGGCGCTGGCGGTCGGCACAACGGTCATCCTGCGCATCGCGCGCAAGCGCTGGTATGCGCTGGTGACCGCGCTGCCGTGCCTGTTTCTCGTGGTCACAACCTTTACGGCCGACATCCTCAACATCCGCACCTATCACGCGCTAGGCAACAGAGTGAATCTGTGGCTCAGCGCTGCGATTCTCGCCATCGTGGCCGTGGCGGTGATCGACAACCTGCGCGTGTGGCATAAACTCTGGAGTACGCCCGGGCCGGTGGGCATGAACACGGTTCCCGACCGCGAACCGCTGCCGGAAAATCTTGACCATGCCGATTTGCTTTAGAATGGTGCAGGCGGATTGACCGCGCGGTGTGTGCTGCGGTAAGTTGATCCCGCGGCGCGGGCGTCGGGCTTCGCGCGCATTATCAAGGAGACGATCCATGGCGACGAAAAAATGCGAGTGCGACGATCACAAGGGCCATTTGTGCGTGCTGGCCAGCGAGGGGCGGTTCGAGGAGATCAAGAAGCTGGTCAAAACCCCGAAGTTTGTCTGCTTCAATTGCGGACGCGTGGCGGATTCCGGCAAGAATCTCTGCAATCCGATGCCGCTCTGATGTCGGATAGGTGGATAGACTGAAGGTTGATAGGCTGAAGTAAAGACGACCACGCGGGCCTGTAGCCTGACAGACCGCGGTTTTCACCACGGCTATTTCGATGAATCAGCGCGAGGCCAATACTCGGCTGGCGTTCCTGCGCCGCGCGATCGACCGGCACGACCGCCTGTACTATGTCGAAGCGCGCCCGGAAATATCCGACCGCGCCTACGACGAACTCTACCGCGAGTTGCGCGAAATCGAAGCCGCCTTTCCGGACCAGGTGACGCCCGACTCCCCGACGCGGCGCGTCGCGGGCCAGCCGCTCTCCTCATTCGCCAGCGTGCGCCACCTTCAGCCGATGATGTCGCTCGATAACACCTACAATCTCGACGAGTTGAAGGAGTTCGACGCGCGCGTGCGCAAACTGCTGGATGGCGAGACGCCGGAATACACTCTGGAACCCAAGATTGACGGCGTTTCAATCAGCGTACGGTATGAACATGGTCATTTGGCGCAGGGCGCCACGCGGGGCGATGGCGTGACCGGGGACGACATTACCGCCAATCTCAAAACCATCCATGCCATTCCCTTGAAATTGAGCGCGGCGCATCCGCCCGCCCTGCTGGAAGTGCGCGGCGAGGCCTTCATGATGATCGCGGGCTTTCAGGCGCTGAACGAGGCGCGCCGCGAGTCCGGCGAAGAGCCCTTTGCCAACCCCCGCAACGCCGCCGCCGGTTCGCTAAAGCAACTCGACGCCCGCGTGGTGGCCGGGCGGCCGCTGGGCGCGCTTTTTTACGCCGTCGGCGCGGTTGAAGGCCTGACTTTCGAGACGCAGTCCGGCGTGCTGGAAAGTTTTCCGGGATTGGGCCTGCCGACGCATCGCTGGTGGTGGCGCTGCCGCGACGTCGAGCAGGTCTTCCAGCGCATCGAGGAACTGCGGACGCGCGAGCATGAGTTGCCCTATGAAATAGACGGGGCTGTGGTCAAGGTCAACCGCCTGGACTGGTGGCGGCGCCTCGGTGCCACGGCGCACGCGCCGCGCTTCGCCATCGCCTACAAGTATTCCCACGAGCAGGCCAGCACGGTGCTGCGCGCGATCACCGTGCAGGTCGGCCGCACCGGGACCCTGACGCCGGTGGCCGAATTGGAGCCGGTGCTGCTGGCGGGCTCCACCATTTCCCGCGCCACGCTTCACAACGAAGAGGAAGTGCGGCGCAAGGATATCCGCGTCGGCGATACGGTAATTATCGAAAAAGCCGGCGAGGTCATTCCCGCCGTGGTGGGCATCGTCGCCGAGAAACGCCCGTCCTCGACGGCGCCCTTCGATCTGCACGCCCACATCGGCGGCTGCTGCCCAGCCTGCGGCGGGCCTGTCGCGCGCGATCCCGAGTTCGTGGCCTGGCGCTGCGAAAACCTCGGCTGTCCGGCGCAACTCAAGCGGCGGATCCAGTATTTCGCCTCGCGCGGCGCGATGGACATCGAAGGCTTAGGCGAATCGCTGGCGGATCAATTGGTCGAACGCGGACTGGTGCATGACGTGGCCGATCTTTATGCGCTTACGGCGGAACTCCTGGCCGGACTGGAGCGCATGGGCGAAAAATCCGCCGCCAACGTGGTGGCGGCGCTCGCCGCGCACAAAACGCCGGAATTGTGGCGATTGCTGACCGGACTGGGGATACTGCACGTCGGCGAGGGGGCGGCGCGCAAGCTGGCGGCGCATTTCGGGTCGCTCGATGCGCTGGCGGCGGCGACCGAGGCGGAATTTGCGGAAACGCCGGATATCGGACCGACGATTGCGTGCAGTCTGCGCGAATTTTTCGACAATCCCGGCAATCGCGCGGTGCTGGACAAGCTGCGCGCGCACGGCGTCGCGCCGCGCGCCGAAGCGCCTGCCCGCGGCGGTCCGCTGACGGGAATGACCGTGGTGTTGACCGGCACGCTAACGAGCCTGACGCGCGACGCGGCCAAGGCGGCCTTGCGTCAGCGCGGAGCCACGGTGACGGACAGCGTCAGCCGCAAGACCAGCCTGGTCATCGCCGGATCCGACGCCGGTTCGAAACTGGAAAAAGCGCGCGAGTTGGGTGTGAAAGTGCTCGACGAAGCAGGATTGAACGAGTTGCTTAAATAGGGACAACTGCCCAGGTGATTGATTAGGCCGTGGAGTATGTATGACGACAACGGAACAGATAGAGGAAGAGATCGGGCAGGAATGGGATGCAGAATTGGAAGCCAGGCTTCAAGACATCGAGTCAGGCAGAGCCAGCGGACGACCGGTTATGGAGGTAGTGCGTGAAATGAGAGCCAAGTACGGATGAAGCAATATTTGCTCCACTCTGTCCGTCGCTACCTGATCGCGACCTCTTTGCCGGCGGCCGCGGAACGGTAGATGCCGTCGAGCATCTTCTGTACGGCCAGTCCTGCCTCGCCCGGGGCTTCAAGCGGCGTGTTCCTGGTGCATGCGTCGACCCAATTCCGTTGCTTGCTCTCAAACATGGATTCAAACGAGGTCTGGTTGCCCACAAAAGCCGGGCTGGAATTGATCATCGTGTTGCTGCGGTCGGTGAAGATCATGGGCGGGTCCCATTGTCCGCCGCCTTTGGTTCCCATGAAATTGAAGTTCCACATGTCCTTCTCGATATGCGCCACGAAGCTCGCTTCGATCTGCAGGATGGCGCCGTTGTCGAAGCGGATCTGGCCGATGGCCAGGTCTTCGACGGTATAAGTCTTGTAATCCCAATTTGGCCACATGCTGACCACCTTGGAGGGCTTGTTACCCATATAGGTCCAGGTGTTGCCTGACGCAGCCACGGGTTTTGGCGAACCCATGAAATAGTGGGCCATCTCGATGACATGCACGCCGATGTCGATCATCGGTCCGCCGCCCTGCAATTTCTTCTGGCCGAAGACGCCCCAGTTGGGAATGCCGCGGCGGCGCAACGCCTGGCACTTCATGAACATGATCTCGCCGAACTGTCCGTCATCCCGCGCGCGCGTGAGAAACTGCGTGTTCGGGTGGTAGCGGTACTGGAAACCGATGGCGAGCTTTTTCCCGGCCTTCCTGGCGGCGGCGATCATCTTTTCGCACTCGCCGGGGTTCATCGCCATGGGCTTTTCGCAGATGACGTGAGCTCCCGCCTTCAGGGCATCGATGACGGGCGCGGCGTGCAGACCGTTGGGTGTACACACGCTCACCCCATCCGGCTTCACTTCCTTCAACATCGTTTTCCAGTCTTTATACAGCCTGGTCACGCCCCATTTCTCGCTGAACGCTTTCAAGCGCGCCGGAACGATATCCACGCCCGCGACCACTTCAACGTCGGGCATCTTGGCAAATATGTTCATCTGCGTAGTGCTGATGCCGCCGCATCCGATAAAGGCGACCCGGAATTTCCGGCCCGCGTATTTCTTTTTAACCGCGATCTCCAGGGAATCCGTGCTTACAGCTTTTCCCGCCATGCGCTTCGTCCTTTCCTCTACGAAAATTTCACGAAAAACTTGTGCCCGCGAACCACGGGTCAAGTTCAGACGAGCAGGATGATGTCGGTTAAATGCCAGGAATGCAAGCCTGGATCGACAGCCTGGATCGATCAGCCTTGGTTCGGTTCCGCACCTAGCTATAATAAAATGATTCTTGCATAATGCCCATATTGATCGCCTGCCACCGAGGAGAGGACGTTCGTTTCTGTGGAACAACCGGTGGCGACGGGCAATAATATTCAGGAGACACGATCATGACGGCGCGGCGACGGATGCTGGAAACAATGCTTTTTCGCCGGCCCGATCGCGTGCCGCTGCAGCCGGGCGGCGGACGCCGTTCGACGCTGGAGGCGTGGCACAGGCAGGGACTGCCGGCCGATGTGGCCGATTACAACGAATATGCCTACCGTCTGTCTGGAGGGACGCTGCCGTGGCCGGCCGCCGACAGTCGTTTCCGCGTCAACGAGCGCCTGATCCCCATCTTCGAGGAAAAGGTTATTGAAGAGCGGCCCGACTCGCGCGTCGTGCAGGACTGGAAGGGCAACATCTGCGAAATCGGCAAGGAATTTACGGTCGCGCACCTGCGCGACGCGATCGACTTCGTCACCCGCCGCTGGATCAAGTGTCCGGTCGAGAATCGAAAGGACTGGGAGGATATCCAGCGCCGCTACGACTCCGACGATCCGGCGCGCCTGCCGGCCGATGCGGCGGCGCTGGGCGCCCGGCTCGCCGATCGCGAGGGTTACCTCCAGTTGCATTTCTCCGGCCCGTTCTGGCAATTGCGCGAATGGGTAGGCTTCGAAGGGCTGTGTACGCTTTTCTACGACGACCCCGATCTCGTGCGCGAGATGATCGCCTTCTGGGAGTCGCACGTCTCGCGCCTGCTCCGCCGCACTTTCGAGCATGTGATCCCGGACGAGGTCCATCTATCCGAGGACATGGCCTACAAGTGCTTCTCGATGATCTCGCCCGCCATGACGCGCGAATTTATCCTGCCGACCTGGAAACGCTGGGGGGAGATCATTCGCGGCGCGGGAGTTCCCGTTTACGGCATGGACTCGGATGGGTTCATCGGCGAATTGATTCCGCTTTGGATCGAGGCCGGGATCAACATGTGCGACCCGATCGAGGTCGCCGCGGGCAACGATCTGCCCGCCTTCCGCCGCCAGTTCGGACGCTCGATGGCCTACCGCGGCGGCGTCGACAAACGCGCCATGGCCCGCGGCGGTCGGGCGATCAAGGACGAGATCGCGCGTCTGCGCCCCGTGATCGACGATGGCGGCTTTGTGCCGTCCTGCGACCACGGGGTGCCGTCCGACGTTGCCTGGCCCGATTACGTCCGCTACGTCGGTCTGCTTGCCAGAGCGACGGGATGGCTGTAAACATGCATGGTCTTACATTGGCATGCAGTTTTCCTGCTCCGGTTGGAGGACGGTTACGTCACGGCGAGCATTTGCGTCACGGCGTCGGGGGCGATGGCGGGGCGTGGGACGCGGGCTGGAAACCAGCGGATGACGGAAGTTTCAATGCCGACGCCGTGCATATAGGCGTATACGGCGCGGCGCAAGCCTTCGCCCAGACGGGCGTGATCGGCCGCGCCGGGCTCTGTGTATGCAAGCTCGTTGCAGGCAAAGCCGGCGCCGGGCCCGGGCGTCAGGCGCAGACCGAAGGCCTCCGGCTCGCGGGCGATGGGGCTGTGGACGGTCAGTGCAAAGCGGTGCCAGAAGGCCGAGTGCAGGCATCCGGCGGCGAATAATTGGCGCACGTATTCGAGCGCGTCCACTGTTTCGCGAACGGTTTGCGTCGGGAATCCGTACATCAGATAGGCATGCACCAGCAGGCCGGCCTCGGACAGAGCCCGGCAGGCGCGCGCCGCGCCGGCCAGGTTTATGCCTTTGTTCATCAGCGTCAACAGGCGGTCGTTTGCGCATTCCAAGCCGCCCGTAACGGCGATACAGCCCGCGCGGGCCATCAAACGAGCCAGGCCGGGAGTGAAGGCGGGCTCGAACCGGATATTTCCCCACCAGCTGGCGGTGATGCCGCGCGACAGCAGACGCTCCGCAAGCTGGCGCAGCAGTGCGGGCGGCAGGGCCTCGTCCACGAAATGAAAGCCCGACTGGCCTGTGCGCGCGATGACCTCCGCCATGCGGTCCGCCAGCTTGTCCGCCGCCAGCGGACGGAAGCGCGCGATATGAGGCAGGCTCGTGTCGCAAAACCGGCAGCGATGCCAGTAACAGCCGTGCGCCGCGGACAGCTTGTTCCAGCGTCCATCGGACCAGAGCCGCAGCATGGGGGTGAGACTTTCGATGACCGATAGGTAATCTCCCAGCGGCAGCTCTTCGAAGGCGGGGGTTGCGCTGTCGCCCGGCAGGGTTTCGGCGCTTGGCGGTCCGGCCTGGTACACGACGCGGCCGCGCCGGCGGCGGAATATGCGCGTCAGACTTTCTTCGCCGGCGCGGCCTGCGCACCACTCCGCGTAGCGCAGCAGCGGCACTTCGCCGTCGTCGAGCATGACGGCATCCACGAAGTCGAAAAGCCGCGGTTCGCTCAGCGCGCGCAGTTCCGTGTTCACATAGCCGCCGCCCAGCACGATCAGGGGGCGGGGCCGCAGTGCGCGCAGGCGGCGGGCAATGCGCAGCGCGCCATAGAGCGTGCCGGGGAAGGGAACGGTAAGGCCGACCAGGGTGGGGCGGTGCCGGCGGTGGTTTTCCACGACGAGTTCGTCGAGCATGCGGTCCACCAGCGTCGGGGGCGACGCCAGTGCGGCGGCCAGAGGGTCGAAGTTGGAAGCCGACACCGCCAGCTGTTCGCCGTAACGGGCCAGTTCAAAATGATGATCCACGCCGTCGTGAATCGCATCCGCCAGATCGTCCAGATAAAGGCTCGCCAGATACCGGGCGCGGTCCTGCACTCCGTGCGCGCCAAAAGCCCAGGTCAGGGGATCGTCGCCCGGCGCGCCGGAGGAGGCGTCGAGCGGACTAAAGCGAGGCCCCTCGGGCAAGACACCGCGTTCCGCCAGCCGGTAGGCCAGCGTTGGATCGCGCCCCTGCAAAAAACCGATTACGGCGTCCACGGTTGAAATGTAGTCCGCGGCATGGCGCAGAAATTGGCGTACGGCGGGGGTGGCTGTGCGCCGCCGGCTTCCGGTCAGGACCGCCGCGACGCGCGTCAGGCCGCCGCGTGAAAAGAGGCGCAAAATCAACGCCAGCGATAAATCGGCCTGCGCCGCGGCGATGCCGTGGCTATGCATGAAACCAGCCAGACCCGGCGTTGCCGGATAGGGGGTGTTGACGGACAGCATGGGCGGCGTGATCAGCAGCAGGCGTTGCGCGGCGTCCCGCATTGTCCGGGTCTTGGCAGTGTGCATCCGCATAAGTGAGATAGATTACACGGCGGCATGCAAATAGACCAGCGCGCAGCGCGAGCCCAAATCCGCGCGTAAGGGCCGTGACGCCCCCGGAGTGGGCGGAGCGAGCGTGAGGAGCGGGCAAGGAGGAGCGCAACGAGGCGAATGTGGCTGGTTTCGCGGTGGGTTTGGATCGGGGACGGGGTGCCGGGCACGATGC